>JBCDKB010000012.1:0-39945 GCA_038747035.1 Acidobacteriota bacterium | reverse complement strand
CGCCGCCAGCTGGGGCGGCCGCTAGACCCCACCACGCCGTGCCGAGGGCGGCCGTGCGGCCACCTTCCCCGGCGCCGCCCGCCGTGACGCATCCGGCCCCGTCACCGCCTCCGGTGGCGCAACCCGCTGCCGCTCGCCCCGGTGCTCCGCAGCACGTACAGGCGGGCCAGGCCGCCGCGCCGATCGCTGCGGCACCCCAGGTCGCGCCAACCGCGACGACGCACGTGTCACCGCAGGCCGCGCCGCCCCAAGTCTCGACCTCATCCACCGCCACGCCGCCGACTTCGGCCTACGCTCAAGCAGCTGCAGCTCGCCAGCAGCCAACCGCGACGCAGCCGCCCACCGGCGCCGCGCACGCGCCGGCGCCGCCGCCGTCGCTCGTCGGGCAGCCGCTGCTCTTCGCCCTCATGCTGGTGTTCTTCCTCTACTTTGAAATTCAGAGATTTGACCTCACGGCCTCGTTGCAGCTCGCGCCATCGATGTCCGGACTCGTCGGGCTGGTGATCTTTGGCGGTGTCTTTTTCGCGGCCAAGCTATCGATGGCGCTGGTCTGTATCGGAATGATCTTCACCCGGATCCGGGAGGCAGCCCCTTTTTGTCGCCTGTCGCTGAGCTATTTGATGATCTTTTCGCTTCTCGAGGTCGGCCTCTATTGGATGCTGACGACCTCCCAAACCTCGCTGCCCGGGGCCTCGTCGACGGCCGAGCGCTTGCCCCCGCAAGCCCTTGAGGCGTTCGGTAAGCAGCTCACCCTCTCCGGCCTCTTGACGGCGATCGCGGCCATGCTTTGGTGGTTCTACTGGCGACGGATCGAGACGTCCCTGGATGCGGCCAGCGCGGGTCCTGCGGCGAACGCCCGGGCACTTCACCCGGCTCCCTTGACCGGTTGGCGGCGACCGCTGCCGATCGCGGCGGCGCTCTTCGCGGGTCTACTCTCCATCTGGGCGCTGCGGCCCCACCTCCCCCCCCTGGACGGTTCATCCGAGCAGGAGGCGGTCAGCGCCGACGCTTCGACCGATCCGCGCCGGCCTTCTCCACAGGCGGCTCCGCCCGCTCCTCCGAGAAACGTCATCTACCGCGAACCTGACTATTCGGGATTCGGCGCCCCCGCGGGTCGCCCAGCCAACGACTCCACCGTGATCCCCCTGGGCGGCATCGCGACGGCGATGGCCGTCGGAGTGAGCGGCGACTTTCTCTTCTATGGCCTGCCCGGTGAAAAGGAGATCGTGGTCATCGACCCTGCCCTCGGGTCGATCGTCGAAAGACTCCCGGGCTTCGGACCCTATATCTATCTCGCCGCCAGTCGGGACATCCTGGTGGCCGGTTCCCGCGGACGGCCGGTGAGGCGATGGTGGATACCCGATTTCGAGCGAGTCGCTGAGAAAGACACGTACCTACCGAGCCTCAACGGGAATATCCTCGGCCTGACGATGGGCTGCGATTCCAACGGCCCGCTCGTAGCCTACGGCCGACTCCGATCGCCCAGCCGGGTGGGATTGGTCTTTTTCGACCCTGAGACCTTCGAAGTTCTAGGGACCACCGACCGTGAGGATATCTCGGGTCTACATAGCAACTTCACCTTCCGAGCCTCGGCAGACGGCAGTGTCTTCACCGGCTGGGGACCGTCGTCAGCCACGGACTCAGTGGTGTTGCAGTTCGACGGTGAACAGATTGCTGTCGAGTCCAATGCCTTGGACGCATGGGCCGTGCTGCCAAACGCCGACGGCTCCAAACTCTACGCCGGACTCACCGTTCTCGACCAAGAGCTGGAGCTGATCGACCTCAGACTGCAGATCACCTTACCCGCCACACTCGGGACGGATCAGATCATCCTGCGCTCAGAGAAAGCCCCCACGAATCGGACGACGGGCCTGGGCTGGGCGCTCCAGGATGGGGATACGGGAAGCACCCTGCTGCGGGTCGATAACGCCGTGGAGCTGGACCGAGCCAATCCCAATAGCGGCATACCGTACGACCAGAGGTTCGTCGTGCTGCCCGATCTCGGGGTGGTCGCGATCCTCGCCAGCTCCAACGACCATCTGATTCTGCACAACTACTAAGTCGCCTAGCGTCCGGCACGATCCGCGGGCGTGCCGATGTAGACGACCGCTGACCTTTTCGAGGCGCGCCGCGCCCAGAAGGCCACAGCGCAGAGGAGCATGACGGCGACGGCCGCCGCGATCAGCCCCCACCGCGCGGACTTGACGTCCGGTGGAGCGCTGACCTTGAGCCGCGCGTGGAAGACTTCCGCAAGGCCCGCGCCGTCGTGGCGTCGGGCGTGAGGGGAGCGGACTTCGATCTCGAAGCCCAGGTGTTGCTCGGTTCCCGACATCGACGACGACACGAACTCCTCGTCGATGTCGCTCTCCGTCCAGGGGCTTGTGAGCTCGGACTCACGATCCTCCAGCTCCGCCCCGAAGGTCTGGGCGCCGGAGCGAATCGAAAGCATCGCGGAGTACGCCTGCCGATCACCGGTGCGCAAAGCTTCTTGACGGTCCTCGGCCTGCCCCGCCGAAGCCGGCCTCGGGTAGAGCATCACGACCAGCGTGACGATGAGCATTGCGCATCCAGACCAGTTCACACCACGGAGTCTCGGCATCCGGGGCGATGATCTCCTCGCCATTGACGTCCATCCCTCTGCCACAGCATTTCCTACTATACCGAAGGCCTGGTCATTCTAAGCGCAGCGGATTCCCGGGTTCGATGAGGGGGTGCAATCGCTCGATCCTCTGGGCCTCGGCAGTTCGTCCCGTCCGGTAGTAAAGGCTACGCAGATTATGGGCGGAGCGGCTCGAGAGGGGGTGGTCGTGCCCGAGCACCTCGATACGAATCTCGCGTGCGAGGATCAGAAGAGGCTCGGACTCGTCCATACGACCGAGGCGGGTCAGCGCGTTAGCGAAATTCTCCATCGCCGTCGCAGTATCGGGATGGCGAGGGCCCAGCGCCCGTCGACGGATGGCGAGGACCCGGCGATGGAGCTTGAGGCTCTCTTCAAAGCGACGGTCCTCATAGAGAATGAGGCTGAGGTTGCCGAGAAGGTCGGCGACGCGGGGGTGATCGGCGCCGAGTCGCGCTTCGGCCTCGTCGGCGGCGCGGCGGAGAATCAGCTCGGCCTCATCAAATTTCTTCAGAGACCAAAGCAACACGCCGAGGTTGTTGAGGCTCGCGGAGAGCGCGGCCTCAACGGCCGGGTCGCTCTGACCCTGACGCCGGAGGTCTTCACGGACCTTGATGCGCAATTCCAACGCGCTCCGGTGCAAGGTTTCCGCTTCGTCAAGCCGCTCCTGACGCCAGCGCAGGTTGGCCAGGGTATTGAGCGCCGCGGCGAGCTCGAGTGGATTCCCCTGCGCCCGCCTGGCCTGGACCAAGCGCTCGACGTGGGGCTCGGCTTCGTCGAGCCGGCCGGCGCGCCGCTCCAGGTTCGCCAGGAGGTCCAGGGTCTCCAAGACCTCCACGTGGGTTTTCCCGAGACGGACCTCCCGGATGCCCAAAGCCTCATCGGCGAGGTCCCGGCCGGAACTGTAGTCGCCGAGGCGAAGCTGCACCTCGCCGAGGGTGTGGAGCAAGCGTGCCCGCTGGAGGGGCGGCAATTTCTCTCCCCGCAGCTTCTCCGCTCCCAAGACGACGAGCTCTCTCGCCGACACGTCTTCGCCCTGCGCAGACTCCGGCTTCGCCGCTTCAAAGAGGCCGACTAGGAAATCGATGGCCTGGCCCGCCGCCGCGGCTTCCGCCACGGCCGCGGCCTCCGCCTTCTGGGTCCGAACCAGGGCGATAGTGGTGAAGACGGAGGCCGTCAAGATCGCCAGCGCCGTGAGCAGAGCGAGGGCGGTGGCGGCCCGGTAGCGACGCCCGAGCTTCACCAAGCGGTCCGACAGGCTCGGCGGCCTCGCGGTGACCGGCTCGTGACGCAAGGTGCGTTCGAGGTCATCGGCGAGGGCGGCGGCCGAGCCGTAGCGTTCTTCCGGATCGGCCGCGAGCGCCTTCAGCACGATCCAGTCGAGATCTCCTTCGAGTCGGCGCGCCAGTCGTCGGCCGTCTGTCCCGCGGGCCCGTCCCGTGTCGGCGCGTTGTTCTTCGCTCAGCCGGCGAACGCGTCGACTCGGCTGGGGAGGATCCTGTGCAGAGATCCGGCGCCAGTCCACGAGATCCTGGCCGATTTGATCGAATGGGCGGACGCCGGTCAGCAACTCGTAGAGCACGACGCCCAGCGAGTAGACGTCCGTCCGCGTATCCAGGTCTCGCCGATCCCACGGACCGAGGGCCTCCGGACTCATGTAGGCCGGCGTTCCGACGGGTACAGCGCCGGTCACCGTCTCGTTCTCGCCCAGGGGACGGTCGAGGCCCCGGGCGATGCCGAAATCGATGATCTTGGGCGTCGGCCGACCGTCGCGGACGGCGATGAGCAGATTCGACGGTTTCAGATCCCGATGCAGGAGCTGGCGCCTGTGGGCGTGCTCGACGCCGCGACAGACCTCGACGAAGAGCTCAAGACGCTCGGCGATCGTGAGCGTCGAGGCGTCGCAGTAGCGGTGAATTGGGCGGCCGTCGACATATTCGATCACGACGAAATGCCGCCCGTCTTCCGTCGTACCGGCGCCAAAAAGCTGGGCGATCGAAGGATGATTAAGCCGCGACATCGCCCGACGCTCGGCGTTGAATCGGCGGATCAAATCCGGATCCGGAATCGGCGTCCGGATCATCTTGATCGCCACCAGCCGCTTGTCGGTGGTCTCCTCGACGGCGAGGAAAACACGCCCCATGCCGCCCTCGCCCAGGACCCTGCGGATCGTATAGCCGGGGATCTTGAGCGCAGGCGGTTCGCTTCCTCCCTCCACAGGACGCCGACGGATGAGCTTCTGCCAAGGCGACTCTCCGAGAAAGCTATCGTCCTCACCCTCGAGCAGATCTAGCACTTTGGCGATGAGCTCCGGATCCGAAGTCTCGGCCTCGAGCAGCGCCCGCCGCCGGGCGATGTCGACCTCGAGACACATTCCAAGCAGCTCTTGGACTCGCTGGAAACTCGTGGGCGTCATCGCGTGACTCTGGGCTAGGGGGCCCCTTCGCTCGCCGGGCGAGGCGGGCCGGGACGGAGGTGCTCTTTAAGGGTCAACCGCGCCACCCGCCATTCGCGGGTGACGGTGGCCCGGGAGACGCCCAGGAGCTCGGCGACCTCCGACTCCTCGAGGCCGCCGAAATAGCGCAGCTCAACGACCCGCGCCTGTCGCTCGCTGTGCCGCCGCAGCTGGTCGAGGGCCTCGTCGACCGCCAGCACCTCCAAGAGGGTGGTCTCGTCTGCGTCGGCGGGGATCCGCTCGTCGATCGGCAGCGCTTCCCGCGACGAAGGGCGGCGCGCCGCGGCGTGGTACCGCGCGTGCTCGACAAGGATCCGACGCATGGCGCGCGCCGCCACGGCGAAGAAGTGACGGCGATTCTCAAGCTGTCCGAGGGACTCGCTCTCCCGCTGCATGCGGAGAAAAGCTTCGTGGACCAGGGCAGTCGGCGGCAGGGTGTGGTTCGAGCGTTCGTTGCTCATATACGACGCCGCAAGCCTCCGGAGGTCGCCGTAGACGGCCTCAAAAAGGCCGACCTCCGCCTCGCCCTGACCGCCGCGCCACTCGAGAATCAGGCGAGTGACATCGCCGACATTGTTCATATTGACCTCGGTGTTTTCAGAATTCGACACCGAACAACCCTAGCAGACCTCAGGCGCTGCGATCACCGGGGGACGAGGAGAGTGGGAACCCGTCGACGCATTTCGACCTATTTTGTCTATTTGCCCACCCCTAAAGACCCCGGAGCGCCCTGCGACGACCAGAAATTCAGACAAATGAATTCTTTTTGGCCCATTCCCGGACAGTCGATCCCTCCTCGGGAAGCCGGCCAAAAAAATCTTCCGAAGATGACTCACCGCCCGGAAGTTTTTCGCCCTTTGGACATCGCTTGTTTTTCTTTCGTCAGCCCATCTCTCAGCTCGTGGAGAATCGATATGAGACATCAACTGGGTTCCGTGACTCTCATCATCAGCTTGGTCCTTTTGGCGACCGCTGTCTTCCTTCCAGAGGTAGGTGCCGCCCCCTATTCGGTGGAGGCCGTTTCCCTCGGCACTGGGGCGGCATTCAGCACGGACTTCGTCTTCGCGAAGGCCAGCCTCACCGTCAGCGGACCGGACGGCTACCTCGCCGACTCAGAAGTCCTCGCCGGCGAACCCCTCGCCTTCACCCTGCCCGACGCGGCCGCGGATGGGCTCTATAAGTGGCAGCTCATCGTCTTGGGCTCGGATGGTGGAAGCCGCTCCGGACTCGAAGTCAACGCCGAGCGGCCGAACCGGTCCCTCAGCGAGCGGGCGCCCGCGTCGCACCGCTTCACCGGCACCTTCCGGGTGACCGGCGGCGTGGTCGAATTCCCGAGTGAGCCGATCGGCACCGGGGACCGGGATCTGGCCCTCAAAGCCGACATCGTCGAGGACGACCTCATCGTCAAAGGCAGCCAGTGCCTGGGCGGCAACTGCACCGACAGCGAGGCTTTTGGCTTCGACACGCTCCGACTCCGGGAAAACAACCTACGCATCTACTTCGACGACACTTCGAGCACCGCGAGCTTTCCGAGCAACGATTGGCAGATCGTCGCAAACTCGAGCAACAACAACGGCCTGAGCTTCCTCGGTATCGAAGACGCCACGGCCGGTAACTACCCTTTCCGGATTGAAGCGGGCGCCGGCGCCGACGCGCTCTACGTCGAGGACGGCGGCGGCGTCGGCATCGGCACCTCGAACCCGGAGCGGCAGCTGCACGTGCAAAACGGCGACGGACCGGCCGTGCGCCTCTATCAGGACACCTCCAGTGGATACACCAAGCAAATTTGGGACATCGAAGCCAACGAAGCGAATTTCTTCATCCGCGACGCCACCCACAACGCCCAGCTGCCGCTGCGGATCAAAGCGGACGCCGGCGACGACCGCATGGTCTTGACCTCCAACGGCATCGGCTTCGGGTTCGATAACCCGAAGGCGCCACTGCACATCAAGGGCGGAGGCTCAGCCCACAATCCGAGCAACGACGCGGTGATGGCGCTTTTCCAGAACAATAGCGCCGAGACCGACGGGTCGATCATCGCCATCCTCGCGGGCAACGGCTCGGCGAACGCCCAGATGTGGTTCGGCGACTCCGACAATGACAAGGCCGGTCGCATCATCTACCGCAACGGTTCGGATGCGCTGTCTTTCTGGACCGCCGGCACGGAGCGCTTCTTCATCGAGTCCGGCGGCGATATCTGCATCGGCTGCAACGACGCCCAAGGCGACGCGCTGCGTCACTCAAACGGCGCCCACCTCACCTCCGGCGGCACCTGGACCAATGCCTCGAGCCGATCCTTGAAACAAGACATCGCCGACCTGTCGACCGCGGACGCCGAGAACGCCCTCGACGGACTCTCGCCGGTGACGTTCCGCTACAGCGCCGAGCTCGGGGAGACCTACGTCGGCTTTATCGCCGAAGACGTGCCGGAGCTGGTCGCCATGGGCGACCGCAGGAGTCTGACCTCGATGGATATCGTGGCCGTGCTCACCAAGGTCGTCCAGGAGCAGCGGAAAGCCGCCGTGGCCCGAGGCGCCGAGCTCGAGCTCCAGCGGGCTGAGCTAGAGGCCCTGCGCGCCCGTCTCGAGGCGCTTGAGCAGGTGGACTGAATTCAGAATCGAGCTGCGTAAAAGCGGGCCCCGTTCGAATAGGCGTCGGGCGGGGCCCGCGCCTTTTGCTCTCGGATCTCTCGTCTCGGCAAACCGCGGTTGACCTGCTTGGGAATCGATGGTTTGCTCGCGTTCCGGGCGCCGGTGCCCGGGACTTTCGACGTGAGGTCGCCCGATGGTTCGTCTTGATGTCTCCTTTCGCTCTTCGCGCCTTCTTCCGCGCTTCGCGGCGACGTTGATCGCCCTGGTCAGCTCGACGGCGTGGGCCGCCCCCGACGCGACGGGTCCGATCCAGCCGTGGACCACGGAGGATCTGCTAACTGTCGAACGCATCAGCGATATGGCGCTCACCGACGACGGGTCGGCGGCGTTCTGGATTCGATCCGGCTGGGCCGCGGCCGGCGAGGGCGAAGAGGGCCCGCCGGAGTTCAAGCCGGTCGCCCACCTTTTCATGGCGCGACTTGGCGGCGACGCCCCCGAGCCCGTCCAGCTGACCCGCGGCGTCGAGCGGGCGTCGGGCATGGCGATCTCCCCCAACGGCCGGCACGTGGCCTTTATCGTGGAGCGCGAGCAGCCCGGAAAGCCGAAAGTGAAGGGTCCGCAGGTGTGGATCCTGCCGCTCACCGGCGGCGAAGCGCGGCCGCTCACCGGCTATTCCCGCGGCGTAGGCAGCGTCCACTGGCTGAGCGCCAAAGAGCTGCTCGTCCAGCGAGCTGAGGATCCAGACGCCCGCGAACGGCAGCTCAAGCGCACCAAAGATACGTCCGTGGCCGTGGACGACGTGCGCGACGCCCCGCCGGTACGCCTCTTCAAGGTTTCCCTGGACGGCACCTCGAAGCGACTGACGGAGAACGAGGACTGGATCGAGCAGGTCGCGGTCTCGCCGAACGGCCAGCACGTCGTGATCACCGCCGGCAAGAGTCTCTCTTTTACCTTTGACTCCAAGGTGCCGCCCAGGACCTACCTCGTGGATCCGACGTCCGGCGAGCGCACCGAGATCCTCGAGGGCTCGAATCTCCTGCCGCGGAACCTTCGCTTCAGCAACGACTCGAAGAGTCTCTTTTTCATCGACGATCGGGCCAACGAGACCATCTACCGCAACGCCACCGTCGCCGAGGTCCACCGCTACTCGCTCGAGGACGGCTCGACCACCGAGGTCGACCCCAACTGGGAACGCGGCATCGGGCGCGGCTTTGAGGTCAGCGGCGACGCGCTTCTGACCTTGCTTGCCGACGGCGCCCGCTACCAGCCGGCGCGGCTCCACGTCGACGGCACCGTAAATGAGCTCACCGGTACCCACGCGGACGAAATGGATCGGCTGACGGCGTCACGGGACGGGTCGACCGCCCTCTACCTTTCCTCCACCGGCGACCGATCGCCCCAGCTCTTCGTGGCCACCGTCGACGGCGACGCGTTCGTCGGGGAGCGCAGGCTCGGCCACCTCAATGCGACCTACGCACGGCGCCCGGCCGGGCGCACCGAAGTGGTGCGCTGGATCGGCGCCGAAGGGGATGAGGTCGAAGGCGTGCTCTCCTACCCCTTCGACTACGAGACCGGCAGCCGCTACCCCCTCATCCTCGACATCCACGGCGGTCCCACCGGCTACGACCGCAACTCATGGGATGCCTCCTGGGGAAGCCCGACGCCGCTCTGGCGGCAGCGCGGCGCCTTTGTTTTCCGCGTCAACTACCACGGCTCCGGCAACTACGGCCTCGCCTGGGCGGAGTCGATCAAAGAGCGCTACTACGAGCTGGAGATCCCCGACATCGAGTCGGGCGTCGACATGCTGATCGAAAAAGGCCTCGTCGACCCCGACCGCATGGCCACGTCCGGCTGGTCCAACGGCGGCATCTTGTCCGCGGCCCTGATCACCCACACCGATCGCTACAAGGCCGCCATCATCGGCGCCGCCGACGTCGAGTGGATCAGCGACTGGGCCAACGTCGACTTCGGCGCCAGCTTCGACAATTACTACTTCGGCGGCCCGCCGTGGGAGCGCCTAGACCACTACATCGAGAAGTCGCCCTTCTTCAAGCTGCCGGAAGTGACCACGCCGAGCCTCGTCCACACCGGCACGGAAGACCGCGCCGTGCCGCCCCACCAGAGCTGGTCGATCTTTCGGGTCATGCAGCAGGTCGGCAAGGCTGACGTCCGCCTGCTGCTTTACCCCGGCGAGCCCCACGGATTGCGGCAAATCGTGCACCAGCGCCGCAAAATCAACGAAGATCTCGAGTGGTTCGATCGCCACCTCTTCAAGACGGCGGTCGAAGAGTCCTCGTCGGTCCCGAAGGGCTCCGCCCTCGAATCGGCATTTGAAAGAGCCGCGGCGGCGACCACCCCCCAAGGCCTCGGCGTCCTGGTCGACGGCCACCTCGTGCCGGAAGCGGTCGAATACGCGGGCCTGCGGGTCGGCCGTTTCGAAGTCACCCGCGCCCAGTGGGCGGCCTACCTCCAGGCCACCGGCAAAGACGCCTCCACGAACGGCGCCCCAGACCTGCCGGTCGCCGGCGTCAGCTTCGAGGCTGCCAAAGCCTACGTTGCGTGGCTCGCGAAAACGACCGGCGACGCGTGGCGTCTACCCACCGCCGCTGAAGCGAAGCGCCTCGCCGGCAAGGGCGGCAATACCCTCGACGCCTGGCTCGGCTACCGCGCGACCCCCGGCGACGCCGCGGCGGTCGCCGAGCGCCTGGAGTCGAGCTCGGTCGAGCTGCTCAAGCCCGTCGGCAGCCACACCGGCACGCGCTCCCCTGGCCAGCCCGACGGCGCGATGGTCTTCGACCTCGACGGCAACGTCGCCGAATGGGCCGTCGCCGAAGACGGCACCGGCCACGCCGCCGGCCCGAGCGCCGAACGCCCGAGCGATTCCGCCGCGACCGCGGCGGCGGGCACGACCGGCCTGCGGGTCGTGATGGCAAGTCCCAAAGGGACTCATAAGAAAGCTGGGCCCTGAGGGGACCCACAAGAACCGCGGGCGCCGGGGGCTATGACCGTTCCCTGACGCCCGCGGCGCTCGGCTAGGATCTAGGCTCAGCGTTCACGAGTTTGGGAGCCCCGCATGCCGATCATCGCCCATTCCGCCTTCCCCGCCTTCGAACGCCTGCGAAACGAAGGCTACGAGATCTTGAGTCCCGAGCAGGCCTTGCGGCAAGACATCCGCGAGCTGCATATCGGCTTGCTGAATCTCATGCCGGATGCGGCGCTGCGGGCGACGGAGCGGCAGTTCATGCGGCTGCTCGGCGCCTGCAACCGGATCGTGCAGATTCGCGTGCATCCCATGACGGTGGACGAGCCGAGCCGGGGCGCCGACGCTAGGGCTTACCTCGACGCGCACTACGAGCGCTTCGAGGAGGTCCGCCGCACGGGACTCGACGCTCTGGTGATCACCGGCGCCAACCCGGCGTCGCCGCGGCTCGAGCAGGAGGATTTCTACGGGCCGCTGCTCGAGATCGTCGAGTGGGCCGAGGAAAACGTCCAGTCGGTCCTCTGCTCATGCCTCGCGTCCCATGCGGTGCTCCAGCACAGATTTGGCGTTGAGCGACAGAGGCGCCCGGCCAAGCGCTGGGGGGTCTACTCGCACCGGGTCGTGGATCCGGCCCATCCGCTGGTTCGGCAGGTCAATACCCGGTTTGACGCCCCGCGCTCCCACCGGTTTGAGGTCACTCCGGAACAGCTCGAGGACGCGGGTTGTCGCGTGCTCGTTACCAGCCGGCAATACGGCCTTCACCTCGGCTCGAGCCCCGACGGTTTCCGCTTCGTTTTCTTCCAGGGCCACCCGGAATACGACACCGACAGCCTGCTGAAGGAATATAAGCGCGAGGTCCAGCGCTTCGCCGGTGGCGAACGGGAGGAGTTTCCGGCCTACCCCGAAAACTACTTCAGCGCCGAGGCGATCGAGGTGCTCGACGCCCACCGCCGGGACTCCCTCGGGGCCCGACGGCGGAGCGAGCCGGTGCCGGCTTTCCCCGATGCGGCGGTCGCTCCGCTGCTAGAAAACACCTGGGGCGACACCGGCAAAGCGATCGTCAACAACTGGCTCGGGCAGGTCTACGGTCGCATGGCTTAAGCCCCGCCGGGCGGGCTAACAGTCGCTAGGGCGATCCCACAGACCGGTCGAGAGGTAGCGCTCGCCGGTATCGCTGAAGGTCGTCACCACGGCCTTGAATCGTCGACTCGCGGCGAGCTCCAGGGCGGCCGTCAGGTTGCCGCCCGATGACGGGCCGACGAAATAGCCTTGGCCCGAGAGCCAGTGGCACGCGTCAACGGCCTGCTCCATGGTGACGTCCAGCCGCTCGGCGATCAGCGACTCGTCGAGGATCTCCGGCACGATGTCTTCCGGCGCGCCGAGGGGCTTAAGCCCTTCGATGCCGGGGAAGATGTCGGGCACGGCGATCGCGAGGTGGATATCCGGCACCGCCTCCAGCAGCCGGCGCGACGTCCCTGTGAAGGTGCCGCCGGTGCCGACGCCGCAGACAAAGGCGTCGGGGCTTAGGCCGTACTCGGACGCCAGCTGCTCCAGGATCTCGGCGCCGGTGGTGGCGTGGTGTGCCTGCCAGTTGTTGGCGTTGCCGTACTGGTTGGCGTACCAGTACTTCTCGGGCTCCGCCGTCGCCATCGACCGCGCGCGCCGGATCGCTTCGTCGTAGCCATCCATCGGATCCGTGAGCACCAGCTCCGCACCGTGGGAGCGGATGCGGGCCAAGCGCTCTTGGCTGGCGTTCGCCGGCACCACCAGCGTCACCAGCACTCCGTAGCGGGCGCCGATCATGGCGTAGGCGATGCCGGCGTTGCCGGATGACGAGTCCAGTAGGCGCCGGTCGCCGCCGGGCTGGAGGTCGCCGTCGGCGATGGCGCGCTCAATGATCCGTGAGACCGGACGGTCCTTGATCGACCCGCCGGCCTGCACCGACTCGAGCTTGGCGAAGACGTGCACCCCCGACGGCAGATCCGGGTGCCGCACGTCGACGAGCGGTGACCGGGTCAACCCGATGGCCGGGGCGAGACGCTCATCCAGCGGCGGCGACAGGGACGGCGCAGGCAAAACTGACCTCCTCGAGGGTTTTCCGGGCGTTCGGTCCGCAATATTGGCAATTCGGATTGCGCGCCACATTGAGGATGCGGAATCGCGGTTCGAGCGCGTCGTAGTGCATCAGCCTACCGACGAGCGGCTCGCCGGCGCCGAGCAGCACCTTCACCGTTTCCACCGCCTGCAGCAGACCGACCACGCCCGGCAAGACGCCGAGCACTCCGGCCTCGGCGCAACTCGGCGCGAGCTCCGGCGGCGGCGGCTCCGGGTAGAGGCACCGGTAGCACGGACCCGGACGCTCTTCGCGCGACGGCCAAAACACGCTGACCTGCCCCTCGAAGCGGTAGACCGAGCCGTGCACATTCGGAATCCCGAGATAGACGCAGGCGTCGTTGATCAAGTAGCGCGCCGTGAAATTATCCGTACCGTCGACCACCACGTCATAGCCTTCAAAAAGCTCGAGGGCGTTATCGGCGGTGAGGCGCGTCTCGTGGGTGACGATCTCGATGTCGGGATTCAGCGCTTCGAGTCGAGCCCGGGCGGACTCTACCTTGGGCTTGCCGACCGACGCGTCGGTATGGAGGATCTGACGCTGGAGGTTTGTGCGGTCCACGATGTCATCGTCAATCAAGCCGACGGTGCCGATGCCCGCGGCGGCCAGGTAGAGCAGCGCCGGCGAACCGAGGCCGCCGGCGCCGATCGACAGCACCTTGCTGTCGAGCAGTTTGAGCTGGCCTTCCTCCCCAACCTCAGGGATCGTCAGGTGCCGGGCATAGCGCTCCCGGTCCTGCCCCTGGAGCCGCCGCGGCACCTCGACGGGCAATCCGTCGCGCTTCCAGCCGGCGAAGCCCCCGGCGATCGAGCCGACGTTCGCGTAGCCGAGCTGCTGGAGGTTTTCCGCGGCAAAAACCGACCGGACACCCGTGGCGCAGAGCGTCAGCAGCGGCATGTCGAGGTCGGCCACTTCGGTCTCGATCTGGAGCTCGAGGAAGCTCCGGGAGATACGGACCGCACCGGGAGGGCTGCCTTGGGACACCTCGTCCGCCTCCCGCACGTCGACCAAGATCGCGTCGCCGTCGGCGATGCGCTTAAAGGCGTCCAGCGGGTCGACTTCGGACACCCGTTGCCGCAGGTCGGCGAGCCGACGCTGTCGGGCGACGCCCATCACCGCCCCCCGGCGACCGCCGGCAGCACCGAGATCGAAGCGCCGTCGGCGACTGCGGTGCCCAGGCCGTCGAGGGTGCGGATATCGTCGTCGCCGAGGAAGACGTTGACGAAGCCCCGCAGCTCCCCTTCAGCGGTGAGAAGCCGACCCTTCAGGCCTTCATGCTGGGCTTCGACGGCTTGGAGCGCGGCGCCGACGGTGTCGGCGTCAACGCTGACGTCGGCGGCGCCGCCGGTCAGCGAGCGAAGCGGGGTAGGGATACGGATGGAAACCTGGCTCATGGTCGTTGCTCCGGGGTCTGGATCGCCTCGATTTCGACGAAACCGTCGCCCTCCAGAATCCACCAGCGCCCGTCCGAGGCGCCTTGCTGGGTGGTGGGGACGATCCAATAGGTAAAGCCGGCCCACGCGTGCTCGCGGTCTGTCGACGAAGGGATCGGCGGGTGGTCGGGGTGCGTATGCCAAACGCCGACGATATCCAGGCCTAATTCGCGGGCTCGGCGGTCGGCGTCGAGGTAGTGGGCGGGGTCGAGCTGGTAGCGGTCATGCTGGCGGTCGACGACCAGGTTCCCTCCCTGGGTGGCGTGCTCGATGCGCCAACCCGCTTCGCCCTTCTCTCCCAGAAGCAAGCCACACACTTCGTTCGGGAAGCCGGCGGCGGCGCGCGGGAGCACGTCTTCAAAAACGGTCCGCGCCACCTCGGCGCGCACCGTTTCTAAAGTCTTCGTGGGTTGTGGGCTCATGCCGAGGTGGCCGTAGTCAGCGGACGTTTATGGAGGTAGAAAGTCAGCACTTCATCCGAGCTTTCGCGCCGTCCTTCAACGTCAGCGGCGGTCTTCGGCGGCGGCACGACGACCGAGTCGCCGGGCTGCCAGTTCACCGGCAGCGCCACGCCGTGGGTGCTCGCCGTGCGCAAGGCGTCGACCAGGCGAAGCACCTCGTCGACGTTGCGGCCGACGTTCAGGGGGTAGTAAATCAGCGCGCGGACGGTTCGGCTCGGGTCGATCACGAAGAGGGCACGCACGGTGGCGGTGGAGGACTCGCCCGGATGGACCAGCCCGTAGGCCCGCGCCACCGACTGATCGAGGTCGGCGATGAGCGGATAGGAAATCTCGACGCCCAGCTGCTCGCGGATATTTTCCGTCCACGCGAGGTGCGCGTGGATGCTATCGATCGAAATACCGATCAGCTTGGTGCCGCGCTGGGTAAATTCGTCCTGGCGGCTGGCGAAGGCGGCCAATTCGGTGGTGCACACCGGCGTGAAATCGGCCGGGTGGGAGAAGAGCACGACCCAATCGTCGCCTTGCCAGTCACTGAAGGTGATTTCACCTCGCGTGGTGGTGGCCGTGAATTCAGGAGCCGGGTCGCCGATGCGCGGAAGATTCTGGGGGGTCACGGTGTCGGTCATGTCGATGCCTCGGGGTCGGATGGGTTGAAGCACCGTTCGAGCTTTGGGGATTTTCAACGCATGAAAAAACCCGCATCGGCTCGACCGGTGCGGGTTTTCTCTGTGCTCGTTCGCGGTTCTTTAAACCTCGACTACGCGTGCACGCCTCCGCACCGTCTTGCGACGGGCATACAGGTGGCGCAACAGCGGTGCGTAGCGGACGAGCCGTTCATGACTTTGAAAGTATTCGACCTCGCCCCTCCGTTGTCAAGCGCGATCTCCATCAGTCCTTGCTCGCCAGCGTCCTCCGCAGCCACGGCACGATCACTTCGGCCAGGGGCTCGGCGTAGCGCGGCGACTCGAAATGGGTGATGCCGGAAAGGGTCGTAAAGGTGATGGTTTCTTTATCGGCGGCGTCCACCAAGGCGCGGGCGGCGTCATGGTCGATGAGCTCGTCGCGGCGGCTGTGGAGGATGTGTACCGGCAGCGATCCCACGCCTTGAATCCACTCCCCGCGGAGGCGCCCGGCCATCGGCACGGCGGCGACGAATCGATCCGTATGCTCGGCGGCGAAGTACCACGCACCGGCGCCGCCCATGCTGTAGCCGGTGACAATCACCCGATCCGAGTCGACCCGGGGGTCGGCGACGAGGCGGTCCAAGAGGGCCAGCACCGACGATTCGATCTGCGGATCGTTCCAGCCCATGCCGTGGCTATCGGGCGCCACGACGTAGGCGCCGAGCTCCCGGAGCCCGGGCGCCGCCACCCGCTCCAGGAAGACTTGCCCGTAGTAGGGCGGGAACGGCCGGCTGCGGTCGAAGCCATAGTGCAGGGCGAGCACCAGCGGGCGCGGCCCGGAAGCTTCTCCCGCTGGAATCTCGGCGCTGAAGCGCAGCTCCAGGCCGTCGGTCTCGAGCTGGAGGCGGTGGACGCCGGGCTCCGTCGGCAGCAGGTCAGCAGACACAGGCGGAGCGGCCAGGGAAGAGGCCGCCAAGGCGGCGGCCGTGCAGAAGAGTTGCCATGGCATAGCCTCTGTACGAACGCCGTCCGGCGATGGACTTCCCCCCTCCGACTTACCGACACCGGGGCAAAAAGAGCTCAGAGGAAGGTCGCTATCTGCAGGAATAGGCCCACGGGCGGGTTGAGTGCATTCGGAATGTCCAGCGCCAGGGCTTGCAACGTCAAGCCGAACGTATGCGGGTTGATCATCGATTCTCCGTCGTAAGGTTTCGGGAGGGTCTCGTCCGGGTCGGAAGCGGCGTGCCCTCCGTTTCTTCCCCACGCGGAGCTCCCCTCGGAGATCGGTCAAACCCGTCTTGAAAATTCTCTGGATCCTCGGCGCCGCCGCAGGCCACCCCCGAGCGCCTTGCCGCCGGACGGGCCTTTCCGCCGGACGGGCCCTACAGCCAACCAGTGCCTGGCGCCAAACCTTGTCGCGTCGCTCGACGGTTCGATTCATTGACTATTTTGCATATTTAAACTAGAGTCCATAATTATCTTTTGCGACTTTTTAGGAGATCCAACATGTCAACTCAGATCCCTGCCCCCGGCTCTCGAGCGAGACAGCTTGAAGGCCTCCGCTTGCTGTGCGAGCGGGGCGTTGAGCTGTGCCGTCGAGGTCGCTGGCAAGAGGGCTTGAGCGACCTTGCTTGCCTGGAGCACGGCAAGGTCATCCAAGGCGTGCCTTCCGCCTGCTACGCCTACCTCGGCTATGGCCTCGCCCGCTATCGCAAGCGCGTCCCCGAGGGGGTGAAGCTCTGCCGGATGGCCGTGCGCATGGAGCTGTACCAAACGGAGAACTTCGAGCTCCTCGCCCGGACGTGCCTGCTGGCGCCGCGCTACCGTCGCTTGGCCTACTCCGCCCTGCGCGAAGGCCTCGCGATTGATCCGACGTCGCCGGAGCTGCGTTCCGTGCACCGCGAGCTCGGCGTGCGCCGCCCGCCGGTGCTGCCGTTCCTGGCCCGGGGCAACCTGATCAATCGCATGCTCGGCGCCGTCCGCCACGCCTTGCTCTCCACCTCCGGCGACGAGCCGTCGACGATGATGATGAGCACCGCCGGGACTTAAACGCGGAGCCGCAAGCCGATAGAAAAACCCCCTTCGCAGAGGCCGAAGGGGGTTTTTTCTGCGCTCTAAGCTCGAGCCACTAGCTGGCGAGCTCGACGATCCTGTCGACCACATCGGCGCGGTCGATCAGATGCTTCTCGCGGTCCCGACGCAGGGACACTTCGATCTTGCCGTCCGCCAAGCCCTTCTTGCCGACCACGGCGCGGACCGGGATGCCGATCAGGTCGGCATCCTTGAACTTGACGCCGGGGCGCTCCGGGCGATCGTCGAAGAGCACTTCGAGGCCGGCCTCCTGGAGCTGGCCGTAGAGCTCCGCAGCGGCCGCCTGCACGGCTTCGTCGTTGGTATTGAGGGCCATCAGCAGCACGGTAAAGGGCGCCAGCGGCTTCGGCCAGATGATGCCGTCGTCGTCGTGGTTCTGCTCGATGGCCGCCGCCACTGTGCGGCCGATGCCGAGGCCGTAGCAGCCCATGATCATCGGCAGATCTTGGCCCTGGGCGTCGAGGAAGTGACAGTGCATCGATTCCGAGTACTTGGTCCCGAGCTTGAAAATGTGGCCGACCTCGATGCCGCGGGTTTTGCGCATCGGCTCCCCCGTATCCGGGCTCGGATCGCCGGCGTCGGCGAGCAGCAGGTCCACCTCTTCACCGAGCTCGACGTCACGGCCCCAGTTGACGTCCACCAGGTGGGCGTCGGCGGCGTTGGCGCCGCAGACGAAATTCACCAGCGCCGCCGCCGTCGGATCGACGAGCAGGCGGACGCCCTCTAAACCCACCGGGCCGGCGAAGCCGACCGGCGCCCTGGTGAGGCGCTCGACGTCCTTGTCGCCGGCGAGGGCGGGGTGCAGGACGTCGAGGTGGTTGGCGAGCTTGATCTCGTTCACTTCCCGGTCGCCCCGGATGCAGACGGCGACGATCTCTTCGGTTTCCGAGGTGTAGAGCAACGTCTTCACGAAGTGTGATTCGTCACGGCCCAGGAATTTGGCGACGTCGGGCACGGCCTTTTGGTCCGGAGTCGGCACCTGCTCCATCGGCCGCGCTTCGCCCGTTTCCGGGGCGGCGAGCTGGCCGATGATCGCCTTCTCGGTATTCGCGGCGTAACCGCCGGGCGAGCTCACCACTTCGCTCTCGCCCGTCTCGGCGAGGACCATGAACTCGTGGGACGCCGAGCCGCCGATATTGCCGGCGTCGGCCTCGACGACGGTGTAGTCCAGGCCGCAGGCCTCAAAAATCGCGCTGTAGGCGCTGCGGTAGCCCCGGTAGGTCACGTCGAGTGAGTCGTCGTCGGCGTGGAATGAGTACGCGTCCTTCATCAAGAACTCGCGGCCGCGCATCAGTCCGAAGCGGGGACGGATCTCGTCGCGGAACTTGCTTTGGATCTGGTAAAGATTTTTCGGTAGCTGCTTATAGCTGCGCACGTCTTTGCGCAGGGTGTCGGTGATGACCTCCTCCGCCGTCGGCGCGTAGCAGAACTGGCGTCCGTGCCGGTCCTCGATGCGCAAGAGCTCTTTGCCGTAGGCCTGCCAACGCGTGGACTCCTGCCACAGCTCGGCGGGCTGGATCGTTGGCATGGAGAGCTCCATGGCGCCGATGCGGTCGAGCTCGCGTCGCACGATGACTTCGAGCTTGCGCAGACTGCGCCAGCCCAACGGCATCATGGTGTAGATACCGGCGGCGAGCTTCTTGATCATCCCCGAGCGCACCATCAGACGGTGGCTGACCACCTCCGCATCCTTGGGCACTTCGCGGGTGGTGAAGAGGTAGAACTGACTCCAGCGCATGATTGATCTCCGAAACGAATCCATAAACGGCGGCCGACACCGATCGGCGGCCGGAGTGCGGAGACTAGAGCAATCGGAGCCGGTGAGCAAACCGCAGGATCTCGACCCCGTCGTCGGTCGCTACGCGTCGGCCCGGGCGGCGCTGCGCAGAGCTTGGGGAGTCTCCCCCGTCCACCCCTGGAAGGCGCGGAAAAAAGAGCTCGGTTCTTCGTAACCAAGCAGGAACGAGATCTCGGCGCCGGACAGCGACGAGCGGGTCAGATAGTGGCGAGCGAGGTCTTCCCGGGTGCCGTCGAGCACAGCCTGGAAGTGTTCGCCTTCGGACTGAAGGCGCCGCTGGAGGGTGCGGGTGGAGACCGCGAGCTTACGGGCCACGGCGCCGAGCGTCGCTTCGCCGCTCGGCAGCAACTCGAGCAGCGAGGCGCGCACCCGCTCCGCCGTCGACGCGTGGACCTCGAGCTCCGAGAGACGACGCCGCAGCTCGGGCTCGAAGAATTGCCACATGGCGTCGTTGGCCGTAAGCAGCGGACGCTCGGCGTCCGCCAGGTCGAAAACCACCCCGCACCGGCGTCCGACCTCCACCGGGCAGCCGAGGTATTGCTCGAAAGCTGAAGCCGCCCGCGGCGCCGTCGGCGAGCGGACGGCCCTCGGCACGATGCGCTCCCGGGTTCCCAGCCGCGCCAGGCTCACGAAGAAGACCAGCTCCACCTCGACCAGCACCGCCGGCGGTCGCGCCACCTCGAGCAACCACTCGATGTCGAGGCTCAAGGAGTCCCCGACTTCTTCCAGGCGCAAGGCCATGGGTCCGATGAGCGGCTTATAGGCCGCGATGCGCTGCAGCGCGGTGACCAAGTCCGGGCTACACAGCGCGGCGAAAAGGGGCGCGTCAAAAGACTCCCCCGACATCGCCCGGCCGATCCGGAGCGGCAGCTCCGGGTCCCCGGATTCCTCATCCACGGCGCGCCACAGGGCCATATATTCCGCCGGCTTGAGCGACGCCCGGGGGCGGGCGAAAAGATCTCCGGGGAGGCCGGCCCGGCGCAAGACCTGGCCGGAGTCGATGCCCACATCTTTCATCAGCAGGCGCCAACCGGGGTGGACCGCGAAGCTCCCGACGCTCCGCATCAGGTTTGGCTCATGATGGCGCGATCGAAGAAGCGATCGCTGGTGAAGCGCCGCAGGAAAAGCAGCACCTTGGCGTATTGGCCGGCGGCGTAGCGGGTCTTCGGGCGCCGGGCCGCCACCGCCTTCGCGATCACATCGCCGATCACCGACGGCGGCGAGGCGCCCTTGCTCGGCGCATAGGACTCCTCCGTGGCGGCGGCGATCGCGTGCGCCAGCTCGCCGTAAGGGCCATCCCCCGAGCGTTCGAGCATCGGCGCCGACATCACGTCGCCGAATTCGGTCCGGATCAGCCCCGGCTCCACGATCACCACGTGGATGCCGAATGGCGCCACTTCGAGGCGCAGGCAGTCCGACCAGCCTTCGAGCGCATGTTTGGTCGCGTGGTACCAGGAGCCGAGGGGTGTGTAGATCTTGCCGCCGACGGACGAGATATTGATGATCGTTCCGGCCTTCTTCGCCCGCATCCCGGGCAAAACGCGCTGCGTCAGCCGGGCAACGCCGAAAAAGTTGACGTCGAATTGATAGCGCGCGTCCGCGAGCGACGTCTCTTCCATCGCTCCGTAGACCGCAAAGCCGGCGTTGTTGACCAGCACGTCGACGCCGCCGGCCTCGCGCTCGATACGCGCCACCGCCGCCTCGACCTGATCGTCTTCGGTGACGTCCATCGCCAGAGTCCTCGCCCCGGCGTCGGCGAGGTCCTGCATCTTTTCAAGACGCCGCGCGGCGCCGTAGACCGTGTGCCCGTCCTTCAAGAGCCGGAACGCGGCGGCTTTGCCGATGCCGGAGGAAGCGCCGGTGATCAAGATGGTGGCCATGTCTTCTCCTTAATCTGCGTTACGCAGGAGTTTCTCGGATTTAGCCCGGTTGGATCACGAGAAATCGTCGTGAGAGGCTGTAAATGCCTGGTAGTGCATGGCTTGGGTCTTACGCGCGACGCAGGCGTACTTGCTGTACGTCGGGGAGCGCGGAAGATACAAAACGCTGCAATATTGGGTAGTTACGGTTTCGCAACAGTTTTCTCGTGAGACAACCGGGTTAGGGCGGCTTGTCCGCCGATGCACCGAGCTTAAGGAGCATGGGGCGCCACCGCACTAGCCGATGACGCCAACCCCCGGTCGAAGGCGCCACCGCTTAGTGAACGATCTCCGTCGCGGTCCCCGGCTCCCGGGAGGCGTCGATCATGATCGACGCGAGCTTGCTGTAGATCTGACTCCACGCCAGCCGGAGCTCGACGGTGAAGCCCTGCCCCAGCATTTGACGCAACATCTCAAGCAGCGCCTGTTCGACGGCGTCGTAGTGGTGCAGCTCCACCCCGTAGCCGGCGTGGCGACGCCCGAGATCTTCGACCACCGGCAGCAGATCCTCCAGTCGATCGAGCCCCTGGACCGCCGTCGCCAAGACGGTCATCAGCTTCTCGCCCTGGCTCGACATGTCGACGCCACTAAAAAGCGGTCTCGTGTCCGGTGAGATCTGAAATAGCAGCGAGTAGAAGAGCTCGGCCGCTTCGTCCTGTCGACCGGCGACGGCGCTGAACGAGTCCTGCACGAGGAGCACGGCGTCGGGTTTTTCGAAGTCGAGGACTTCGTAGCACGGCCGGTCATATCCACGGACATCCCGTTCGCTGACGATCTCGCCGACGTCGAGGTCATCTTCGATGATGTTGATCACCTCTTCGCTGGCGAGCACCGGCGCCGCGCCGCGGCGGTCGATGCCGGCGAGCCACATCGCCACCTGATTCATTTCGCCGAGGGCCGAGACGAACATGGACGACGGATGCCCGAGGTGTCCGACGATGGTACGCCCGAAGTGCACGCCGACGCCGATATCCGCGTCGAAGTCGAAGTGGGCCCGCAGGTAGGCGTCGAGGTGTTTGATGCGCCCCGCCACGCGCAGCGCCGCGCGCACCGCCGACACGCACTTGTCGCGCGCCTTGCCGCCGTCGAGGCCGAAATACGCCACCACGCCGCCGTCACGGTATTCGCTGATTTTGCCGCCGGCCGCCAGGATCGGCTCGCCGACTTCGTAGTAGAAGCGGTTGAGCAGGTGGACGACATCGTAGGGCGCCGAGCGCTGCAGCACCTCGGCGGCGTTGCGCAGCCGACAGCCGACCACCGCCAGCGCCGTTTCCTTGGGCGCTTGGCCTTTATTCTCGTAGCGCAGAAGGCCGAAGTCTTCGCTGTCGCGGATCAGGCGCTGGACCTCGACATCGCCCACCACCCGGGCTTGGCAGGCGAGCCGGATATCCTGCTGCCAGCCGAGTCTTGTGGCGACCCGGGCTTCCGCGCGCTCCATCGGCAGCAGGCCTTCTCCACGCACCACCCGCACCCGGCAGGTCGAGCAGCGGCCCCGCCCACCGCACTCGTGGAAGTGCGGGATCCCGGCTTCAAGGGCCACATCAAGCAGCGAAGGCGAGCTCTCCGGATTCGCCGAGAGCCGGCGGGTGCCGCCGCTTTCATGCAGGAAGCTCACCGCCGCCAAATTCGGCATCCCCGCCGGACGGGGACGCTCGGCGGCGAGCGGTGAATCGACCGCGGACGCGGCGGTCGGCGCCGGCGTGGCCGCTGCGGATGCAGAAGCGATCGCCTTCTTCTCGAGGCCGATCGCGGTGATCGCTTCGTTTTCGGTGCACTCGCCGCGCGCCACCTTGCGCAGCCAGCGCACGGCCTCGAGCAGCTCGCCGGCGTTCTTGAAGCGCAGCTCCGTCTCTTTGGTGAGCGCCGTCGAGATGATCAGGTCAGCGAGGTTCGGCAGCGTCGGGTTGAGCTGGCGGACCGATTCGGGCTGGCGTTGGAGCACCTGAAAAAGGATGGCGTGCAGTGTCGGCGCCGGGAAACACCGGGTATTGGTGAGCATTTCGTAGAACATGGCGCCGAGGGAAAAAACGTCGGAGCGGGCGTCCACCGCCTCGCCGCGCACCTGTTCAGGCGACATGTACTGGGGGGTGCCGGCGACGCCCAGGGTGGTCTTCGGCGCTTCGGTGAAGCGGGCGAGGCCAAAGTCGAGGACCTTCATGCGCCCGTCGGGCAGGCAGAAAATATTCGACGGCTTCAGGTCCCGGTGCACCATGCCCATTTCATGGGCGAAGGCGACCCCTTCGCAGACCTTTTCCATCGCCTCCATCTTCGCCTCGGCGTGCTCCGGACCTTTGCGCCGGAGCCAGCGACCCAGGTGTTCACCTTCGAGCAGCTCCATAACCAGGTAGAAGATGCCTTCTTCCTGGCCGAAGTCATAAACCGTGACGATGGACGGGTGATTCAAGCCCGCGGCGATCCGCGCTTCCCGCTGGAACCGACGGACCGTCGCTTCCTCGCTGCCGAGGAAAGCCGCGGTGCGGATCGTCTTGATAGCCACCGGCCGATCGAGCATCGGATCGTGGGCTTTGTAGACCGTGCCCATGGCGCCCTGGCCGATGCGGCTCAGGTTCCGGTATTTGCCGATGGAGGTCAGCTCAAAATTCGGCTGCGGGCGCGGCGGCGAGGAGACCGGAACCCGCGCCGGCTTGGCCGGACGGCGGGGGGCGTCGCCCATCGCCTGGGCACCGGCCCGAAGACCGGCGCCGGTGCCGAGAAAGGTGGCGGATTCATCCAGGGCTTCCAGCAGGCTGACGACCGCGCCGCGCAGCGACACGTCGCCGCCGCATTCACGGCGCAAAGCCCCATCGCGCTCACCCTCCGGCAAGTCGACGACGATATTGAAGATGCGCTTGACGTCGCTGTGGCGACTCGCGTCGCCGGGGCCTTGTGCTCCGTCGTGGGCCATGTCTTTCTCCTTACCTGATGGGCGTCTGGTCGAACCCGAAGAGGGGTCCAATGACCAACGCGTGATTCCGGTCCCAATAGGGACATCGGAAAAGGAGAAAGTTTTCCGCCGTCTTCGGGTGACCTTTTTTTAGAAAAAGTCGCCCGAAGACCTAGTTGGCTTGGCCGGCCTTGATCTGGTCGAGCTTTTGGCCGATCGCTTCAGCCTCGGCCGAAAGCTGGGCGAAGAGCGGCATTTTGCCATTGCGCTGGGCGTGCATCGCCTCCTCCATTTTGGCGGCGAGTTGCTTCTCGAGCTTGGTGACGGGGTCTTTGCGAAAGAGTCCGAGCATGGGGCATCTCCTTGACGGCGCTTCCAGGCGCCGGGTCGTGGGTATGCCCGAGTCTTCGCGCCGTCGCCGAGCCTAGATGCCGGCAGCCGCCAAGGGAATCGCGGCGGCTCAGCCGACGGCAAACATGCCCGGGCGATAAGCCGTGATCCGGCCGGTGAAGGCCGAGGCGGCCACCGTCAGGGGCGATGCGAGGTAGAGCTTGCCGGGGCCCGAACGGCCTTTGAAGTTGCGATTGATGGCCGACACAGACACCTGCTCTTCGGTATTCGAGACGCCCGGGCCGCAGCCGATGCAGGCGCCGCAGCCCGGCTGGATCAGCTGCACGCCGGCGCGCTCAAAAGCGTCGATGAAGCCGTGGTCGCGGGCGTAGCTCTCGACGGTCTCGGAGCCGAATTGGATCAGAAAGCTCACGCCGTCCTTGACGGTGAGGCCAGCGTCCACGGCCTCCTTCACCACCCGATGGTAGAGCTCGAGGTCGTGCTGCTTGCCGGCGGTGCAGCTGCCGCCGTAGGCGATGTCGATGGCCACGGAATCGAGATTGCCGACCCACTCGCCGTTGGTCGGATCGGACGGCACGCCTTGGTCGGGGTCGCCGGGGTGGGCGACCATCGGCTCGATCGCTGCCAGGTCGATGGTGTGAATGCCGCCGGCGTAGGCGGCGCCCTCGTCAGGAACCACGGCGCGGGCGCGCATCGCGTCAAGGTCGGCGCCGGCCCGGTGGTGATCGATCCAGGAATAGGTGGCGTCGTCGGCCTCGACGATGCAGCCGCGCGCCGAGCACTCCGTCGCCATATTGGCCAGGGTACCCCGCTCGTCGACGGGGAGTGAGGCGAGGCCGGGACCGGTGAACTCCATGACCCGATTGAGGGTCGCCTGCTCGCGGGCGAATTTGAGCAGGATGTAGAGCATCACATCCTTCGCCGTGACCTCCGGTTGGAGCTCGCCGACCAGCTCGAAGCGAATCGCCTCCGGCACCTCCACCAGGGTGAATCCGTTGTAAATCAGATTCGCATATTCCGTAGCGCCGACGCCCCACGCCAAGGCGTTATTGCACCCACCCATGCAGGTGTGGCTGTCGGTCGCCTGGATGAAATCCCCGGGGGAGATCATCTTCTCGCGGGCCACCTCGTGACAGATCCCGGGCGACTTGCCGTCTTTGACGAGGTAGTCACCGACCTGGGAATGGCTCTGGAAGTCCCGCTGGAGCTGGCGCATGGTGTCGATCTGGCCCAGAAATCGGCTAAAGCGAGGCACCTCATCGGCGTAGACCAGGTGATCTTCGAAGGCCGCGAAGCGATCCGGATTCTGGATCGAGTAGTCCTCACCGTACTCCTGTTGCAGGAAGTAGTGGACCTGCGCCGACGTGAAGTCGTGGCTGTAGCCGCCGTCGACTTCCACCAGTACGGCGTCCCCCGGTTTCACCCACCGGGGACCGTCCCCGAGGAGGTGGCGGGCGAGGATCTTTTCCGTCATATTCATCGGCCGCTCGCCGGTGCCGTGGGACGGAATTTTGACCTCTCCGCGTTTGAGGGCCCGGGCGAAAGGGAAGAGCCCGCCGTGCTGGATGATCAGTACGGTGATCGGATCGTAGCCGCGGCAGAACTCATTGAGCTCAATGCCCTCCCCCGCCTGCAGACGGCGCAGGACGTCATGGTCGGCCATCAGCACGCCCTGGTTGATGTTGTTGCGGGCGTGGATCGGCGCAAAGGACGCGGCGACCGCGAGTCGGATGCCGCTCCACTTCTCCGCCTGTACGGCGGTTTCGCGGGACGAGCCCGTGCCCTTGCGGTAGCCGGAGACGATGACCTCGAAGCCGCCGTCACGCAGCGCATCGGTCGGGAAGACGCGCTCACCGTCGACGATCAGCCCGGCGTAGCCGTCGCGGGCGATATCTTCCGGGCGGTGCCGAAAGCAAACCCAGGCCGGCGTCATGACGTCGGTATTGACGTCGTCGAGCAGGTCCCCCACCGAGACATCGTCCATGGTCAGGTTCAACTCCCCGGACAGCTGACGGCGGATGAGGTCGGAGTCCTTCGTCAAGAAAAGGACGCGTTTGCCTTCGGAAAGCCGAAAAGTCTCGGGCGGAGCGCCGGAGATCACGGTCGGCGGCTGGACAGCGTTGTCTTCTCGGGACGCGGGCTCGTTGGACATCGGATCCTTATCTCGCTCAGCCATGGGGATGGCGGCGCGTCATGGTCAAGAATCTTCCATCCGCCGGACCGACCCGGCGGTATCCGAGGTGATGGAAGAGCTCCCGCGCCAGGTAACGCGCGGTGTGCTGATCCACGACGAACGTATCGAATTCCTCCGGGTGCCGGCTGACGCCCGGCAGCCACGGCAGAAGGCGCTGGGCGTCCAGGCGGCGCACCCACTTCGAAATCAGCAGCCACAGCGGCTTGACCGGATGGACGAGGAAGAAGCCGTCTTCGCCTTGCTGCTGATAGAGGGGCATCAAGATCAGCCCGTCGTGGGGAGAAACGATCTCGCCGGTGCGGTCCGTAGCGAGCTTCTCCCCCGCCGCGATGGTCTGGAAATTCTCATACCCCGGCTCCATGCGGAAGCGATCTTCCGGCTGGACCGGATGACGGTGGATCACTTCGACGACGTGGGGCAAGTCACCGGTCTGACGGCGAAGCAACTCGCGGGACGCCTCGACTTCCGGACGCTTGTCCGCCAAAACACCGCTCGACTCGAGGGCGATCCAGATGGCCGCCTCCGCGCGGTCGACGCTCGCCGGATCATCGTGCTGGCCGGCTTCGAAGCCGTAGACCCGGGCGCCCAAGGTGTCGAGGTGGGCGGTCACCGTACCGACGAGCTCTTCTTCCAGTCCGACCACCACCGTCACCGGCTCGTGGAGGGCGAATTGGCGGTTGGCGATCGAGTCGTCGAGCACCACAAAGCACGCCCCTTCACCCGAGGTCGTGTGGAGATCCATCGCGAAAATCGGGCCGCCCGCGCTGTCGATCACGCCCCGCAGGGCGGCGTCGAGCTCCACGAGCTCTTCGTCTTCCGCCTCGAGGGTCGCCGGGTCAACGGCGAGCAGGCGCTCGACCCGCTCCGGGTGCCAGTGCCGATTCAGATCGTTGGAAATAAAGCGCCGTCGGGTCAAAGCCGCTTTTCGATTGCCTCGGAAAGCCACCAGCGTGCCATCGAGACCGGTGCGGTCGGCGGCCAGCTTGCCGAGCACACGCTCAAGGGCCTGGACTCCGGACGGCTCGTTGCCGTGGATGCCGCCGAGGCAGATCAGCGTCGCTCCACCCCGGCGCCCGTCGACTCGGCCGATGAGTCGGGGCGGTAGGGCGTCGGTTTGCGTAGGGGTTGGGGCGCTTTCGAGAACGGTTTCGGTCACAGGCCGTCTTAGGGAATTGGAAGAATCGGGAAGCGCCGATCCGGCGGGGCCCGGGTGGCGGGCAGGGGGGCAGCGGATGCCTTCGGCGGCGCGCGGAGCAGGGGTGCGCTGTGAAACAGAGCCCAATCCGGATGCCGTTTTTCTAGAAGCTCTTCGAGCTCGACGACAGGTGTGATCGGACGATGGCTGCGGAACGACCGTCGGCAGGCGGCGACGGTCGAAGACGCGGGCCGATGGAGCCGTCAAACCTCCGGACGTGACGTCTGTCGACGCGGCCCCGGATCAGCGGACGTGTTCCCGCCATCTTAACATGGCGGCCGCCCCCTCAGCGCCGGTCGAGGACCTCGCGCACCTTGCGCAGCAGCTCCTGCGGACGGAAGGGTTTGTTGAGGAAGCCCGCTAGCTCACCGCCGAATCCTTGGGTCGCGTTGCGCTCCGAGTAACCGCTCATCAAGAGAATGCGAGCCTTCGAGTCGAAGCGGCGGATGGCGTGCACGAAGGCTTCGCCGCCCATCTCGGGCATCTCGAAGTCCAGCAGCACGAGTCGGATGTCGTAGGCCCTGTCGGCGAAGATATCGATGCCCTCCCGTCCGTTGCCCGCCGTCAGCACCTCGAAGCCACGGCGCTGGAGGACTTTCGCCGCCACCTCACGCACCAGCTGCTCGTCGTCAACGACCAGGGCGGTGCCGAAGCCTTCCCAATTCGACAGCGCCGGGTCGTCGGGGAGCACCGTCGCGGTCTCCTCCACCGGCAGCAGAATCTCCACCGTCGTGCCGCGGCCCAGCTGCGAGAAAACGCGAATACCGCCGTGGTGGGCCCGGACGATGCCGAGCACGGCGGCGAGCCCCATGCCGCGCCCCTGGCGCTTGGTGGTGAAATACGGTTCGAAGACCCGCTGCCGCGTCTCCGCATCCATGCCGGCGCCGGTGTCTGAGACTTCGAAGAAGACGTAGCGTCCGGGCCCGCCTTCGGGCTCGAGCACGGCGCCGTCGAAATAACCCGGCTTCGCGTTGACCAGACTAGTGCGGACCATCACCAAGCCTCCGTCCTCACCGAGGGAATCGGCGGCGTTCGAGACCAGGTTGCTGAGCGCCTGCACGATCTGGTCCGAATTGCCACGCACCCTCGGTAGCGACTTCTTGAGGTGCAGTTCGAGGGTGGCGCCGGAGACCAGGGCCTCGAGGTCCGAACGGTGCTGGCGGAAGAGCTCGCCGAGCGTCAGCAGCTCGCCGGCCTGCTCCTGGCCGGCGTAGGCCATGAGCTCGCCGGAGATGTCGGCCCCGCGCTCCGCCGACGTTTCGATACGCTGCAGCCGCTGCGCCACGTCGGTGTCGCCGCCGACCTCCTGGAGCGCCAGGCCGGCGTTGACCAGGATGCCGGTGAGCATATTGTTGTAATCGTTGGCGATGCGCTCCGCCAAGCGCCCCAGGCTCTCGAGCTTCTCCGCTTCGCGGACCTTGCTCTCGAGCCGCTGGCGCTCCTCAGAAGCGCGACGGCGCTCGGTCATGTCGCGCACGATGAACACGTAGCCGATGGCTTCGCCCTCCGGGTCGTGCAGCAAGCTCGCCGTTTGCCAGGTCGGGAAGACCGCGCCGCCGCGACGTCGGTGCTCGACCTCCGCCTGCTGGGCGCCGTCGGCCGCGAGGCGCTCGAGCAGCGGCTGCACCTGCTCCCGGAGCTGTTCCGGGGTGTGGAAGATCTCGAGGTCGTAGCCGAGCAGCTCGAAGACCTCGTAGCCGTGCATCGCCGCCCACGCTTCGTTGATGAACTGCAGGCCGCCGTTGAGATCGGTCACGGCGATGCCGTCCATCGACTGTTCGACCGCGGCTTCGAGCATGCGCATGGCTTCGTCCGCCAGGCGCCGCTCCGCCAGCTCATCCTCCAGTTGACGGTTCTTTTCCTCGAGCTCCCCGGTGCGGTCTTCGACCATCGAGTCGAGGTGCACGCGGAGATCCCCGAGCTCATCCTGGGCCCCGCGGTGGCGCCGAATCCGCAGAAAGAGGGTGCCGATCCAGAAGCCCCCCCAGGCGAGCGCCGGCAGCGGTCGCGCCGATCCCAACTCGAGGCTCCGGAGGATCACCTCCGACGCCCAGGCCACCACCACCAGCGCGGCGCCGACCGCAAAAGGCAGCATCGCCTCGCCGTCTCCCCGCCGCAGGATTTGCCAAAAAAGGCCGGCGAGGGCGACGAAGAACGGCGCCAGGCTCAACCATCGAACCGGCGCTGAGGCTTCGAGCCAGGCCGCGGGCAGCACGGCGCTCACCGCGGCGATCGCCAGTAATCCCCGCTGATATCGGCGGAGCCAGACGGACGGGCGGAGGCCGGCGAAACGCCAGAAGTAATCGATGCCGGCGGCGAAAGGCAGCGGCAGCAGCACCGCCGCCGCCCGCGGCATCAAGCCCTCCGTCCCCAAGGCGTCGGCGAGCGACAGGGCCCCCGCCGAAAGCACCGTCAGCCCGAGCCACAGCGAGTGCCGCCGGTGTCGGTCAACGGCGTAGAGCAAGAGATCGAGCAGCGCGAAGACGAGCAGCGGCCAGGCGGCGGCCGCCGCCAGCGGCACGACGACGGAGCCGTCAGACGCCCGGGCCGGCGACGCGACGACGCAACAGAGCAGGCCCAGGGCCAACCGGCGATGGGAGTGGGTCAGCAGCAAGGTCAGTTCCCGAATTCCGTTGTTCTGCCCCGGCGGCGGGCCCCCCGCCCGCGCCGGCCGAGGCGACATCGATAGGTAAAAACGGCGGTCCGGTCCGTCAAGCGGTACCGACCGCGCGTCGGCTGATCATACTGGCTGATAGATTCACGTCACCTTGGAAGAGATTCCCGACGCCACCGAAGCCGGCCCGGACGACGCCACGCCCTCCGGTCTGAACGACATCGTGGGGCACGGCCTCTTAAGCGGCCTCTGTCCGCTGATCCCGATTCCGTTCCTCGACGACTGGCTGCGCGACGTCGTGCGTCGCCATCTGGTGCGCCGCCTCGCGGTGGCCCACGGCCAAAGTCTCGAACCGGCCGCGGTGGAGATCCTCGCCTGCGGCTACAACCCGACGACCGCCCGCGGCTGCGTCGAGGGTTGCCTGCGTTCGACGGTGATGTGGCCGTTCCGCTTCCTCTTCCGGCTCGTCTTCAAAAAGATCCTGCGCAAGCTGGTCTTCGTGCTCGCGATCAAGGATTCTGTCGACACCTTCTCCGCCACTTTCCACGAGGCCTACCTCATCCGCCACGCTTTCCTGCACCTGCCGGTGGACCCGAACGCGCCGGCCGGGGAGTGGATCGCCGTCAGACGCGCCGTCGAATCGGTCAGGGACGAAGTCGACCACCGACCGATCGAACGGCTGGCCCTGCAAACGATCCGGGGCAGCCGACGGCTGCTCGGCGCCAGCGCCCGGCGCGCCGCCGGCCTTTTCCGCAAGCGCCATGAGTTGGACGACGCCGAGGCCTATGACGCGCTCCGGGCCACCGAAGCGCCGGAGCTCGACGCCATCGTGGACGAGCTTACGGAAGAGATCCGCGCCGAGGAGGGCTACCTCAAAGGCTTGGTCCAGCGCCTCGAAGCCCGGTGGCGGGAGCGCCCGTCGTCAGCCGAGAAGGCTCGAACCGATGCTCAGGCGAGCACCGACCTGACCAACTGAGAAAGCTCCTCAAAGCGGTACGGCTTATGGATGATCCCTTGGATCGGATGCTCGGCGAAGCGCCGCGTCAGATCCTCGGCGGAGAATCCACTGGCGATGAGGACCGGCAGATCCGCGCGCAGCTTGCGCAGCCGGATCAGGACCTCCACCCCTGACATTTCGGGCATGGTGACGTCGAGCAAGACGATGTCGAAGGAATCCGGGGCGGCCTCCAAGAGCCTGAGCGCTCGCGGGCCGTCCTCCGCCACGGTGACGTCAAAGCCCAGGATCTCCATCATCTCGCTCGCGATGATGCGCACGATCTCCTCATCGTCGACCACCAGCGCCCGCCGACGTCGGTCCTCCGACACCGTATCGCCGGCGGCCGGCACCGAGCTTTCGGCCGGCGCCTCCGCCGCAGCCAGCGTTTCTTCTTCCATCGGCAGATCGCGGGCCGGCAGGACGATCTCAATCCATGTCCCGTGTCCGATTCGCGTCTCGATACGGATGCCGCCGCGGTGGCCGCGGACAATGCCGAGCACCGCCGCCATGCCGAGGCCGCGGCCGGTGAATTTGGTGCTGAAGAAGGGGTCGAAAATCCGCTCGACCGTGTCGTGGGCCATGCCGCAGCCCGTGTCTTGGACGCGCAGGCTCACGTATTTGCCCGGCGCCGGGGCCTCGACGACGATCAAATCGTCGCGACCCGCCGACGAGGTCGGTGAAAAGTCGCCCGGACCGAGCTCCACCACACCCGTCCTGACGTTGACCTCCCCCGGTACCCCCTGGAGCGCCTCCGCGGCGTTCATGACGAGATTCATCACCACCTGCCGCACCTGCGTGACATCCGCTTCGATCGGCGGCAGGGCATCCTGGAGTTTCAAGTAGAGCTCGACGTTGTCATCCAAAGTCGAGCGCAGCAGCTTGACCGTGCCGTCGACGAGCTGGCTGAGGTCGGCGCGGCGGGTCTCGAGGCGGCCCTTGCCGGCGTAGGCCAGCATCTGCGAGCACAGCTCCGAGGCGCGCCGCGCCGCCGCCTGGATCAGCTCGAGGCGCTGCAGCGGCTGGGGCTGATCGTGCAGGTGACGGTGGAGCAAGTCGGCGCCGCCCAGGATGCCGACCAGGAGATTGTTGAAGTCGTGGGCGAGGCCGCCGGCGAGCACGCCGAGGCCTTCGCGCTTTTGCCCTTCGACCAGGCGCATCTCTAGCTGGCGACGCTCCAGGTGCAGGAAGACGTGGGCCAGCAGCGCGGAGGCTTCCGCCGCGAAGGCGGCCTCCTGGGCCTGCCAGATGTGCAGGTTGGGTCCGGCCTCGAGCCACAACACGCCCACCAGGTGTCCGCCGACCATCACCGGCGCCGCGAGCACCGACAGCGTGCGCCGGGGTCGGAGCCAGAGGTCGCCGAGCTCGCGGGTCCTCGGGTCGACCATGGCTTCGTGGGCGTCCACGACGTGGCCGTCGGCCAGGGCTTGGACCAGCCGCGGCAGGTCGCCGAGCGGCAGGACCTTCAACGGCGGCAGGTCCCGCTCGTCATGGGAGACGATGATTTGTAGCGCCGGCTGGGCCAGATCGAGGCGCCAGACGCTCGCCGACGGGATGCGCATGCCTTCCACCGCGATCTCCACCAGGCGGGTCGCCACCTTCTCGATTTCCCCCTCCATCACCGCCACCGACGACGCCAGCTCGCGGAGGCGCAGCTGACAGTGGCGGAGCACGGTGTGGTCGCGCAGCACCACCACGGCGCCGACCACATCCGAGTCGGCGGCGACCCGGTGCGGGTGGTAATGGACGTGGAGGTATTTAGACTCGCCGCCGATATCGAACCAGCGTTGGAGGCTGACCGGGTGCCCCGCCAAGCAGCGCGCCAGGTTGGGGCGCACGACCTCGCTCACCAGGCCTTCCGGCAAGACGTCTTCGATCGCCCGGCCCACCACTTCGTCATGGCCCAGCTCACGGCCGTTGCGCTGCGACGTCGCGTCCAGGTAGGCCTGATTGACGGCACGAAAAATCCCGTGACGATCGATGTACGCCATTTGGTCGCTCACCGTCGCCGCCATGGTCTGGAACCACCCGCCGGGGTCGTCGGCGGAGCGATCCAAGCCGCCCGATGTCTTCACGTCCGCGGTCGGGCTCTCCCCGCTCTCCAGCTCGTCCACTCGCGTCCTATCCCATTGGAAGATCGTGAAGGACCATTATACGAGGAAGCCCGCCGGAGTCTCCGCGGCGGTCAGTCGAGACCAGACTCAGGACGTTGACCGGCTCCAATCCACCGGCAGACTCGTGCAGGCGTCGACACCTAGAAGGTAGTTATTACGCCGTCGGTAGAGGAAAATCGCGGCCAGCGCGATCAGCACGCTCAGCGAATAGACGAAGAGTGTGCCCGGCGTCGAGTCGAGCTCCGGCAGTCCGAAACGGCCCCCGAGCACCACGAGAACAACAAGCAGAGCACTGATAGCGATTTGCGCCAATATGACGCCCAGCGTCCCGAAGCGACGCATGATGACCGTGATCTCTTCGGACAGCAGCACGAGCATCGAAGCCATCAGCGAGATCGCATGCAGACTGGAGACCTTGGTGAAGAACGCGGGACCGTCGGCTCCGAGCTTGCCGTACCAGATCGGCAGGCAAAGCACCATCGGCACCAGAATCAACCCGTGGATCGCCAGCGGCGTGACCAGCCTCGCGGTGACCAGGATCGAGGCCGGAATGGGCAGCTGGAGCCACCCAAGATTTCGACGCTCTTGGAGATCGCGGACCCACACGTAGAGCATCAAGGCGAGTCCTGAGGCGAAGACCAGCAGGCCCCACGCCTTGCCGAGCTGCCGGCCTTCGGAGATCAACAAGCTCGCGATGAGGCCAGCCGTCGTGACCGCGGAGATGGCGCCGAGTATCACCCAGCCCATATAGCGGAGCTGGCTGCGCACGAGAAAATTCAACTGCTGCAGAGAAGTCATCGCTCTCTCCCTGGGCCGCAGAACTCGGACGGCCCCTAGGCCGTGAAGCTCTGGCGGCGGTTCAATAGTTGCTGGTTCAAGCCCGCCACGAGGATCGCCGTGGCGGTGAAAGACAGCAGGGTCGACGGGTTGCCGAAGAGCTCCACGGAGGTCGACACCTCCCCTTCTCCGGCGAGGGCGAAGGAGCCGAGTACGTAGCCGACGATGGCGCCGCCGCCGGCGAGGGCCAAGATGACCGCCAGACCCACGGCGAGGCGCCACTGCACCTGTTTCTGCAATTCCTCGACGAAAATCTGCAGCTGTCCCATCGTCAGCATGAAGGCCGAAAGCGCAGCGAGGAAGAGCAGGGACGTCGTGTCCCAGGCGCCCCCCACCAGCCATCGCCCTAAAGCGGCGGCCGCCAACGCCGCACCGCCGAGCAGGATCGGCGTGAACCACGGTTCGAAAATCTCCTGGCTCACCAGCTGGCGATGCCCGATGGGTAGGCTCGCGTGGAGCACCGGCCGGCCTTCCCGCTTATCCACCGCGCTCACCACCGCCTGCATCAAGAATCCGCCGATCAGGGCGACGGCGCCGGCCAGGGCCGCCAAGCGCTCGGGGGACCGCAGGGCGGGCGTCACCCAGATGGCGGTGCCCGCGGCCACCCACGACACCAAGAGAATCCAGCCGAAGGCCGGCAGGCGTCGCCGGAGTCGAAGCTCAATCAGACGCCACATGGTGTCCCTCCCGCAGGATCTCGACCGCGATCTCATCGATCGTCATCCGGACCTCCTGGATCCGCTCAGCCCCCAGCTCCCGCAGCATGGCGACGCTGGACGAGCCGTCCGGAGTCACCAGCTCGTGTTCATCCCCGGACCGTCGGTGGCGCCGGGCGGTCCCCAGCGCCGGCAGCTCGCCGGCGTAGCGGAATGACAGGCGCCGCCAGGCGTCCGTGAGCGCGTCTTTGGCGTCGCGGCGAACCACGCGCCCGTCCCGGAGAAAAGCGATCTCATCGGCGAGCCGGGAGATGTCGGAGAGTACGTGGGTGGAATAGAGAATCGACCGCTCCCCGTCTTCGAGGAATTCCCACAGCACGTCCAAGACCTCGGCGCGGACCACCGGGTCGAGGCCCGCCGTCGGTTCGTCCAAGAGCAGGAGACGCGGGGAATGGGCGAGCGCCGCCACCAGCGCCAGCTTAGCCTTGCCGCCGCGGGAAAGCTCCCCCACCCGCTTGGCGAGGCGGAGGCCGAACCGCTTCGCCAAGGCTTCGGCGCGGACGCGGTCGAAGTTGCGGTAGAAGCGCTCAATGAAGCGCAGGTTCTGCTCCACCGTCCAGCTCTGGTAGTGACCCTGGATCTCGCCGACGAAACCCACGTCTTGCTTCCAGTCGGGCCGGTTCGTGTCGTTCACGCGCCCGCAGACTTCGATCACCCCGTTGTCGGGTCGCACCAGGCCCATGGTGCTGTGCAGGGTCGTGGTCTTGCCGGCGCCGTTGGGTCCGACGAAGGCCAGCACCATGCCGGGCTCGAGTTCGAGGTCGATCGGCCCCAGGTCGAAATCATCGTAATGCTTGGAGACACCGCGCAGGGAGAGGGTCGGCGCATCGGCGGTGGAATTGGGGCTCATGACTTTTCTCCGTCGCTTGAATCGGGGTCGAGAACTGCGTTGAAAATCGTGGACATCGTTCGGTCATCGAGGCCTTCGGCGCGGCCTTCGAGCACGACCGGGCGCAGGGCGTCGCTGAAGCGCTCGCGGGCGAGTTGCCCCTTCGCCTCCTCGCCCATGGCGCGCACGAAGAAACCCTTGCCGCGGCGGGCGACGATCAGCCCTTCCCGCTCCAGGTCTTCATAGGCGCGCTGGACGGTGATCACGCTGACCCGGGCCTGGCGCGCCAAGCCGCGAATCGACGGCAGAGACTCGCCGTCCTCGAGGTCGCCGGCGAGGATCTTGGCCCGCACCTGGCGCGAGAGCTGTGAGTGGAGCGGCTCGTCGGAAAGATCGGTCAGCTGGAGAAGCATCAGGCCGGTCCCCCCGAAGGTTCGAGTCGTTCGAGCACCACCGCGGTCCAGTCGTCCCGCTGGATCGGGGCGGTTTCGGCGGCGAGCCGCGCGAGGACGCCCTCGAGCCACGTTTCAGCGTCCGCGTCGCCGGGGGCCTCGGCGAGCAGCTCCTCGAATCGCTCGTAGCCCAGGGGGTCACCGTTGGGTAGATCGGCCTCGGGCAGGCCGTCGCTCAGCATCAGCAGCCGCTCCCCCGGCTCGAGGTGGGTCACCCGCGCTCGATACTCCACGCCGGAGCGCAGCCCCAAGGGAAGCCGCTCGCCGGGTACCTCCACGGCCTTCGGGCCGTCCGCCCCGAGTACGTACGGATCCGGCAGGCCGGCATTGGCGACCTCCAGTCGACCGCTCCACGGCTCGAAACGGGCCAGGCACAGGGCCACGAATTCCCGCGGCCCGAGCTCCCGACGCAGGCGCTGGTTGAGCTCGGTGAAGACTTCGGTGACCGATCTTTCGTTGGTGAGAAACGGCAGCACCGCCTTCACCGACGCGGTCAGCAAGCTGGGGCCGATGCCTTTGCCCGCGACATCGGCCACCACCACATCGACCACTTCACGGCGGCCGCCGTCCACGGCGCGTTCGCCGTGGCGCAGGACGTCGTAGAAATCGCCCGCGACGAAACGGGCCGGTTCATTGCGCGCCACCATCGCCCAGTCGTCGCCCGCCACCGAAGGCGGCGGCAGCAAGCGGCACTGGATGTCGCGCGCCAGCTCGAGTTCCTTCAGCGAGAACTCCTGCTCGCGCAAGGTCTCGAGCAGACGCTGTTGCGCCAAGTCGCGACGTCGCTCCTCGGACACCGGGGCCACTTCGAAACGACCGTCGCGGTGGGGACGGATCCAACCCTCGGCGGCCAGGTCTTCCCAGGCGCGCTGGACGCTGATCGCTGAGACCCGCTGCTGACGCGCGAAGACCCGGGGCGCGGGCAAGAACGCCCCGGCGTCGACGTCGCCGGCCAGGATGCGGGCGCGCACCTGCCTAGAGACTTGGCGGTGGATCGGCTCGGAAGAGAGTTCTGTGACGTTGAGAATCATTGCGTGCTCCTACTGTCAATAAACGATATAGACAGTAGTGGTAGGCGTCAAGCCCCCACACGACTTTTCGCCCCCCTTATGGCGGCCCCCTAGCCGGATCCGACGACGCTCGGTCGACCGGAAGAATCCGCGCCCTCGGGACGAGCTGCCCCGTCGCCTGTGGCGCCGCCCCCAAGACGCTGCCCGAAGCGGGCGGTGATCTCCAGGGCCAGCGACTCAAGCTCGGCGCGCTCTTCATCCTCGAGCGCCTTGACCCGATCTGAGATCGGCCACGGCGACAGCACGGCGGCGCTCTCCGGCCGGGGCCTCTCGAGGATGTCGACGTAGGCCGATAAATAGCCCGGGAGCTCACCGCCCAATCGCCTGAGTTCCCGCCACTGTTCGCGGGCCTCTGGGAGTCGACGGTGTACGCTGAAATATCGAACGAGCTCGATCCGCGCACGGCGGTTGGTCGGCGACTCCTCAACGATGTGCCGCAGCGCCGCCAGCTGGCCTTTTTCGCGCCGAAAGAACCAGTCGAAGGTCGCCAGCCAGGCCCGGGCGTCGTGCGCTAGGGCCGGCGCCAGGGCCTCGGCCCGCTCAAAGTATCGCCGGGCGTCTTCAAAATCCGACGACGCGGTCTTGAGCTCGCCGAGGGCTGTCCACGCCTCGACCAGCGCCCGCCGCCCCTCCGCGCGCGCCGCGCGGAGCTCACCCCGCCGCCACGGCCGGTCGGCGCGATCGGCCGCCCGTCGAAGCGCTTCGAAGAGCGCCAAACCGTCTTCCCGACGGGGATCGTGGATTGACTCGCCCGGGGCTGTCCGGGTCGACGGCGTGGCGTCCGTAGCCACACAGCCCGTGGTCGCCAGTAGCACCATCAAGAAACCCGGGAGGAATCCCCGGCCGATCACAGCGCACCCCTGGGGGACTCTTTGGGTCATTGGCTTCATCAGTTCACCGGTTGATAGGAGATCCAATCCGAGACCGTTCTGGGTCGAACTAAGGACCGAGCGCGGATTGCCGGTCTTCCCGCGGTCACTCTATGCGGCGCGAAGCGGACCGCCAGTCGCTCATCCCGCAGGGAGACCCGTGCAGGGAGACCTGGCGGCAAGCCCGTCGAGACCTGGACACGACCATGTTTTTATGACATTCTAGTCGGTGAAAGAGAGGCAATAACCCTCCAGCCAGGGTATTTTCCTCGGAAAACCTTTCTTTCACTATTCGGGGCTCCAGCCCAAAAAAGTCGTTGACCGGAGTCCCCGAACACTCCGAATCTCCAGGAGGCGTCATGCGAAGAGAATCCCTCCAAAAACAATCGACACGGGCCGTCACCGACTACTTCGCCAAACGTCCGCTCCTGAGCGAGCCTTGGGAAGAAAAGTACCGGCGCAACTCGCAGCTCGTTTCTAGCCACTCGATCGCGTCCTACGCCCTTATTGGGTACGCCGCCGTCGTCTTCGTCCTAGGTGTCGCGACGGCCCTCGGCTTTGGGGACATCCCACTTAACCGTACCGATCTCTCGGTAGGGCTCATCACCTTCGCGTGGAGTGCCGCGGCGCTGCTGGCGATCGTGTCCAATTGGCGAAGCCGCCACTCGCGGTCCGCCGACGCCGACGAGTCCGCGTCCCTAGAGACGTGAGCGTTGAGCCCCGCGGCGCGGCGACCCTTCAGGCCGTCAGCACGCGGGATAGCCAGCCGCCGATGTCGGTGATCTCCTGCGGCATCACCTGGTGCGCCATCGGATAGGACTTCCACTCCACCCGCCAGTTCGACGTCTCCAACCGACGACGACTAAGGGCCGCTTTGTCGTAGGCAACCACTGGATCGTACATGCCGTGGGCCATGAAGATCGGCAGGTCGCGATTAGCCGGCGACGCCTCGTCATCCAGGCGGTCGGCGAGTAGAAGATAGGCCGAGAGCACCATGACGCCCGCGAGTCGCTTCGGGTAACGCAGCGATGTCTGCAGCGCCATGGCGCCGCCCTGAGAGAAACCAGCGATGACGATGCGCTCCGGATCGACACCGCGGTCCCTTTCGCGATCGACGAGCGCACAGACCTGGGCTTCGCTGCGCTGGATGCCCTCCACGTCGTCATTGCGGGAGTCGAGGCTGCGGATGTCGTACCAGGCCGGCATCGTCATGCCGCCGTTGAGGGTCACCGGAATCGACGGCGCCTGCGGAAAAACGTAGCGCACAGAGAGCTCCGGCGGCAGCTCGAGCATCGGCGGGATATCGTGGAAGTCGTGGGCGGTGGCGCCCAAGCCATGCATCCAAATCACCGCGGCGTTAGCGTCGCCCGAAGGCTCGCGTTCAAGGCACTGAAGAAGGCTCACGTCGTCTCCTTGGGTGCGCGCCCACGGCGCGCGTAAGTCGAGAAAAACCGGCTGTTTCCGAAGACAGCCGCGGCGAATCGAGGGGGATCCGAGCCACTCCGCCGCCTAGCCATCCCCTTCGATGGTCGCCAGCAGCTCGCGGACCGCCGACACCAGGTCGACCCGGGCCACTTCCCGCTGTCCGGGTCGGGCCGCCAGCCAATCGTCGCGGCCTTCGATCTCTCCGCTGAGCTTGCGGCCGATATCCATGTCTTTCAGGGTCACGACGCCGCGCTCGCGTTCGTCCTCCCCCATCAAGAGGGCGATCGGGATCAGCCACTGGTCGACGTACTTGAGCTGCT
>JBCDKB010000011.1:0-40896 GCA_038747035.1 Acidobacteriota bacterium | reverse complement strand
GGGGATGAAGGGCGCGACGTGCGTCGTGTCGATTAATAAGGACGCCTCGGCTCCGATTTTTAACGTCTCCAGCTACGGCATTGTCGGAGACCTGCTCGAGGTCGTGCCGGCGCTGACCGAGGCGGTGCGCGCCGCCAAGGCCTAATCCGCTTCCGAATCCGCCGCCGGGCTCCTTCGAGCCCTTCTTAGGAGCCCCCTTTCCCGAGACCGGGGAAGGGGGTTTCCTCTGCTAGCATCGACTCCGATGGACGCCCAGCAAGTTTCCCGCCACGCCGAGATCCAAGGGAAGACCGTCCGGCGCCTCCTGCGCCGCGGCGGACGCGCGCGCATCTCCAAGCTCTTGGCCAAGATGCGGGTCGAAGACGTGGCGATCATGCTGCGGGGATTCACCCCGGCGGAGCAATACGACGTCTTCAAGCTGATGATGGTGGATTTCCGCGACCAGGCGGGGTCCGTGCTGCTGGAGCTCGATCCGCCGTCCCGCCTCGGGTTGCTCGAACAGCTCAAGCCCGAAACCATCGCCGAGCTCCTGGCCACCGTCGCCTCAGACGACGCGGTTTTCATCCTCGACTCGCTGCCGGACGAGCAGCGGGAAGAGGTGATCGCGATTGTCGATCTCAACGAGGAGCAGTTCGGCGACGTGCAGGCCCAGCTCGGCTACGGAGACGACACCGCCGGTCGCATCATGGACGCGGAGTTCATGGCGCTGGCGGAGGGCACGACGGTCGGTGAATCGGTGGAGAAAATCCGTCAGTTCGCCAAAGACGTCGACATGATCTCCTACCTCTACGTGGTCACGGACCACGGCCGACTCGCCGGCGTGACGCCGCTCCGCAATCTGCTCCTCGCCGATCCGGACGCGACCCTCGGAGAGGTGATGAATCCGTCCGTCTTGCAGGTTCATACCTCCACCGATCGGGAGGAGGTCGCCCAGCTGGCGTCGCGCTACGACCTCCTGGCCATCCCCGTCACCGACGACGAGCAGAATCTCGTCGGGATCGTGACGATCGACGACATCGTCGACATCTTCAAAGAAGAAGCCAACGAGGACTTCTACAAGATGGCCGGGACGTCGGAAGACGAACTGGTCTACCAGGACCGCTCGTTCAAGGTGGCGGGTCTGCGATTGCCCTGGATTCTTTTTAATCTCGTGGGGCTCTTGGCCGCCGGTGTCGTCGTGACGCGTTTCGAAGAGGCCTTCAACCTGGCGATCCTCGTCGGCTTCATCCCGGTGATCATGGGTATGGCCGGCAATATCGGATCGCAAACGTCGACGATCGCCGTGCGCGGGCTCGCCACCGGCAGGTTGCAGCTGGCGCCGGGCCAGATCCGCAAGTTCACCTGGCAGCAGGTCAAGGTCGGAGCGCTCTTGGGCATCGCCTGCTCGAGCCTGGTGGCGGCGGCGGCCTTTTTTATGGGCCTGCCGCGGGCCGTGCCGGTGGCGGTGGGCATTTCGCTTTTCCTGACGGTCCAGCTGGCGAGTTTGAACGGCGTACTGATTCCGGTCATTTTCCACCGCCTCGGATTTGATCCCGCGGTGGCTTCGGGGCCCCTGGTGACCACCTCGAATGACGTCCTCGGCATCCTGATCTACTTCACCATGACCTACGCGCTCTTCCAGGCCCTCGGCGTCTGAAGTCGACGCCACCCGGTCTAGTCCAAGAGCGCTGCGACCATGCAGCTCCACGATTCCGTCGCTTTCGTCCTCGATGTCGTCGATCTCGGGGAGAAGGACCGGATCGTGACGTGGCTCTCCCCGGAGCACGGCCGGAAGCGAGGTGTTGCGAAGAGCGCCCGGACGAAATTCTCCAAATTCGCCGGGCAGCTCCAGCCGCTGGCGAAAATCGACGTGCGCTGGGCTGAGAAGCCCGGCCGCGAGCTCGTCCGCATCCGCGACGCGTCGCTGCTCAGGCCCGTCTCGGGCCTCGATGACCTCGAGGGTCTTTTGATCGGCGCGTACCTCGCCGAGCACTTCAGCCAGTTCGCCCAAGAGGACGATCCCTCGGAGGCCCTCTTTCGACTGCTGGACTCCACCCTGGCGGCCCTCGCCGAGGGCACGCCGCGGAGTCTGGCGGCGCGCTATGTCGAAGTGTGGGTGCTCCGGCTCCAAGGGCTCCTGCCGCCGCCGGTGGAGTGCCCGCTCTGCGGTCGACCGCTCGGCGACCGCGCCGCCTTTCTCGAAGATGAAACGGCCATTGTCTGCCCGGAGTGCGCCGACGGCTACCGGTCGACTCCGGTCGACGGCGCGACCCTCGACTTCCTGCGCCGCAGCGCCCGGGAGAACCTCAAATCTTTGGAATCTCGGCCGCCCACGGTCGGCGCCCTGCGGCGTGTCGAGGCGATCGCGCGGCGGATTCGTCGACTCTTCCTTGAGACCGAGCTGCGCAGCTACCGCGTGATGCGGGAGACCCTTTCCGACGTCTAAACAAAGCCCGGCCCCCGGCGCCCCGGGAGTCGCCGGAATGGGGCGGCGCGTCGCCGAGGGTTGTGCCCCTTGCCTGGGCGGGAGCGGACGCACTACAGTGCCCCAATCACCATGACCACCGCGAGCACCCCGACGACCCTCCAAGGCGTCATCGAAAGACTGACCGGCTTTTGGCACGCCCAGGGCTGCGCCGTCCTGCCGCCGTGTAGTTTCGAGGTGCCTCTGGGGCTCCTGCACCCGGAGGCTTTTTTCCGGCTGCTCGATCCGGGCCCGTGGCGCGCGGCCTTCGTGCAGCCGATCAGCCGGCCATCCGACGCCAGGGGCGGCGAACATCCGTACCGCACCGCCCGCCACCTCCAGCTGCAGGTGGTGTGGAAAGACGTCGAGCCCCGGCAGCCCCGGGATCTGGTGATCAAGAGCTTGCGACACGTGGGCTTCGAGCTCGAGCAGCACGACCTGCGTTTTGTCGACCAGCGCCTGCACGTCGAAGCCGGTGAGGTCCGCGGACGGGGCTGGCGGGTGATGCTGGACGGTTTGCGTCTGGGGAGAATGACTTTCCTCGAGTCCGTGGCGGGCACGGCCCTCGGTCGGCCGACCGTCGAGTTGTCCTATGGAGTCGAGCTCGTGGCGATGGCGCGCACCCAGGCCGCCGACATCTTCGCCGTGCCCTGGCTCGCTGCGGCGGAGCTCGCCGGAGCTTCCGACGGGGCGCGGGCCAAGCGTCGCGAAGGTGAAAAGGAGCTCCACGCCTATGCTGTCCACGTCGCTGATGTGGAGTACCTTCGGCGCTCCGTCGACGATCTCGACGCTGAGGCCCTACGTTGCCTCGATGCTGGCCTGCCGCGCATCGCCTATGAGCACGCGATGCGGATGCTGCCCCTGCTCGACGTGTTGGAATCCCGCGGGGCGCTCAGCTTCCGAGAGCGGAGCCAGCGCCTCGGGGCGGTCCGGGCCCGGGTGACGGAATCGGCCCGCGGGTACCTCGAGTCGATCCGCGGCGTCGCGCCTCATCGGCGGTCGGATCGCGGCGCCGCTGGCCCGCCGACTGACTCCGGGGCGCCCGCTGAAAAGCTACAGTCCCCGCCGGTTGAGTTGGATGCTTCGGGCGTCCTCGACAAGCCGTCCGGCCCCCGGGAGCCTGCAGGCGACGCCGGGGGAGAGCTCGGTGGCGATCCGGAAGGCGCGGAGCCGGCGGCGAGCGGCGAGTCCCGGGATTCGCAAGGGTCGGATCCCGAGGCCGCTGTACCGGCCAAGAAGGCGCGCCGAAAGAGATCGAGCCGCCCGCGGGGGAAGTCCGCCTCGAAAGGAAAGAGCTAATGGGTGATTTCCTGCTCGAAGTGCGCAGCCAAGAGATTCCGGCGACCCAGCTGAAGCCGCTGATCCGAAGCGTGACCGTACGGCTTTTCGAAGAGTTGACCAGCCGCGGCGTTCCCTTTGAAGCCATGTCGACGGTGGCGACCCTCCGGCGCATCGGCGTTTCGGTGCGGGGGCTGGCGGAGGGGGAGCCGGAGCGGGAAAAGCTAAGTCTCGGGCCGGCGGTCGCTGAGGCCTTTGACGACGATGGCCAGCCGACGCCCGCCGTGGAGACCTTCGCCGAGCAGGTTGGGGTCGAGGTGGAGGGCCTCGAAGCCCGACCGACCGAACGGGGCGAAGTGTTGGCCAGAGTCGACATTGAGCCCGGCCGCTCCATGGCGGAGGCCCTCCAGTCCTTAGTGCCCCGCTTGCTCAAAGAATCCGCCGCCAAGCTCGACAAGGTCGGAAGCGACGTCTGGCCGCGGCCGATCACCGGCATCCTCGCCTTGCTGGACGGCGACGTCGTGCCTTTTGACTTCGGAGGCGGGACCTCCGGGCGCGAAAGCGTCGGCCATCCCATATTTTCGCCAGATTCTTTCGAGGTCGAAGATTGGCCGCACTACCGGCGTCAACTCGACGAGCGCGGCGTGGTCGCCGGCCTCGAGGCGCGGCGCGTCATCCTGGAAGAGCGCGTCGCCGCCCGCGCCGCCGCTTTGGGCGGGGAATCCGCCGGCGCGATCGCCCAGCTCGGCCGCTGGGCGGCGTCCTGCGAGATCCCCGGGGTGGTCGACGGCGACCTGCCGCCGGAGGCCATGGCCCTACCGTTCGAGCTGCTCCGGACCGTGCTCGCCGAACGGCAGGAAGCGGCGGCGGTGACGCGGGGCGGTGATGTGCTGCCCTTCTTCGTGGCGGTCATGGATCGACCCGATGGCGCCGGGGAGGCCGCCCGGGAGGGTCGCCGTCGCGCCATCGCCGGCGATGTGCTTGATGCCGTCTTCGACTATGAGCGGGATCGTCAGGTGCCTTTGGTCGAGCGGGCGCGCCGACTTGAACAGCTCACTTTCCACCATCGCCTCGGAACATACGCCGAGAAGAGCGAGCGCCTCCGCGAGCTCGTGGCGCTCGCCTGCGACGACCTCGGCTGGCACGAGACCACGGCGCATGCGCTGGAGGCAGCGTCGCTCGCTAAGGCCGATTTGACCACGTCGGCGGTGGGCAGTTTTCCGGCGCTCCACGGGGTGATCGGCGGCGTCATGGCGCGCAGCGAGGGATACGTCGAGCCGGTCTGGCAGGCGATCTACGATCAGACCCTGCCGACGCCGGGGGGCGCCGAGCTGCCGCGCGGTCGCGCCGGCCAGGTCCTGGCGGTGGCGGATCGTTTGGGCACACTCGTCGGTTTATTCGGACTCGATGGGGACGCCGTCGACCCCGAGGGGCGGACGCAGCGGGGTGACCCCCGCGGGCTCCGGCCGCTGGCCGCGGGGCTACTTCGGCTGATTATCGACGGCGGCATGCACCTCGACCTCGACCTGCTCGCGGCGCGCGCCGTGTTGCTTTATGGCGAGCACCTCGATTTCGACGCCGAGTCGATCCTGCGTCGACTGCAGAGCTTCCTCGACCGCCGGCTCGACCACGTGCTCGGGGCCGCCGGCTTCGGCGCCGATGAAATCGAGGCGGCGAAGGCCGCGGGAACCCGCGATCTCCCGGACCTCGTCCGCCGGCTCGAAGGCCTGCGGGAGCTGCGCGGCACCGCCGAGCTGCGTCAGCTGGTCTCTACGGCCCGCCGCCTCGCCCGCATGGTGGACGAGGCGCCGGAGGGCGAAATCGACCCCGAGCTGCTGGTCGGGGGGGCCGAATCCGAGCTCTTTGACGCGCTGGCCGACGCCACGCCGCGGGTCGACGCGGCCACCGCCGAGGGGCGCTACGCCGAGGCGTTGCGCGCTTTGGCGAGATTGCTGCCGGCCCTCGACCGTTTTTTCATCGAGGTCTTGGTGATGGACGAAGACGACGCCAAGCGCGTCCATCGCCTGGCCCTTCTCCAAACGGCCCGTCGCCTCGGCGGTCGGGTGGCGCGGCTCGCGGCCTTAGAGCCCGACGCCCACGTCACGACCGATCTTGAGGCTGCGGCCCTCCACGCTTCGCGGATACCACCATGGCTCGCATCCAGATCCTCGAAGACCGACTGATCAGTCAAATCGCCGCGGGCGAGGTGGTCGAACGGCCGTCGTCGGTCGCCAAAGAGCTGGTGGAGAACGCTTTGGACGCCGGGGCGCGGGATATCGCCGTCGAGCTCGAAGCCGGCGGCAAGCGCCGCATCATCATCACCGACGACGGCAGCGGCATGGGGCGCGACGATGCTCTCCTGGCCTTCGACCGGCACGCGACGAGCAAAATCAGCTCCTTTAACGACCTCGAGCGCGTCGCCACCCTCGGCTTCCGCGGTGAAGCCCTGGCGTCGATAGCGGCGGTGGCGCGGGTGGAGCTGCGCACGGCCGAGAGCGCTGGCGACGGTCACCGCGTGCGCATCGAGGGGGGGCGCGTGCGGAGCGTCGAGCCGATCTCCCACCCCAAAGGCTCCAGGTTTGAGATCGCTTCGCTCTTCTTCAACGTGCCGGCCCGCCGGAAATTCTTGAAGAAGCCGCAGACCGAGCTAAGGCGCGCGGTGGAAGTGGTGCAGGGCTACGCGCTCGCCCACCCGGAGGTCCGTTTGACCCTGGTCCACGACGGCCGACCGATCGTCGAGACCCTGCCGGTCACGGCGGATATCGAAGGCCTCCGGGAGCGGCTGGCGCAGGTCTTCGGCCGCGACTTGGCGTCCGATCTGACGGAGATTCCGCTCGACTTCATCGGTGACGAAGAGGCGATTACCGGATTCATCGGGCCGCGCCAGAAGCGCTCGGCTCGACGACTCTTCCTCTACGTCAATCGGCGCCTCATCCGGGATCGGATCCTGCTGGCGAGGTTTTACCAGGCTGTCCGTGACGTCTGGCATTCGGAGGACTATCCGGCGCTCTTTCTTTTCCTCGAGGTGCCGCCGGAGGATGTGGATGTCAATGTCCACCCGCAGAAGAGCGAGGTGCGCTTTCGGAGTCTCGCTTTCCTCGACCGCGTCGAGGAGGCGCTGCGGGAAACCCTCGAGCTGTCGCGGAAATCAGCGCCGGCGCCGCTGTCGGCGCCGCGGATGCGTCCGGATCTGCCCGCCACCTGGGAAGGACTGGGCGCGGGTGGTTCCAGTCGACCCTACCGCTGGCAGCCGGCCCCGGGCGGTGAAGTGCGCCAGGACCTGAGGCCCTACGGCGGGACGGAGCTTTCACCTGGCGGATTTGGTGAGTCTAGGGACTCGGGAAACGCCGCCGGAGCGGCCGGGACGCCGCCCGCCGGGCCGGCGGCTGAAGGGCTGCCGACGGCTGAAGGGCTGCCGACGGCCGCCGTTACCTTGCCGGGCCTCAGCCAGCCGTCCGGCGACGCCGCGGGCCCGCCGGCCGGCGAACCGTTTGTGCCCATCGCGCGGCCGACCCTGCGGCCGATCGAGCCGCGCTCGGTCCCTCTGTCCGGGCGTGGAAAGCACCTCTCGCCTTTCCGTTTACTCGGCCAATATAAAGGGTCGCTGATCCTGCTCGAAGGCCACGACGGTCTCTATCTTGTGGACCAGCACGCGGCCCATGAGCGCATCCTCTATGAGCGTCTCCGGCGCAGCCTCCACGAGCAGGAACCGAAGAGCCAGGCGCTGCTGGAGCCGATCCTGCTCGAGCTGTCGCAGTCCGAAGCCATGCGCCTCGAGGAGCTCACGCCGGCGCTCGAGTCCTGCGGATTTGGCCTCTCGACCCTCTCAGGGAACGTGGTGGCGATCAGCGCGGTCCCCGATGTGTTGGGGGCCGAGCAAGCGGAAGGCGTCGTCGCCCGGTTGGCGTCCGGGGGCGAAGTCGGCGGGGTTGATGCGGTCCGTCGGCGGCTCTTGGAGGAGCTGGCGGCGGATTTGTCCTGCAAAGCGGCGGTCAAGATCCACCGGCCGATGTCGCCGGCGGAGATGGAAGCCCTGATCAGTGAGCTCTTCGACGCCGAGCATCCCTTCGCCTGTCCCCACGGCCGGCCGACGGTGCTGCAGATGGGGGACGCGGAGCTCGAACGCAGATTCGGCCGCCGCGGCTGAGCCGGGCGGCCGAATCGTTAAGCGTTGCGCCAGGCGCGAAGCTCAGAAGGCGAAGATCAGACCGAGACGGGCCTCGGCCTGGTAGACGTAATCCTCATCGCTTCGGCAGTCGCGAAGGCAGTAGAAGTCTTCGTCGTCTTCGAGGAAGGTGTTGAAGAGTCGGCCTTCGGCGCGGATGCCGAAGTTGTCGGTCAGCATGAATTTCGCGCCGCCGCCGACGCTCGCGGAGAGTCGGGACTCGGTGCTCAGGTCGCTCGGGATCGGGTCAAATCGAGTGGCGCCGATGCTGCCGACCACGAACGGCCGAATCTTGCCCGGGTTCCACTGGTACATGAGGCCGACGTGGTAGAAGTCGACATCGATGTCGAAGAGGCTCGTACCCGAGTCGAAGACAAAGAATCGATCTTCGATCAGCTCGGTCTCCTGGTGGGACCAGAGAAACTCGATGCGCAGGTTGCTGGTGATGGCGCGTTCGATCGTCACGCCGTAGCTCGAGGAGTCCTCAAGCTCGAAGTCGGAAAAGAAGTCGAAGAAGTCGCTCTCGAACTCTCCGCCGAAGCGGTATCCGATCGTGGGGGTGATTTCCCACTCGGTTTCAGCCTGCGCCGGGAGGTCGAGGCCAAAAGTCAAAGCCGCGAGGGCGACGCTGAGAATTTTGGGGGCAATGGTCATGGTCGTTCTCCTCTAGTGAAGACCGGTCCCGCCGAGGATGGCCCTCGGCGTTTTGGGTCGGCACGATCTTTTGCGAGACCGGTGCCAACGCTCTTCGAAGAAAAACGCCCTCCAGACCCCCTTTGTTGCATTCCTAGGGCTCTACGGTGTCCACAGCATCGAACACCCGGTATGAAACATCCGTCGCCTCGGTCCCGTCGGCCAAGCGACGGCCGGGGCCCTGCTCGACCCGCGGTTAGTCGTCGTCGTCGCCGGCGAGGGCTTCGAGGTCGCTGCGCCGCGCCGGCCAGCCGCCGTCGACGAGCCGCTTCCTGAGCCGGCGGGCGGCCTTGGGCAGCTCTTCAAAACCCAGGGCGGCGGCGACCCGGGTTCCCGCCGCCTCGCCGAAAAGCGATTTCGCCAGACCTTCGACGTAGCCGAGGTGAAAAAGGGGTCTCAAGAAGTCATCCAGTCCGGGGGCGCCGCTCTGCTCAAAGCTCTCGGCGACGGCTATCGCTCGCCGCTTGGTCTCAGGGAACCCGGCGGCGACCGGATCGTTGAGCAGCGCCAGCCGGCGGTGCTGGAGCTCCTTGACCCCGAGCCACTTCGAAAGCTCGGGGTTGCGACGGAAGAGGAGGGCCGCCATCTGGCCGCAGCGGACCTGGCGGCGGTAAAAACCGCCGGCCCGATAAGGATGGTGATGCTCCGCCACGGCGGCTGCCCGGTAGCGGATGCGCAGGCCGTGGAAGGCGAGGCGATGGCCGAATTCGGCGTCCTCGAAGGCGGCGGCGGGGAATACGGTGGCGAAGCCCCCGGGCTCACGATCCAGCAGGCTGCGGTGGATCGACACATTCGAGGTGTAGAGGTGCCTGAAGTCGTATTCCGCGCCGTCCTCAAAGAAGGTGTAGCTGAACTGCTGGGCGCCCGGCCCGTCGATGTGGCGCATCGTCGCGGTGAGCGGGCCGTGCTCGGGCCAGCGGGTGAGCCCGAGGATGGCGATCCTTGGATCGGCGGCCTCGGCGTGGCCGAGGAGGTGCTGGCGCAGCAGGTCCGGCTCGGGCTCGATGTCGTCGCCGGTGTAGAGCACGAGCTCCCCGCGGGCGAGCTCGAGGGCTCGATTGCGGGCCTTCGCGGGCCCCGCGTTTTCCTGGCGCGCCAGGCGCAGCGGGAACGGGTAGCGCCGGGCGGCGACGGCGTCGAGGCTTCCGTCCTCGGAACCGTCGTCGACCACCACCACCTCGAAGGACGGACCGGGCGTCTGCCGGGCGTAGGCTTCGAGGGTGCGGAGCAGATCCCGTCGGCGGCCGTAGGTGGGGATGAGGACCGAAATGCGCACGGGAAGGTCAGCTCGAGGAGGCGTCGCCGGCTGACATGACCTGTGCGGCGATCGCGTCCCCGAGGGCCGCGGGGTCGGCTGGGGGCACCCGGACTGCGACCGCCCCACGGGAATCCGCCGCGGGGCCGGAGAGGGCTGTGATCGTCGGCTTGCCGTGGGCGGCGGCGGCGAGGAGCTGCCACGGATTCGGCAGCGCCGGCGCCGCCGACACCACGAAGTCACAGGCGGCGAGGGCCTCCGCGACCCCGGCGTTGACCCGGCGCACGCGCCGCAGACCGTAGAAAGTCGCGAGATCGTCGAGGGTGGCTTCGAGGGGGCCGCGTCCTGCGAAAAGCAGCCAAGGTCGCTCGGCCTCGGGTCTCACCGCCACCGCGGCGAGCACATCTTCCGGGCGCTCGTCGAAGCCCAAGTCGCCGAGGTGCGCGGCGACGACGGCGTCGACGGGGAGGCCGAGGCGGGCGCGTGCGGCGTCGGCCTCGGGGAGCGGCGCCGCGATCTTCTGGGGCGCGACGGCGGTCTCCAGCGGAACAGCCGACGCCGGGGGTGCCGCCAAACGCCCCGGAAATCGCGGATCTGCGACCGCGAGGTGCTCGAAGCGGGCGAGCTCGCCCAGGGCGTCACTGGACTCGGCGACGTCAAAGAGTCCGAGGCCCGGGCCGAGGTGGACGACCCGCCGGGGTCGATGACGCTCAAGCAGGAGGCGGAGCACGAGCGGGCGGTCGTCCAGGTCCAAGAGCTCGGCGAGCGGATAGATCGCTGAGCCGGAGCGTCCGGGTTGGCAGAGGACGGTCGGATGGGCCGGGGCGAAGCCTTCTTCGGCCATCTGCACCAGAATCACTGGCCCGTCGGCCTGCGAGGCGACGGTCGTCACGAGCCGGTCAAGGCCGCCGCCGAGGGCCCGGGTCAAGACGAGGAGGAGCGACGCCGGTTCGGGCTCGGGCTCACCCCCGAGCCCGAGGTGGCGGGAGTGCTCGATCGGACGTCGGGGGCTCCGGCTGGCGAGCCAGCGGCCGCGGAACCGGCGAAGCGATTCCGCCGCCGCCGCCGGCAGGGCGGGCTCGACGCCGAGCAGGCCGATGCTCTTGCCCAGGACGGAGCCGCGGGGCGCCTGCGAAAGCTTGCGTGGGTCAAGGCGGCCGGCCGAGAGCCACCGCCAGCGCGCGAGCAGCGCCGAGCCGTCGGGCGTCCGAAGGTGCAAGAAGGCCAGGTCTTCAATCGCCATCAGGTCGAGGGCGGCGGCGAGCCACTCCGCTCGAAATTCACCGCCCTCCGGTAGCACGCAGACATCGGCGGAGCTGGCGGCGGCGAGCGCACCGAAGTCTTGGGCTTCGTCTGGAGCAGCTCCGTCGGAGGACTCGAGGCGATAACCCGATTCGGCCGAGCCCGTGATGCGCTCGATCCATCGATCCTTGAGGTTCCCCGGTGAGGGAGCGAAAACGGCGGCCGTCAGGCGACGGGGTGGACTGTCTTGAGGCAGGCGGTGGATCCAGTCCGCTGGGGCGCTGGATTGGAGAACACGCTTGGCGACGGCCCGCCCCCGCCGCAGCGCCCGGACCCCGAGCTTGGCGACGCGTTTGCCGAGTCCCGGCGGCGGCGGCGGCTCCGGCCAGGCGATACGCGGTAAAGCTTCCGGCGAAGAGGTGTCGCGGGCCTCGATAGCGTCCACGACTAGCCCCAGCTGGGCGTGCAGATCAACCTGATCGGCGGCGAGATCGGTGACCGTGGCGTGGAGTCGCTCAAGCCACGGTCGCCAGTCGTCGGGGGCCCGCGGCGGGGCGGGCAGCGGGCGTTCCCCTTCTTCGGCCTGCCGGTTCTCGAGGGCGGCGATTCGACGCTCGAGGTGCGCCAGGCGATCATCGGTTTTTGACATCGCGGCGAGACTAGCAGCTGTCGCTATCGCCGCGCCTGCGTAGTAGACTCCCGGCCCGGCGCGATACGCCTCCCGTGGTCCGGCCCTTTGTTTTCAGCGCTAGATAGTCATGGATAGACCCTTCAACCGAAACGTGCTCGCGATCGGCGTGAGCCAAGCCGAGTTCCAGCGCTTCGTGCCTTTTCTGGCGCGGCAGTCTTTTGAAGTCGACCGCTTCCCGAGTGGCGTCGGCGCTTTGGAGCTGATCACCCAGATACGTTTCGAGATGCTGCTGGTCCGCTTCCCTTTGCCGGATATGGACCTTTCGAGCTTCCTGTCGAGCGTGCGCCGGGACGGAAGCCCGTGCCACGGCGCGTCCCTGATCTTGCTCACCGCCTCGAGCCACGAGGCCGATGCCCATCGTTTCATCGGGCAGGGGGCCAATCGTTCGATTTCGCTCGAAGCCTCGGAGGACACGATCCAGTCCTCGATCTCCGGCCTGCTCGACGTCGCCCCGCGCAAGGCGGCGCGCTTCCTGGCGCGGATGGAGATCCGGATCGGCGGCGCCAAAGACATGCTCCTGTGCCAGACCGAAAATATGTCCTCGACGGGCATGTTGGTGCGGACGGACCGGCGCTATGAGATCGGGACCCAGATCGAATTCGAGTTTTCGGTGGTCGGAGATCCCCGTCCGTTGCGCGGCGTCGCGCAGGTGGTGCGCCACACCATCGTCGGACGTGACCGCGTCGGCGGGATCGGAATGCGCTTCCTTTCCTTCGCCGGCGATTCGCAGCTGCGCTTCGAGAGCTATATCGACCAGCTTTAGCTGGAAGGCCATCCGCAGCAGCGAGCGGCACGGACGCACGCTTCTGCGCAGTCACCAAAGAGCGCTGTCATCGAAGCTTAGGGGGGCGTGGAGTCTCCGTCGGACCGAGGCTCCGACTTCTCGGCATTGGGCTCGATGATGATGACCTGCTCTCGACGGGGCGGAGAGGCCGCGGGGCCAGGACCTGGGCTCCCGTGGGGATAGCCCGGGCCGCCGGGGTGACCCGGCCCCGGACGGCGGCCCGGCGTGACGCGGACCCGGCTGGCCATGGCGTCGACCGCGGACCGGCGGATCAAGGCGCGGCCGTCCGGGGTCAGCAGGAAGAAGCCCGCGATGTCTGTGAGCAGCCCGGGAGTTAGCAGCACGGTGCCGGCGATGAGGATGAGCAATCCGTCGACCATCGCGTCGGTCGGCAGGCGGCCCGCTGCGGTTTCGGTCTGGAGGCGCTTCCAGGTGTCGAGGCCCTGGCGCCGGGCGAGCCAAGCCCCGAGGATGCCGGTGGTCAAGACAAGCGCCACCGTCGCCGGCACGCCGAGACGACTGCCGACTTTGAGCAGCAGCCACAGCTCCACGAGCGGCAGCAGCGTGAAAAGAAGAAGGAGGCGGAAGAACAAGTTGGGGCTAGCCTTCGCAGCCTTCGATCGATTCCCTCATGAGCTGGTCGACCACGGCCTTGAGGTCGCCGGTGCGGCGGAAAGTGGCGAGCTGGCGATCAGCGCTCGACCCTTCGGCCAGGATGGTGTGGACGTATTCGATTTCCTTGCGGGAACCGAGCTCGTCGACCACGTCGTCCACCAGCTCCAGAAGCTCGAGGGCTAGGTGCCGCAGGGGCACCTGCTGACGCTGGCCGAAGTCGATCATTTTGCCGTCGAGGCCGTAGCGGACGGCGCGCCACTTATTCTCGACAATCAGGTGGTGACGGTACGCGCGCCAGCTCTGGTTGTTGGCCCGCAGCTTGATCAGCTTGGCGACCAGCGCTTGGATTAGGGCTGCGACGCACAGGCATTCGTCAATGCGGGTGCAGATGTCGCAGACGCGGAACTCGAGGGTCGGGAATTTAGGATGGGGGCGGATATCCCACCAAATCTTCGTCGGCTCGTCGATGCAGCCGGTGGAAACCAAGGTGTCGATGAAGCCTTGGTACTCGCTCATCGCCCGGAATGAGGGCGGGATACCGGAGCGGGGCATATTTTCGAAGATGACGGTGCGGTAGCTCTTGAGACCGGTGTCGCGACCTTGGAAAAAGGGCGAGCTCGTGGTCAACGCCAGCACGTGGGGCATGAAGTACCGCGCTTGGTTCATGACGTCGATGCGCAGCTCGGGGTCCTCGATGCCGATGTGGACGTGCATGCCGAAAATCAGTAACCGGCGGACCACGTGCCGAAGGTCGTCTTCGAGCTGGCGATAGCGCTCGGCGCCGGTGATCGTTTGCTCCGACCAGGTGGAGATGGGGTGGGTGCTCGCCGCGGCGAGTCCGAGGCCGTGGCTCTTTGCCAAATCGGAGACCGCCTTGCGCAGGCGGACGACTTCAGAGCGGGCCTCCTGGATATCGCGACACACGCGGGTCCCCACTTCAACCTGGGACTGCATGAATTCCGGTTTGATCTGCTCGCCCAGGATCTTCGAGCCCTCGTCCAGCAGCTGTTGGTTGCCAGAGGCCAGCTGCCGAGTTTCCGGGTCGATGATCTGGTACTCCTCTTCGATGCCGAGGGTCAATGGCATAAAGGGCACACTCTCAAGTCGTTATTTGTTGAAACTTTAGCATGGAGTCTCGTCAGGCTCCGGGTGCGGTCCTTTCCCCGTTCGAAGCTCTATAATGGCGGGGTTCCGGCGAGCCCCTGCCTTGTCGAGTCACCAGAGGTCCCCGTCCGACTCCGAGTGCCGGACTTTTTCGCGCTCCACCGCGCGCCTCATTTTCGCCGAAGTTTCGACTCGGCTTTGACGTCCTCGAGCGCCAAGATTGAGACTCTTCGCAGCGAGGAGGTAGAGATGACCCAAGAACCCGCAAACGCCCACGCCGTCACTTTGCCGCGCCCACGACCGGAGGTCATGGGGGAGAACCGACTGTGGTGGCTGTGGGGGGCGATCAAAGAAGCGATCAAGCGCCCCTTCTACGCCGTCTACACCCGCCGCCTGCGGGCCAAGGCGGCGGAATGGGAGAAGCCGCATCACCTCGGCGTGATCATGGACGGCAACCGCCGTTTTGCTCGACAGCTCGGATTTCGACGCGTCGTGCAGGGGCACCACAAAGGGGCCGAAAAGCTCCAAGAAGTGCTCTCGTGGTGCCTCAAGCAGGACATTCCGGTGGTCACCGTCTGGTGCTTTTCGATCGAGAACTTCCAGCGCTCGGCCGAGGAAGTGGAGGATCTCCTGGGTCTCTTTGAAGACAAGGCCCGACAGATGGCCGATGACGAGGAGTTCCATCGGCGGCGGATCCGGGTGCGCTTCATCGGTCGCCTCGAGCTCTTGCCCGAGAGCCTGCGGCAGGAGATCCGGCGGGTCGAAGAAGCGACGGGGCACTTCGACCAGGGCATCCTGAATATCGCTATGGCCTACGGCGGTCGCGAAGAGATCGCCGACGCGTTCAAGGATCACGTCCGGGATCGCCTCCGCGTCGGTGATCCGGTGGAAGACATCCTCGACCAGCTCGACGTCTCTTCGATCTCGTCGTGTCTCTACACCTCCGGGCAACCGGAGCCCGACTTGATCCTCAGGACCAGCGGCGAGATCCGGCTTTCGGGTTTCCTGCTGTGGCAAAGCGCCCACTCGGAGTTCTACTTCTGTGACTCGACGTGGCCGTCGTTCCGCGAAATCGACTTCCTCCGGGCGCTGCGCGCCTACGACCTCCGGCAGCGTCGTTTCGGGCGCTGAGCGGGGCGTACGCCGGCTCGGCTGGGGAAAAGACTGGAGGCGTCGCGTCGACGATTGCTCCCTCCGGCTTGACCGTGAATTCCGGCCTTCCTAAAATTCACTAACGCTTTGGCAACGAGGTCCGCGGGTGTGGGTGGGGCCGGCCGCTAGCGCCGATCGGGCGCTGGATCCGGACACGTTCGAGGTTCGGCCGGGTCGAGGGATCCGGACGGTTTCGGCAGACCCAGTACGCCCCGAGGTCCGCGACCGTCGTGCCCCACCGCAAGGTAGCGCTCCCACCGGAGCCTGCCCACTCCCCAGCTTCCCACCACGAGGAGATAGCTATGGCCTTGCTCGCGGGTCGCATGTCGGCGCTTGGAACCGAGAACGCTTTCAAACTGGGTGAAGACATCCAGCGTTGTGTCGAGCGCGGACTCGACGTCATCAAATTCAACCTCGGTGAGCCGGATTTCGATTCCGCATCGCACATCAACGCGGTCGGCATCCAGCACATCGAAAGCGGCAACTCGCACTATTGTGATCCCGCTGGCATCTTGCCCCTGCGCCAGGCGATTTGCCGTCATGTGGAGTCGACCCGCGGCCTGGCGGTGACGCCGGATCGCGTCGTCGTGACGCCCGGCGCCAAGCCGCCGATCGGCTATACGCTAATGACTTACGTCGAGCCGGGCGACGAAGTGATCTATCCGAGTCCGGGATTCCCGATCTACGAGTCCTGGGTGGAGTTCGTCGGCGCCAAGGCGGTGCCCCTACCGCTGCATGAAGAGACCGGATTCGCCTTTGAGCCCGAAGAACTGGCGGCTCTGATCACGGACAAGACCAAGGTGATCATCCTGTGTTCGCCGTCCAACCCCACCGGCGGCGTGCTTTCCGCCGAGGTGATGGAGGGCATCGCCCGGGTGATTCGGGAAAAAGCGCCCGCGAATCTGCGCATCTACGCCGACGAGATCTATGAGCACATCCTCTTTGACGGCGAAGAGCATCGCTCGATCACCGCCTACGAAGGGATGGAAGAACGCACCGTCCTGGTATCCGGGCATTCCAAAGGCTTCGCCATGACCGGCTGGCGCTTGGGCTGGGCGATCTTGCCGACGCCCCACGAGGCGACCATCTTCAAGCAGCTGAATATCAACCTGGTGTCCTGCGTTCCCCCGTTCGTTCAGGAAGCCGGGCGCGAGGCCTACGAGAACGAGGCGTCGGCGGAAGCCGTCGCGTCGATGGTCGCCGCCTTCGAGCGACGCCGCGACTGGGTCGTCCCGGCGCTCAATGACATCAAGGGCGTGCGCTGCCAGATGCCGAAGGGCGCCTTCTACGTCTTTCCGAACGTCGCCGGGCTGTGCGAGCACCTCGGGGTGCACGAGGCCTATGCCGCGATGCCCGAAGCGCAGCGGGCCAAGACCTCGCCTTCGGGCATGCTTCAGATGTTCTTGCTCTACCGCTACGGCGTCGCCACGATGGACCGCAACTCCTTCGGCCGCCTCGGCGCCGAAGGGCAGCACTTCCTCCGGCTGTCGATCGCCAACAGCATGGATCAGCTGCAGGCGGGCGTCGCCAAGATGGCCGAAGCGGCGGACGATCGCGACGGGTTTGCTCGATTCCTGGAAGAAGAAAAGCTCTGGGCGTAGCAAAGCCTGGGTATAGAAAGGCCACGACCATGAAAGTCTTCGTTACTCGACTCATCCCCCAGGCCGGCCTCGACCTGCTCGAAAAGGCCGGCGCCGCTTTGACGGTGCACCAACGAGACGAGGAGGCGGGCGTCGAGCGCGCCGCCCTGCTCGAGGGCGTGCGCTCCAACGATGTCTTGCTGCCCCTGCTCACCGAACCCATCGATCGGGAGGTCATGGAAGCGAATCCGAATCTGCTCGGCATCGCCCAAATGGCAGTGGGCTACAACAATATCGATGTAGACGTGGCCACTGAGCTTGGCCTCCCGGTGGCGAATACCCCCGGCGTGCTCACGGAAGCGACGGCCGACTTCACCTGGGCGATGCTGATGGCGATCGCCCGCCGGATCCCCGAATCCCACAACTACATGGTCGGTGGGCGCTACAAAATCTGGGGACCGAACCTGCTGCTCGGCGCCGACGTCGGCCCGGGGCCCGACGGCGACCGCAAGGTGCTCGGCATCGTCGGCTACGGGCGCATCGGCGAAGCGGTGGCGCGCCGGGCCTTCGGTTTCGATATGGAGATCCTGGCCCACGATCCGTTCGCCCGGGACGCGATCGCCGAGGACGATAAGGTGGTGTGGGCCGAGCTCGATGATCTGCTGGAACGCTCGGATTTCGTTTCGCTCCACCCGCCCTTGACGCCGGAAACCCGCCATTTGATCGACGCCGCGGCCCTCGCCCGCATGAAGAAGACGGCCTACTTGATCAACGCCGCCCGCGGACCGATCATCCACGAAGCGGCCCTGGTCGAGGCTTTGCGGGGCGGCGAGATCGCCGGTGCGGCGCTCGACGTTTTCGAAGACGAGCCGGCGATGGCGCCCGGCCTTGCGGAGCTCGACAACGTCGCAATCTTCCCGCACGTCGCGAGCGCGACCTTCGCCACCCGGTCGCGGATGGCGACGATGGCGGCGGAGAATGCCCTGGCGCACCTTGAAAAGCGCCGGGCGCCGAACGTGGTGAACCCGGAAGTCTACGAGACCGGGGCCTACCGCGAGCGCCTCGCCCGGACGTCCTGAGCGCCGTGGTGGCTGAAGGCAGCGACGGCGACGATCGGCTGCGCAGCGACGCGCGGGCGATCCTCGCCGCCGCCGTCGCCGCCGTTGAACCGGAAGCGCTGGTCTTCGAGGCGCTCGAGCGTCGCGGCGGGTCGGGCCCAGAAGATCGCGCCGACCCGTCCCGCGAAGGGAGCGCACGTGGCGAGACCCATATCGTCGCCATCGGGAAGGCTGCCCCCGCCATGGCGCGGGGCGCGCATAGATCCCTCGGACGTCGACTCAGCGGCGGTATCGTCGTCGGGCCCGGCGATCTGCTCGCTGACGTCGGTCCGGAATTCTTGACTTTCGCCGGCGGCCACCCGGTGCCCAATGCCGAGGGGCGCCGCGGGGCCGAAGCCATCCACGCGCTGGCGTCGCGGCTCGGCGCGGACGATGCCCTCTATGTGCTGATTTCTGGCGGGGGTTCGGCGCTGGTCACCTTGCCGCCGCCGCGGGTGCCGCTCGAGGACGTCCGAGGGACGACCCGACTTCTGCTCCGCGCCGGCGCCACCATCCATGAGCTGAATGCGGTGCGCAAACACCTCGACCAGCTCAAGGGTGGACGACTCGCCCGCCTGGCGGCGCCGGCTCGCGTTCAGGCCTGGGTGCTCTCAGACGTGGTCGGAGATCCGCTCGACGTCATCGCGTCCGGGCCGGTCTCGCCGGATCCGAGTTTGTTCAGGGACGTGGACGCTATCCTCAAGCGCTACGGCCTGTGGTCGACGCTGCCGGATTCTGTGCGCCGACACCTCGAGGCGGGGCTCGCGGGCGAGGTCGAAGAGTCCCCGGGGCCCGGCGACCCGTGCTTTGCATCGGTGGCGGCGAGCGTGCTCGGCAATAATCGTCGAGCTGCGGATGCGGCGCTCCGCGAGGCCGAAAGGCGAGGCTACGGGTCCGTCTTATTGACGACGGAGCTGGTCGGGGAGGCCCGGGAGGCCGGGGGCTTCCTGGCGGCGGTGGCGCGGGAGGTCCGGCGCAGCGGGCAGCCGATCGCGGCCCCGGCCTGCGTGCTCGCCGCGGGAGAAACGACAGTGACCGTCGAAGGTGACGGAATCGGCGGCAGAAACCAAGAGCTCGCACTGGCGGCGGCTTTGGCCCTGGATGGAACTCCAGACGTGCTCGTCGCGGGCTTCGGGACCGACGGCATCGACGGCCCGACAGACGCCGCCGGGGCCTTCGCGACCGGCGATTCCCTGACCCGCGCTCGGGATCTGGGGCTCGACGCCGCGCACTTTCTCTCGCGCAACGACGCCTACCGCTTCTTCCAAGCGCTTGATGATTTGATCCTCACCGGCCCGACGGGCACGAATGTGATGGATCTGTCGCTGATTCTGGTGCGCTAGGCGGCCGCTGCCGCGCGCCGGCGGCGGGAGTGACCTCGGCAGCGGGGCCGCCGATCCTTGACAAGGCTTATGCTCATCTGTAGCATAAAAGGCAAGTTAAGAGAACCGACGTGCGCGTTGGTTTTTTTAACACCCCACTTATTCTCAAATTGAGTATAATTGCCCGCGCTCCTCTTCTCCGTGAAGCCGAGCCAGGAGGCCACCGACATGCCCGACACCTTAGCCATCCGTCCCGAGACCCGCCTTCAGTACACGCCAGCCGTCGCCGCCCAGACCGCGCCGATCTTCGAGCGCGTCAAAGGGGTGATTCCCGAGATCGAATGGCCGGTCCACGCCCCCTACGTGTCGGAAATCAATCGCCTCAAGAAAGAAAAAAACGCCGTCGTCCTGGCCCATAACTACATGACGCCCCAGATCTTCCACGGCGTCGCTGACCTCGCCGGCGACTCGCTGGCCCTCGCGCGCATGGCCACCGAAGTCGACGCCGACGTGATCGTGCTCTGCGGGGTGCACTTCATGGCCGAGACGGCGAAGATTCTGAATCCCGAGAAAACCGTCTTGATCCCGGATCCGCTCGCCGGCTGCTCGCTGGCGACGTCGATTACGGGGGCAGATGTTCGCCTGCTCAAGGAGCGCTATCCGGGAGTGCCGGTGGTTTCCTACGTCAACACCACCGCCGACGTCAAAGCGGAAACCGACGTCTGCTGCACGTCCGGAAACGCCGTCCAGGTCGTAGAGTCGCTCGGCGTGCCGCGGGTCATCTTCTTGCCCGACGAGTACCTCGGGCAGTACGTCGCCGGCCAGACCGACGTCGAGCTGATCCTTTGGAAAGGCCACTGCGAGGTCCACGAGCGCTTCACCGGGGCCGAGCTGCGGTCTTACCGCTCCGCCCACCCGGGTGTCACGGTCTTGGCCCACCCCGAATGCCCCCAGGACGTGCTCGCTGAAGCTGATTATGTGGGGTCGACCGCCGGAATGATCAACTACGTCGGCGACGAGAAGCCGCGGAAAGTGGTCATGGTGACGGAATGCTCGATGAGCGACAACGTCGCTGTCCAGCACCCGGATGTCGAATTCGTACGGCCTTGCAACCTGTGCCCCCACATGCAGCGCATTACGCTGCCGAAGATCCTGAATGCACTGCAGACGATGGAGCACGAAGTGGTGGTCGATCCGGCGATGGCCTCGCGGGCCCGCCGGAGCGTCGAGCGCATGCTAGAGATCGGCCGGGGTCCGAAGGCATGACCGGATTCTCTTCAAAGCGACCCCGTTCCGGGCTCCGTCGCCACGCCGCGGAAGCTCTGGTCTCAGAAGTTCGCGACGCTGACGTTCTGGTCATCGGCACGGGTGTTGCGGGTCTTTCCTCGGCGCTGGCCCTAGCGCCCCGGCGGGTGACGGTCCTGACCAAGTCGACCCTGGGCGGCGGGGGCTCCAGCCCGTGGGCCCAGGGTGGGGTCGCCGCGGCGCTCTCGAGCGATGACTCGCCGCAGCTCCACGCCGAGGACACCCTGGAGGCCGGCGCCGGCCTCTGCGACGCTGACGCCGTCGCGCTGTTGACGGAGCAGGGGCCGAGGCGCCTGCGCGAGCTGATCGAGCTCGGCGCCCGCTTCGATCGGGGTGAGCTCGGCGAGCTCAAGCTCGGTCGCGAAGGGGCCCACAGTCGGCGCCGGATACTCCACGCCGGCGGCGACGCCACCGGCCGTGAAATGGTCAGGGCGCTGGTGGAAGCGGTGCGGTCGCAGCCGGAGATTGATATCGCCGAGTCTGCGGAAGTCACCGACTTGGTCCGGCGCAACGGCGAGATCGTCGGCGCCGTGGCCCGCCATACGACGCCCTCAGGCGTCGGAGAAACGTGGGTCTACCATCGGTCGCCGGCGGTGATTCTCGCAACCGGCGGCTTCGGCCAGCTCTACTCCAGAACGACCAATCCGATCGAGAATACCGGGGACGGTTTGGCCATGGCCGCCCGGGTCGGGGCCCGGCTCATCGACCTGGAGTTCGTCCAATTCCATCCCACGGCCCTCGATGTCGCCGCGGACCCGTCGCCGCTGGTGACCGAGGCCCTGCGCGGCGAAGGCTCTTGGCTCGTCGACGAACGGGGGCACCGATTCATGCCGGAGGTGCATGACTTGGCAGAATTGGCGCCGCGCGACGTCGTGGCGCGCGCCCTGTGGTTTCAGCAAGCGGCGGGACGCAGCACCTTTCTGGATACGCGCGACGCCGTCGGCGACGCTTTCCCGGAACGCTTTCCAACAGTGTGGTTCCACTGCCGCCGGTACGGCATCGACCCCCGCCGGCAGCCCATCCCGGTGACGCCGGCGGCGCACTACACGATGGCGGGTATCGCGACCGACGCCCGGGGCCGCACCTCATTGGACGGCCTATGGGCCTGCGGTGAGGTGGCGGCGAGCGGCGTCCACGGCGCCAACCGGCTCGCGTCGAATTCGCTGCTCGAAGCGCTGGTCTACGGCCACCGAGTCGCGGCCGATGTGGCGAACGCGGACCTGAAAGAGGCCCGGGCTGGGGAAGTCGTGCGGGAGACCGGGGTCTTCGGCGAAGACCTCCGGCCGTGGCTGCGGGCCATGATGTGGAATCACGTCGGCCTGATGCGCGACGCCGAGAGCCTGGAAACCGCGCTGAGTGCCCTCGAAGGGGCGTCCCGCTCGGCCGCCGACGGGATCGCCGCGGCGGGGGAAGCCCAGAACCTATGGACCGTCGCGCGGCTGGTCAGCACCGCCGCTTATATTCGGGAGGAGAGCCGCGGAAGCCACCATCGACGCGATTTTCCGGCGACGGATATCGCTTGGCGACGGCGAGTGGCTTGGACCTATCGCCCTCGAAGCGGCGACCTGCCGCTGCGGCGGTCACACGATGAGACTCTCATGCGGGAGATTGCCTAATGTCGACCCCTCCGCTGTATCCCCATCTCTACCTTCCCCTGATTGACGGCGCCTTGCGCGAAGACTTGGGGCGCGCGGGAGACTTGACGAGCGACGCCGTCGTTCCCGTGGCGCTCGGCGCCACCGGTGAACTGCGGGCGCGTCGTGAAGGTCGAGTCGCCGGCTTGGCGGTTGCCCTCGAGGTCTTTCGACGACTCGATCCGACGGTGGAATTCGAGGTCCACGTCGATGACGGCGCCGATATCGACGCCGGCCAGGTGGCCGCCACGGTGCGGGGCCGGGCCCGCGAGATGCTCTCGGCCGAGCGCACCGCGCTCAATCTGCTCGGGCGCCTATCGGGCATTGCGACGGTCACCCGCGACATGGTGCGCGCCATCCGCGGGACCCGTGCCCACATCGTGTGTACCCGCAAGACGACTCCGCTCCTGCGGGCCGTCGAAAAGCACGCGGTGAAGCTCGGCGGCGGTTCCAACCACCGCTTTGGCCTCGACGATGCGGTGCTGATCAAAGACAACCACCGGGCCATCGCCGGTTCGGCCGCCGAAGCGGTTCGCCGCGCTCGGGCCCATGCCGGGCACCTGGTGAAGATCGAAATCGAAGTCGATGACCTGATGGAGCTCGAGGACATCCTGGGCCTCGGTGTCGACTGCGTGCTCTTGGACAACATGTCCCCCGCAGACCTCACCGAAGCGGTGGGCATCGTCGACGGCCGGGCTATTACCGAAGCGTCCGGCGGCATCACACCCGAGACCGCTGCGAGCAAAGCCTCGAGTGGCGTGGACCTGCTCTCCGTCGGCTGGCTAACCCACAGCGCGCCGTGTTTCGACATCGGCCTCGACCTCGAGACGGGCTAAAGGCCTCCGCCCGGGCCGGCCTGCGCGGCCCCCAGCTAAATCGCGTTAAAACCTGGGGCTTGGCGAAATGTCGCCAAGCGGTTACTATTCCGCAGTCAGGTCGGCCGCGCGCTTCGTGGAACGCCGACCCCTCGAGTTCAGATTGCCAGTGCGCGTCCGGGATTTCGCTTCGAGCCCCAACACCGTCCGCAGTCTGTGCCTTGCGATAAGAAGGCAAACCCAGGATCTGAAGGCCCAGGCGGTCTCCCGATCCGCCATCCTTTGAAAGCACTGCCGGCAGCGCCCTCCCAGCAGGGTGCGAAGGGCAGCCTCGAAGAGCGCGGCTCACGCTCGTCGGCTCAGCGTAAGGATTTAAGTTCTACGCGGAGAATTGGCGAAGGTGGTGGTCCAGGTGGCGTGCCATCAGGACCCCCCAAGACTTTCCTGAAAGCCGGCCGAACGCCGGATGCGGTTCAAAAGGCCCTTCGGGGCCGCGGGCGTAGGCCCGTTCGATCAAGTCGATGACACGCCGTCGTTCCGTATCGAGGTCTTTGGGGTCGGAAACGATCAATTCAGGAGCCGTTGGGACGCCTTTGGGAAACGGTAGAACATGGACGATCAGGTAACGAAGACCTGGAATTGCCGGGAAGAACACCGGTTTGACATCAAGCTCTCCGAGGGCACACGCAATCTGGCAGCCCAAATGCGCTAACGCTTGCGGTGGAGACATCTTGCCCCACCGCCGCACGGAGTCCGGACCGAGGGATTCAAGGCGCCCGATCAAACTTTGACGATCCGAGTGAATGAAGAGATTCATGACGGGATATTGCCACATCGAAGTTGTGACGTGACTTTATGAAGACATTGGCTTCTCGTTGCCGCCACGCGTTCACCATCCCTGTCCAGACCCGAGGTGAACGCTACGCCAACCGCGGGCACGTTCGCATTATCGACACGGGGCCTGACCACCTCTCTGCGCTGGTCGAAGGCAGCTCCGATGCGCCCTATTCGGTGTCGATCGCCTGGCCCGACGCCGAGAATGAAGGCATCCTCGACGCGTTTTGTAACTGCCCCTACGCCGCCAACCACCCCTGTAAGCACATGTGGGCGACTGTCGTGCTCCTCGACGACCTCGGGCACGGCGAGCACATTCCGGGTCGGGACCTGCTCAAAGTCGAGCTCCACGCCGATCCGTGGTCAGAGGAGTTCGCAGGACGCGCCCCGGCGACCCCATGGCGGACCCACCTGGCCCAGGTCGAGAGCGCGATCGAAGCCCGGCGGCCGACGCCGGCTCCGCGCCGACGCAAGCTCTATCTCTTCCTCGACGATGGCGTGGACGACAAGAACACCCGTCTCGTGCCGATTTCTTTCTTCGTTCGCGAGTCTCGGCACGACGGCACCTGGGGCTCTATTCGCCCGCGCAGACTCGATCTCGAGTCCGCCGAAGAGCTCGACCTCGACGATCGGCGTTTGATGGAGAAGCTCCTCGGTCTACCGCGAATCGATCGCCGGGGTCTTGAGACCTTCCGCCATGGCTCGGTCGGCGAAGTGAACGTCGCCCCCATGTGGCTGGAAACGCTGCTCCCTGACCTCACCGCCGGCGGACGATTCGGCTGGCAGGTGGAGACTGAAGGAAGTCGCAGCTGCAAGCCGCTGCGTTTCGACGACGGCGAACCGTTCCGGCTGGTCCTCGATGGAGCGGTCAACGGTGACGGGGCCCTCCGTCTCCTCGGCTCGCTCGAGCGCGGGGGCGAGGCCCGACCGGTGGAAGACGCCAAGGGCTATCTCGAGACCGGACTGGTGTTTTTCGAAGACGAGGTCGCCCGCTTCGATCCGGAGTCCTATCCCTGGATCCAGCTGCTGCAGCAAGAAGGTGCGGTCGAGCTCCCCAAGAAGGAAATTCAGCACGGTCTCGAACAGCTCTGGGATATGCCGGCGCTGCCGGAGGTCCGGCTGCCCAAGAAGGTCTCCTGGTCGATCAAGACGCCGGAGCCCCAGCCGCGACTGACGCTCGGCGGCCTCGACGGTGACGTGGTCCACGGCCGAGTGAGCTTCGCCTACGACGGCATGGAGATCACCCCCGACGATGCCCGCACGGTGATTCTGGTGCAGCCGCCGGGCGCCGCCGAAGAGGCCTCCGACGACGCGCCGGCCGCCGCCAAGAAGCCGGCTCCCGCCAAGGGCTCGTACCTGGTACGCCGCGATCGTACGGAAGAAGAGCGGCGGCTCGCGTCGATGGCGCCGGCGCCGGTGAACGCGCTCGGCGAAGTGCCGATGCCGGCGAAAGACTTCGTGTCGTGGGTGGAGCGCCTGGCGGCGGAAGGTTGGGGCATCGAAACCCTCGGCCGACCCCTGCGCGCCGGTGGAGCGTTCCAGGCCGAAGTCTCGAGCGGCATGGACTGGTTCGACCTCACCGGCTTCATGCACTTCGGCGACGCCCGGGCCGAGCTGCCGGCCTTGCTCGAAGCGGCCCGTTCCGAACAGCGCCTCGTGCAGCTGAGCGACGGATCCCTCGGCGTGCTGCCGCAGCAGTGGCTCGCCCGCTATGGCGGCCTCTCGGAAGTGGCCGGGACCTCCGACCAAGGCGACGGCGTGCGCTTTAGCGCGCACCAGGCCCTGCTGCTGGATTCGCTGCTCGCCGGGGCCGAAGAGGTCAACGTCGACGAAGTCTTCGCCGGCGTGCGGGAGAAGGTCCGTTCCTTCGAGCGCCTCGAGCCCATGCCGACGCCGGAGGGATTCCAAGGCGAGCTGCGCGCCTATCAGCAGACGGGCCTCGCGTGGCTCGAGCTGCTCGGTGACCTCGGACTCGGCGGCTGCCTCGCGGACGATATGGGCCTCGGAAAGACGATCCAGGTCCTCGCGCTGCTCTGGCGCCGCAAGCAGCTCAAGAAGGACGGCGATCAGCCGTCGCTGCTGATCGTGCCGCGCAGTCTGATGCATAACTGGCGGGCGGAAGCCGAACGCTTCACCCCCGACCTCAAGCTGGTCCGCTACCACGGCACCGACCGTCGCAATCTGTTGGAGGACGTCGACGACTACGACGTCCTCATTACGACCTACGGCACGATGCGACGGGACGTGCAGATGCTGCGCAAGATCGACTTCCACCTCGTCGTGCTCGACGAGGCGCAGGCGATCAAGAACGCTCGTTCGCAGACCGCGAAAGCCGCGCGCCTGCTCAACGCCCGGCATCGCCTGGCGCTCACCGGCACGCCGGTGGAGAATCACCTCGGCGAGTTGTGGTCGATCTTTGAGTTCCTCGACCCGGGCATGCTCGGTAACCTGCCGAGCATCTCCGAGTTCGCCGGCAAGCACCACCTACCCCCCGAGGCCGTCCAGTCGGTGGCGGAGGCGCTCCGGCCCCTGATCCTGCGACGGACCAAGGAGCAGGTCCTCAAAGACTTGCCGGCGAAGACCGAGCAGACGCTCATCTGCGATCTCGGCGCCGCCGAGCGCCGTCGCTACGACGAGCTGCGGGACCATTACCGGGACCTGCTGTCGACCAAGATCGAGTCCGAGGGCATGGGTCGCTCGCGGGCGGTGGTCCTCGAGGCGCTGCTCCGGCTGCGCCAGGCGGCGTGCCACGGCGGCCTCATCGACAAGCGTCGGCGGAAGCAGTCCTCGTCCAAACTCGACGTCTTGGCCTACCGCCTGCAGGAAGTGCTCGAAGAAGGCGACAAGGCGCTGGTCTTTTCCCAATTCACATCGTTCCTGGGCATCGTGCGTAAGCGTCTTCAGAAGCTCGGCATCACCTACGAATACCTCGACGGCCGCACCCGCGACCGCCAGGCGAAGGTGGATCGCTTCCAAAACGATCCGGACTGCCCGGTCTTCCTGATCAGCCTGAAAGCCGGCGGCGTCGGCCTCAACCTGACGGCGGCCAGCTACGTCTTCCTGCTCGACCCCTGGTGGAACCCGGCGATCGAAGCGCAAGCCATCGACCGGACCCACCGGATCGGCCAAGAGAAGCCGGTCTTCGCCTACCGCCTGGTGGCTCGGGACACGGTGGAAGAGAAGATCCTCGAGCTGCAAAAAGACAAGAAAGCCTTGGCCGACGCGATCGTGGCCCACGACAAACGCTTCTTCAAGCAGCTCACCAACGAAGACCTCCAGCGCCTGCTGGGCTGATCGATCCCGACGGACGGGGGCGATGGCCTGCTCCCGGCGCCGTCCGGCCGCGACGGTGTGGACCTGTTGAGGCGCCGGCGAGGAGTCGGCCCGGATCCATTGCATACAATGGTCGGCAATGGACTCCCAAAGCCCGACGGTCGATAGTTCCGCCGCGACGTGGTCGCAGCGGGCTTGGCGCGCCCTGTGCGTGTTCCTCTCCCGCAGCTTCTACAGCCGATTCGAAGTCTCTGGACTCGAGAATCTGCCGACCTCCGGGCCGGTGATCCTGTGCGCCAACCATGTGAACGCCCTCGCCGACGCGGTGGTGGTGCAGGCGGCGATGCCGAGGCCGATCCATCCGATCGCCCGGTCCGGGCTTTTCAGGAGTCCGATCTTCAGGCCGATTCTGAGCTTCATCCAGGCCGTGCCCATCGCCCGTCGTCGACCGGACGGTGGCGGCTCGACCCGGGAAGCCAACGAAGCGTCCTTCGCCAAACTTTTTGAGTACTTGGCCCTCGGGCGGGTGATTTTGATCTTTCCGGAAGGCCAAAGCCACTCCGACCCGAGCCTCCGGCCGCTGAAGACCGGCGCCGCCCGTATGGCCGTCGGGCACCTGCGCAGGACCGGAGAAAGGGTGACGGTGGTCCCCGTCGGCTTGACCTTCACCCAGAAGGGCCGGTTTCGATCGAGCGTGCTGGTCCAGGCCGGCGCGCCGGTGGTCTTGGACGAGGACTGGAAGGCCGAGGACGCGCAGGAGGACGGCGTCGTAGCGGGTGCCCCCGGGCCCCACGATGCGGAGGCCCACGACGAGTACCTCATTCGGCGCTATACCGACGAGATCCTTCACGGTTTGGAGTCCGTGACCCTCAATATGGATTCTTGGCAGGACCTGTCGCTGCTCAAGCATCTCCAGCATTTCTTCGCGCTCCGCGCCCGCCGCGGCGATCGGCCGACCTTGGCGCAGCGATTTCGCTCGCTCCACGAGCTGAGCGAGACCCACCGCAAGCTGCGGGCGCGCTGGCCGGACAAGGTCCACCTGCTCAGACTGAAGCTCGAGCGATTCGAGGCCCTGTGTCGACGCCACGGCGTCCAGGACTACCAGCTGGAGCTGAAGTATTCGCCGGCCGTGGTGGCGTCTTTTACCGCCCGGCATTTGGCGATCCTGCTGGTCGTGACGCCGATCGCCCTGTGGGGGCTGGCGAATTCGCTCATCCCCTACTGGCTCGCGCGGCGGGCGTCGAGCGTTTCCGCCAAAGGACGCGACCAATATGACACCGCGGGCATGCTCTTCGGCCTGTTCTTCTTCGGCCTTTTCTGGGGCGCCCAAACCGCTTTTGTGGCCTGGCGCTTCGGCCTTTGGCCCCAGGCCGCGCTCTACGCCCTGAGTCTTCCCGTCACGTCAGCGGTGGCGCTTTTTCTCGCCCGCCAGCGCACCCGGATCCTCGAAGAGGTTCGGGTGTTCTGGCTCTTCATGCGACGTCGGGAACTCCGGGCCTACCTCGGCACCAAGCGCAAAGAGCTGGAAATCGACGTCGCGGCGATGGCCCGACTGGCGAAGCGACTCCGCGACGAAGGGACTAAGTCCCGGCGTCGCGGAATCACTGCGTCTTAGGTCGCCTGGGCAGGCTCGGCGGCAGCTTCGGCGATCGGCGAGTCTCGAGTCGCGGGAGGTAGCCGTCCGATTCGAGCCTTTCGAGGATCACCGCCGCGGACTCGGCGGGGGAGCGGTCGTGGGTCTGGATGTGCAGCTCCGGCGTTTCCGGCACTTCGTAGGGGTCGTCGATTCCCGTGAAGCCGCGGATTTCGCCGGCGCGGGCGCGGGCATAGAGGCCCTTGGGGTCGCGCCCTTCGCAGACCTCGAGCGGCGTCGCGACGTGGACTTCGAAGAAGCCGCCGTGGGACTCGACCGCCCGCCGCACCTCGGCGCGGGCCGCGGCGTAAGGCGCGATGGGGGCGCAGAGGGCGATACCCCCCGCCTTGGTGATCTCCGACGCGACGAAGCCGATGCGCGTGACGTTCAAGTCGCGGTGCTCACGTGAAAAGCCAAGCTCGCTCGACAGGTGCTGCCGCACCAGGTCGCCGTCGAGCAGCGTCACCGAGCGCGGGCCCCGGCGCTCGAGCTCCTCGAGCAGCACGTGTGCCACCGTCGACTTGCCGGCGCCGGAGAGCCCGGTGAGGAAGACCGTGAAGCCGCGACGTGCCCGCGGCCGGTGTCGACGGCGGAGCTCGTCGAGCACCGCCGGGAAGGAAAACCACGTCGGGACGTCGTCGCCGCGGTCGAGCCGTCGACGGAGCTCGGTGCCGGAGAGGCGTTCAAGGGGGCGGCCTTCGCTTTCGGCTGCGGTCAGGTAAGCGTCTGTCTTCGGGTCGTAGGCGAGCTCCTCGAAGTCGACGATTTCAAGGCCGATATCCTCCTGGTGCTTCCGCACGAGCTCCTGCGCGGCGTAGGGACCGTAGAACGGGAGGCCGTCGGCGTCCGTCCCGGGGCCTGCGTGGTCCCGGCCGACGATGAAGTGGGTGCAGCCGAAGTTGCGGCGGATCAGGGCGTGCCAGAGCGCTTCCCGCGGTCCGCCCATGCGCATCGCCAGCGGCAGCAGGGCGAGCGCGATCTGGTCGGCGTCGAATTGCTCCAGCACCGCTTCATAGCAGCGCACGCGGGTCGCGGCGTCGACGTCCCCGGGCTTGGTGACCCCGATGACCGGGTGCAGGAGGATCTGCGCGTCAGCTCGGCGGGCCGCCCGTCGGATGAGCTCGACGTGGGCACGGTGTAGCGGATTGCGGGTCTGGAAAGCCACGATCCGTTCCCATCCGCGCTGGTGGGCGAGATCTCGCACCTCGGCGGGACCGAGTCGTCTATCGGCGAAGGCGCGGTGCGGCGACGGTTCGATCGCCTGGACCCGTCCGCCGAGCCGCACCGGGTGCCCGGTGAAGATCGCGTCGACGCCGGGGTGGCTGCGGTCGAGGGTTCCGAAGACAGCGAGCGCTTCGCGGGCCGGATCGGGCTCGAAGAGGTCGGAGAGCTCGAGGATGGCGAGGGCTACGCCTTCGGGGTGGCGCAGGGCGATCCGGTCCCCCGGCACCCACTCCGCGGCGACGTCGACGGGTACATCCAAGGTGATCGGCATCGGCCAGAGGGCGCCGTCCGCAAGGCGCATGTCCTCGATCACCGAACGGTAGTCCGCGGAGTCCAGGAAGCCTTCGAGGGGGGCGAAGGCGCCGTTGCTGAGCAGTTCCAGGTCGCAGAGCTGACGCGGTGTCAGCGTCCACGACGGGAGACTGCGGGCTTCGCCGCGCAAGGCGTCGCGGGCGTCCGGCGGGGCATAGAGCCCCGGAGCCGACGGGGTGGCGGTGGAAGGGGCGGGTTGGAAAATAGCGGTCATGGATATCTCCAGGCGCCGCGACCCGGGGCGGGCCTGCGGCGGCGTATCTGCGCAAGTCGTTTAGGGCGTCCGGAAGACGCCGGGCGTTTGATCACGGAACCGGGCGTCGGGGGCGCGGACCGTCGGTCGCCGGCGGGGCGGCTCGACGGTCCGCTCGCTACACGGCCGTTGATCTCGATCGGTCCGAGTCCGCCCGACCCGTGTCCGCCCGGCTTCGCGGCGATCGGCCGGCCGGCCCCCGGTCAGCGCTCCTGCGCCGTGGCCCGCGGGGAGGTCTGTCCAGCCGCTAGACCGCGAGGGCATCGAGGGCCTCCGTCCAGTTCTCTTCGGCCGGGTGAGTCGCCGGCGCCAGGTCGCGGCGTAGGGCTTGCACGACCGGCGCGTCGAGATCTCCACCGTCGCCCACGTCAACGGCGTGGGCCGGCGACAGGCCCGCGCGGCGGGCCGCGTCGAGGGTGTCTCCGCCGACGCAAAAGAAAGCCGCGGCACCCATGGATGGGCGCTGGGCCTGAAAGCCGGCGACGGCGGCGGGATCGTCGAACACCACGCCGTCGGCCCCGGCGCCGTCGACCAACCGCGCCGCCTCTTCCGCCGCGGGGGAGACCGGGACGCGGTCGTAGACCGGCAGCTCTTGGATCGACGACCGCCGGGGCTCGGAGCCGACCCGCGAGATGGGGAAGACCGGCGGGCAGCCGTCGCCCCGCGGCCACAGCACGTGGCCAGGAGCTTCTTGAACAGTCACGGCTCCCCCCCGTGTCTCCAGGACCTCATCCGCGCGCAGCCCCCACTTTTCGAGGGCGCGCACCGCATCGACCGTCGCCGTGAGCCGAACGCCGCCGAGGGCCCTGGCGTCGAGGCCGCGGTCCGAGAGCGCCCTTCGGAATCCGCTGACGGCGTCGGCGGAGGTGAAGATCACCTGCTTGAAGCGGCCGAGATTGCGCAGTGCCTCCAAGCCCCGGCCGTCGACCGCCGAGCGCAGACGGACGGTGGTGAGGGGCAGATGCAGCACCTCGGCCCCGAGGCCGCGCAATCGTCGAGCGAGTCGATGGCCGCGATCTCGGGGGGAGGTCAGCACCAGCCGTCGGCCGTCGAGCGGACCGGGGACCGACCGGTGCCGGGCCGCCGCGACGTCTCCGATCACCACGGTCATCGGCGCCCGCAGCCCCGCGGCCTCCAGGTCGGCGGGGAGCTCGTCGAGGGTCGAGCGAACGATCCGCTGCCGGCCCTGGGTGGCCCTCTCGACCACCGCCGCCGGCGTGGACCCCGGGCGACCCAGCTGCCGCAGCTCGGCGCAGATCGTCCCGAGGGCCGCGGCGCCCATCATCAGCACGAGCGTCTCGGCCTGGGCGACGCGCCGCAGGGGGCCGAGGTCCACGCCCCGGCGGGTCTGTACCGTCAAGACGGCGACGTTGCGCGCCCGGCCCCGCTCGGTGACCGGGATGCGGGCGGCCAGCGGCGCGGTGAACGCGCTGCTCAATCCCGGCACGACCTCGACCTCCAGCCCCGCCGCTTCGAGGGCGTCGAGCTCCTCGCTGCCGCGGCCGAAGACGAAAGGGTCGCCGCCTTTGAGTCGCACGACCCGCAGGCCGAGTCGCGCTTTGTTGATCAAGATGCGGTGGATCTCCCCTTGGCCGACCCGGGAGCCGCCCGGTGTCTTGCCGACGTCGATGCGCTCCGCCGTCACCGGCAGGGTGGCCAGGATGTCCGCGGAGACGAGGCGATCGTGGACCACGACCTGGGCCCGGTCGAGCAGATCGCGGGCCCGGAGGGTCAAGAAGTCAGGATCGCCGGGTCCGGCGCCGACGAGCGCCACCGGCGGCATGGAAGCCTCGAGTGCGTTCGCCATCAAGCCGCCCGCCTCAGGTCTGAGCCGCCGAGCACGGCCACCAGCAGGTCGGTGAGCCCCGGGAGGTCGAGCAGCGGCGGCAGGTCGATTCGACGCTCGGCGCCGGAGGCCCGGAGGGCCCGGTCGACGTCGTCCTTGGCGTGGCTGGCGTAGCCGAGCAGGAAGGGCACGGTCACCACCGTCCGTCGGAGCGCCGCGACCCGGGTCGCGACGGTGCCGAGGTTCGGCTCCTGGTCGAGGAACGCGCGGGTGACGATCGCCCCCGGCAGCCGTCGACGCAGGCGTTCGGCGAGGGAGCCCGTGGTCAAACCGCTGTCCCGATGGCGGCGGGTTCCGTGGCCGACGACCACCACCGCCACGTCGTTGTGGGGCGTCGAGTCGAGGCGGCTGATCAGCTCGGCCTCCACCAGATCGCCGAGCCGCGGGTCTTCGCCGAGCGGCGGCAGCAGCACCGGCCCGTCGCCGAGACTGCGCAGCAGCCGTCCGTAGAAGAAGCCGCGGCTGGTGAGCAGGGGCAGCACGATGGCCCGCGCCGGCACGTGCTGGAACGCCGGTGTGCCCTTGTGGAACGCGGTGCCGACGTGGTCGAGCAGCAGGCGGCGGCCGACTTCTTCGGCCAGACTCTCGACGGCCGCGTTGGCCGGCGAGCCGTCGCCCGCCCCGTGGGCCGCCAGCACCGCCGGCCGCCCCCCGAGTCGACGCTGCCGGCGCCAGGCGAGCGTGAGCTCCCCCGCCAGGCCCTCAAAGCTGGCGCCGTCCAGGACTTCCGCCGGGGACCCTTCGGAGGAGAGCTCCGCAGCCCGGCCCGCGAGGGTCGCCAGAATCGACGACGGTTCGAGCACGCCGCGCCGCAGCGCACGCTCGAGCGCCCTCGCCAGGACCTGGGGCCGAGCCCGCAGCATGCGCTTGATGACCTGCTCGTCCCGCTCGATCTCGAGGGCGAACGTGTGGGGAATCTGGTCGACGAGGCGGGCAAAAAGCTCACGGAGCCGGCTCGAGGCCACCGGTTCCAGGCCGGCGACGTAGAGGTCGCTGCGCCCGGGCTCGGAGACGCTCAGCGCTTCGGGGTGCAGGCCGTCGGCGCCGAAGACGTCGTCGAGCGCCCCGCGCAGCCCGACACCGTGGAGGCGCCAGGCCCGGCGCTCTTCGGGTTTGAACCGTCCGAGGTCGATGCCGAGGCGGTAGAGGTGCCGGGTCATGGCCGCCCCCCTTCGAAGCCCGCCGGTTGCCAATGCTGCCAAGCCGGCTCTTCTTTACCGGTCAGCAGGCGTCGCGTGGCGGCCCCGTCTTCGCCGACACGTCGGTAGAAGTCGCCCAGGGTCTCGTCGTCGAGGCGTTCCTCGGCGAACCGATCGAGCAGGGGTTCGAGCACCGGAATCAGGTCGGCTTCGGGGACATCGGCCTTCCACAGATCGGCGAGGCGATCGCCGGCGACGCCGCCGCCCACGAAGACATGGTAGGCGCCGGGCTTTCGACCGACGAAGGCGATATCGGCGTTATACGGACGGGCGCAGCCGTTCGGGCAGCCCGTCATGCGGACGACCATCGGTACATCGGCGAGCCCGCGCGCATCGAGGGCGCTCGCCAGCAGGCGGCTAGTTTGGGGCAGCTGGCGCTCCGCCTCGGCGAGGGCGAGCCCGCAGGTCGGCAGGGCCGGGCACGCCATGGAGCCGCGCAGCGCCTGGGGCAGCCCGTCGACCGTCCCGAGGCCGTGGGCCTCGGCGATGGCCTCGAGCTCCGGGATCTGCCCGCGATCGAGGTCGGTGAAGAGCAGGTTCTGGCCCGCCGTCACCCGGACGCCGGGCCGAAAGCGCTCGACGATCCTGCGCACGCCGGTGCGCGCGTCGTCGCGGAGTCGGCCGTTCTCGATCCACAGGCCGTAGAAGACGCCGCCGCCGTCCTGGTCGTGCACGCCCAGGTAGTCGTGCTGGTGGGGCCGCGGCGCCGGCAGCGGGTCTCCGAGGGCAAAGCCGAGCTCCGATTCCAGCTCCCGCCGAAAGCGGTCGAGGCCCCAGTCTTCGATCAGGTACTTCAAACGCGCGTGGCGTCGATCCTGTCGATTGCCGTGGTCTCGGAAGATCGCGGCGACGGCGCGGACGGCGGCCACCGCCTGGTCGGGGCCGAGGGTGCCGACGGTGGAGGCGATGCGGGCAAAGGTGTCGGGCTTGTTGTGGGTCATCCCCAGACCGCCGCCGGCCAGCAGGTGGTAGCCGACGATGGCGTCGTCCTTGACGATGGCGACCAGCGCGCAGTCTTGGGTATAGGCGTCGACGCTATTGTCGTCTTCGGTCGCCAGGGCGATTTTGAACTTGCGTGGCAAGTAGCCGTCACCGTAGAACGGCTCATCGCCATCCGAGATCGACTGCTTCTCACCGTCGAGCCAGATCTCGTGGTAGGCGCGGGACTTGGGTTCGAGCTCGAGGGCGATGGCCGAAGCGACCTCGAGCAGCTCGCGGCGGGCCCCGCCGGGGAGCGGGGCGGGGCAGGCCATGACGTTGCGCCGCACGTCGCCGCAGGCGGCGAAGGTGGTGAGCAGCGAGTCGTGGAGCGAGCGGACCAGGGGTTTGAGGTCCCCTTTGCCGGTGCCGTGGAACTGCACGCCTTGCCGGGTCGTCAAGCGCAGCGAGCCGTCGGCGTGGGCGTCGGTGATGTCATCGACCGCCAGGTATTGGTCGGCGGTCATGACGCCGCCGGGCAGCGCGATACGGACCATGAAGGTGTGGGCTTTTCCAGCCCCGGCGGCCCGTCGGGCTTTGCGCTCGTCGCGGTTCTCCTGCTGGTAGATGCCGTGGAATTTGAGCACGGGGAGTTCGGCCTTGGGGAAGCCGCCGGGTTCGGCGAGCTCGGCTTCGAGGGTGCCGCGCAGGTGTCGGCTATCGAGTTTGGCTCGTTCGGCGGCGGGTATTTTCTTCGCGGGTTTTCCGGTGGCGGTCTGTGGCATGAAAGGCTCCAGAGGTGTCGGGGGCGTCGGGGCTGAGCGGGTCGGGGAATCAGGCGTTTGGGGAGCTCCGGGCTCCGCGGTTGCGGGTCGGCTCGACGGGCACGTGGAGGCCGCACTCGGTCTTGGCACTTTCTGACCAGCGTCCGGCGCGGCTGTACTCTCCCGGCGCCAGGTCCGGGACCGGCAAGGTGCAGTGGTGGCAGCTAATCGACGGATATCCGCTCAGGTGCAGCGGATGGAAAGGCAGCTCGTTCTCGCTGACAAAACGCCAGACGTCGGCCCGTCGCCACGCGGCGAGGGGCGAGAGCTTCGGCGGACCGAAGCGAGAGTCCGCGGTCAAAATCGGCTGCTCGGCTCGCGCCGGGGACTGGCTGCGGCCGATCGCCGAGATCCACAGGTCGGCCCCCCGGAGACTTTCGGTGAGCGGCTCGATCTTGCGCAGGTGGCAGCAGCGATCCGGATCGCGTCGCCACAGCGCGTCACCTTCCTGTTCGGCCTGCTCCGTCGGCGTGCGCGCCGGCCGTACCGATTCGAAGGCGAGGGCGGGGTAGCGGCGCTGGAGCGTTTCGAAAAGCTCGAGCGTTTCCGGGAAGTGGAAGCCGGTGTCGAGGAAGACGATCCGCAGCGGCAGACCCAGGGGCGCCGCGATCGCCAGAAGCGCGCAGCCCTCCATGCCGAGGCCGGAGGTGAAGACTGCGTCGCGGGGGGCGAGCGCTTTGAAAGCGCGGACCAGCACGCGGCGGACCGCCGCGACCGTCGCGTCACGGGCTATCGATTCCAGGTCCGCGGCGAGGGTCGCGACCTCGTCCGGTTCCCGGGTGGAGCCGGTGCCTTTTACCGGCGGTGCATCTTGTGGAGGGGGCTCGGGCGACATATCCGCTCCGTGCTCGAAGCGACGGGCTGCCGGCCTGGATCTTGTACCCCTAGACGCACAAAGACCCACAGCGGCAGTGAGCCGTCGCGGGTCTTGGTGTGTGGATTAGGTGTCGTTAATCAACGCACGCGCGGTCCCCGCGAGGCTCGATCATGGCGACAACAGCAGCAAGCGGCGGGCTGCGGTTGGAACGCGGAGCGCGGGGTGGCGTGGTGAGCTGACATCAACCGCAGACTAGAGCAGCGACTCCGGCGATGTCAACCGCCGTTTTGCGAAGGCTGTTTCGGGGAGGCGTCCCGGGGCGCCATCTTTTTTAAAAAAGATCGGCCGATGTGATCTGTTTTTGCTGCCCTTGCCGCCATTCGAAGTGAAGGCCACTCCCCCTCCGAACGCGTCGAGGTCCCGATGACCTCGAGCGATGCGCATGTATCCGCTGGGCCCCCAGGGGCTGAAGCATCGTTGGGTTTGTTTTGTGGTTTGGTTCCTCCCGGCGTCGCGGAGATCGGGCCGTTACCGAGGCTCTGACTCTCTCGGGACGCGGCGCCGGGAAGGTCTTTTTTTCTGATCTTGAAATCTCCGCGCTTGCCCGCAGGTCCGTGTGGGCCAGGGGTGCCCTGAAGCGCTCCGGAGCAGGGTCGCCACCCGGGGCGGGCTGAGATTGATGAGCCATGGGTCGGGTGATCGAATCGTGGTCGAGGCACTTATGACCATGAATCTGAGGCCAGCGGCCGGTCTTGCCAACCGGTTCCTCCGCTCGCCGCCCTCGGAGCAAGGCGGCGCGTGTCGCCGCTGAGCTCGGGCCCCGAGGGAGGGTTCCTGAATATGGCTTATCTGACTGGTCGCGATACGGCGGCCGGGCAGGCCGGCAGCTAGCGCCTGCGGAGTCCGCGTCGCGCTGGCCGCCGGGCGCGGCGGCGAATCTTGGCGTCTTTAGAGCCAGCTGGGATAGGTGGCGCGCCGGCGGAGGACATTCCGCCCGCAGTCATGGCTGGGGGTCTCGGGTGCGGGGGCAATCCCGCGAGGGGCGAGCTGGTTTTTCAGCCGGTTACGCCTCCCCATCCAGAGCCACTCCGCGGGCTCTTCAAAAGTGTTTTCAATACACCGGGAGCCCACCGGGGCCCTCGATTCTTCGGGAAAATTCATGCGAACAGTCCACGCCCCTAGCCGATCCCTCGGATACCTGCTCCTGATGCTTTGCCTCGGCCTCAGCGCCTCGGTGGCCGGAGCCCAGCCGCGCCGTGCCGCCATCTCGCCGTCCCCCGGCGTGACCTCGGATGACGCCGTGACGCTCACCGCCATCGCCGCCGATGCGGTGCGGGCGGTGGTCGACGGTCGGGAGGCTCCGTTGGTCGACGGTCGATTCGAGGCCGGCCCGTTCGAGCTCTCGGAGGGGCCGAACCGCTTCCTGATCGTCTTGGAAGACGCCGAGGGGCTCGAGACCGCGTGGGTGCACACGGTCGTCGCCGACCGCCAGGCGCCCATCTTGACCCTCGGCCGGGCCCCGGGGTTCACCAAAGAGCGCAAAATTCAGGTCACCGGCGCCGCGGTGGACCCCCACCTGGAGTCCGTCCGGGTCGGGGGTGACGAGGCCGCGGTGACCTCCGGGCGATTTGCGGCCGAGGTCGCGCTGCGGCCGGGACCGCAGCGGATCGAGGTGGTGGCCCGGGACGCGCTGGGTCACGAGAGCCGCGTTTCGCTCGACGTGACCCTCGACGTGGAGCCGCCGTCGGTGGCCATACGGGCCGGCGGAGCGACGCTCGATGGACGGGGCTTTCGCGCCGCCGTCGTGCCTGAGGTCGCGGTCGACGGCGCCGAGCGGCTGGAGCTGCGGCTGAACGGGCGACCCTTCACCCGGGGCGAGGCCGTGGCCGCGGAGGGCGAACATCGGCTGGAAGTCGTCGCGATCGACGCCTCCGGACTCCGCAGCACTTCAACGGCGACGTTCACCGTCGACCGCACGCCGCCGAACTTCGGTCGTTTCAAAGACGCCGGTCGGACCGTGGGCGAGGCGAGCTACGTCGTCGAGGGCCGCGTCGAGGGGGCCTCGTCGGTCACCGTCGACGGCCTCGCGGCTGAGCTGGAGGGCGGTGTCTTCCGGGCAGGTCCGTTCGACTTACCCGCCGGCGAGCGGCGTTTCCAGATCGTCGCCCGCGACACCGTCGGCAATGAGCGCAGCGCCTCGCTCCAGGTGAAGAGCGATCCCGAGGCGCCCGTCGTGACGATCGGGACGCCGGCGTCCGGCGCGGTGCTGTCCTCGAGTCCCGTGACGCTCACCGGCGCCGCCGTCGATGTCGACCTGAATTCCGTGCTCGTCGCCAACCCCGCCGCCGGGGTGAACCTGTCCGCGACGCTTTCAGGCGACGATTTCTCGGCCGAGGTGGCCCTCGTCGAAGGCGCCAACGCCGTGACCGTGACCGCGACCGACGCCGTCGGCCATTCCGCCTCGGCGGAACGGACCGTGACGCTCGACTCGACGCCGCCGGTCCTCGCCCTGCTGGTCGACGGCGCGCCGCTGGTCGACGGAGCGATCTTTAGCGGCTTTGTCACGCCGGAGGCACAAGCCACGGACGCGACGGCCGTGACGGTCGCGGCCACCCTCGACGGACTCGCCTACGTCCCGGGAACGACCATCACCGCCTTCGGCAGCCACGAACTGTCGGTGACCGCCACCGACGGGGCCGGCCACAGCACGACGCTCATTCGCACTTTCACCCTCGAGGGCGCGGCGCCGGTGATCGCCGACCTCCGCCCGGCCGACGGAGACGTCGTCGCCGCCGCCGCCGTACAGATTTCGGGACGCGCCCCCGGCGCCGCTTCGGTGGAGATCCACGGCGTGGAGGTGATTCCGGCCGCGGGCGGCGACTTCATATCGCCGCCCGTCAGCCTCCATGAAGGCGTGAACGCTTTCACCGTCTTCGCCACCAGCGCCGGCGGCCAGACCGGCCAGCTGATCCTCACCGTGATCCGCGACTCGACCGCGCCGGCGCTCACCCTCAGCGCCCCCGCCGATGGAGCGGTCACCGCCGACGCCGTCGTCACCGTCCGGGGCTCGGTGGTCGATCCGTACCTCGAAGCGCTCGCCGTCAACGGCGCCGCCGCGACGGTGACCGGAGATCCGGCCTCCGGCGCCACCTTCGAAGCGTCGGTGACCCTGGCCGAAGGGAACAACCGGCTGCGCGTGGAGGCGACCGACCGGGCTTCGAATCGGTCCGGCGCCGAAGTCGAGATCGCCCTCGATACCCGGGCCCCTGCGCTGTCGATCCTCGATCCGGCTCCGGGCACCGTGGTCGGCGGCGGCGCGGTGACGCTCACCGGCCGCGTCGCCGATCCCCACCTTGATCAGGTCGAGGTCGACGGCGTCGTGGCTCCGATCTCCGGTTCCGGCGGCGGTGAGCGCACGTGGACCGTCGAGGTCCCGGTGGCCGCCGGCCCCTCGACGGTGACCGCCACCGCCGTCGACACCCTCGGCCACACCAGCACGGCGTCCCTGGAGCTGACCGGCGACGGCGGTCCGAACCTGCGCATCACCTCGCCCATCGAAGGCACCGCCACCTCGGCGGCGGCGATCACCGTCAGCGGCGACGTCGCCGCCGGCTCGACCGTGACCGTCAACGGCCTGCCCGCCACGGTCACCGCCGACGGGTTCACCGTCGCCGACGTGCCGCTCAACGACGGCGACAATCGACTCATCGCCCGCGCCGCGCTCGGAGACGAAGAGAGCACCCACGTGCGCGGGGTGACGCGCGACAACGCTCCGCCCCAGGTGGTGGCGGTGAGCCCCGCTGACGGCGCTGAAGAGCAGCCCAGGAGTACCGCCGTCGCCGTCGCCTTCTCCGAAGCCCTGGCCCCGCCCGCCGCCGGCGCCTGGCGCCTGGAAACCGCCGCCGGCGTCGCCGTCCCCGCCGAAGGGACTTTCGCCGCCGGCGAGCTCGACGCCACCCGCTTCACCGTCCGGCCCCTCGGCCCGCTGCCGCCGTCGACTGAGATCCGACTCGTCTTGACGTCGCAGCTCGTGGATCGGGCTGGCAACGCCCTCAGCGCCGCCGGTCCGTGGAGTTTCACCACCGTCCAGGGCGGCGCCCCGGCGGCCCCCGTTCTGGACGCCCTGCCGGATGCCCTGTGTGCGAATACGGTCTCGGTCTCGGGCGCGGCTCCGTCCGGTTCGCGGGTCGTGGTCGAAGGCGGCGGCGCGCTCGCCGAGGTGCGCGCCGGCGTCGACGGGGCCTTTGCGGTGGACGTGAGCCTCGAGCCGGGACGCTTTCACGTCCTCGGGGCCTACGCGGTGGGCGCCGAAGGCCGCGAGTCAGCGTCGGCGACGGCCGCGGTGGCGCAGGACTGTGAGCCTCCGGAGGTGCTCGCCGCGGCCCGTAGCGGCGACGTCATCACCGTCCATTTCGACGCGCCCGTGGACGCATCGACCGTCGCGGTCTCGGCGTCAAACGCCGCCGGCGCGCTGGCCGGCGCCCTCGACGTCACCGGCGACACGGCGACCTGGACCGCAGCCCAGTCCCTGGGCTCCGGTGTGGTCCGCCTGGAAGTCGGGCCCGGTACCGCCGACCTCGCCGGCAAT
>JBCDKB010000010.1:0-41502 GCA_038747035.1 Acidobacteriota bacterium | reverse complement strand
GTCGTCGAGTCGACCGCCGCCGCGCAGCGACGCCACGCCGAGCAGCGAGCCTTCAGCGCGCAGGACCCGCCGACGCCAGGTCAGGTCGAGGCGTCCGCCGCCGTCGAGACGCTGGGAATTGAGCTCGAGATCCCGCGCCGCCGCTTCGAGTCGCAACTCGGGCTCACCGATCCGGCCGGTGAGGCGACCGGACAGGTCGACCTGTCCCTCAAGGTCTTGGCGCGGCACGAATCGCGAGAAAGGCTCCCCCTGGAGGCGCAAACCCTCCGCCGAGAGGTCGAGGTTGAGGCCGCCGGTGGACCAGTCGAGCTCGCCGGCGCCGCGGATCGGCCCGGCCTCTGTGAGCAGCGTGAGCTCCTTGAATCGAACCAAACCGTCCCGCCAGGCCATTTCCGCCTGCAGTCCGTCGGCGTTGACCCCGGAGACGCGGGCCGGCGCCACGATGGCGATCAGCTGCCCCGCGTTGACCGGCGTCTCACCCTGGACCCCGAGGTCCCAGTCGAGCTGCCCGGTGATCTTGCCTTCGATATCGACCGGCACCTCCACCCAAGGGCGCACGACCTCCATCGGGACGCGGACGGCGTCGAAGCGCAGGTCGGACACGCCGTTGAAGGGCAGGCGCCCCGTCAAGCCCAGGGTCGACTCGCCGACCACCTCGCCTTCGCGGCCCCGTTCGGTGGGCACGTCGAGCAGGGACAGTCGCAGGTTCTCGATGGCCCAGGGCGTCACGTCAAAGCCACCTTCGAGCTGGGTGATGGCCGGCGTGCGCGGCGTCGACACCTCCCCGAGACCGAGCTCGACCGACGTCCACACCTGGCCGCTGCGCACCAGCAGGGTGCCTTCCAGTTGGCCGACGCCCCGGCGCGGCAGGTAGTCGGGGATCTCGGCGAGCGGCAGCAGCGGCACCAGCTCGCCGACGTCCGCCGTTTCGATTTGGTAGTCAAAACGGCCGGCGCGGTCGAGCAGATTGTAGGAGCCGGTCGCCAGGATGCTCTGACGTTCGTTCACCAGGTCGGCGGCTTCGGCGAAGATCTCACCGACCTCCATGCGCAGTGGAAATTCTCCACCCACCGGCACGCCCGGGCCGTCCGGGTCGGGTTCGATCTCGACCTCCGCCTGGCCGTCCCCCGCCCGGCAGCGGCGTAGCGGACATCGGTAGAGCACATCCGCCGAGACGCGGGCGGCGAGGCCGTCGACCGGGATGCCTTGGTCGGCTAGAAGGTCGTCGAGCCAGACCTCGTCAAAGCGCATATCGAGCGTCAGCGGTCGCCGCGGATGGCGCACTTCAACCCCGACCGTGCCGCGCAGGCGACCGCGGGCGTAGCGCGCCCCGTCGAGCTCGAGGCGGACGCCGAAGCGGTCCGCCCACAGCTGCCCCGACAGGTCCCGGATCACCCGGTCCCACAGCACCAGGCGCCGCGCCGTGACGCCGCCGCTCCACCCCACCGAGCCGGGCCGCCAGCCGTAGAGGCCGTCAAACTCGAAGTCGCCGCGCAGCGAACGAAAGTAGCCGAGCTTGGCCAAGAAGGCCCCCGTCGAAGTTCCCCGGGTATTGAAACTGCACTTGCGGTCCTCCCGCCGCGCCCAATAGCAGGAGCCGTCGAGCGAGCCGGAGACGCCGTCGCCTTGGATGTCCGCGTGGTCGACCTGGATACCTTGCCAGTTGAGCTGGCCTTCGGCGACCACCGAGACCCGGGCGGGCCGCGCCGCCGGCAGCTTGACCAGCACGTCGCGGACGCTGAGCCGCCCGACGAGGTTTCCGTCGCCGCGACCGCGGAACTGCGTGCGTAGATTGGAGGCGTCGAGCTGCAGCGGCACGCGCCCGTGGTCGAGGGCGAGCACGCCGCCGACCAGCTCGACCTGGTCGATCATCAGCTCGATCGGCTCCCGGTCGCCGCGGCCGCGGCCGGAGAAGACGTTGTCGCCCCCTTCCGGGAAGAAGCGCAGGTCGACCTCCGGTCGCTCCAGTCGCACGAGCTGCAGGTGCACGCGTCGACGCTGCAAGGCGAAGAGTTCGGCTTCGATGAAGGCGTAGGGGATGCGCACAAAAGGCGGCGGGGCTTCGTGGTCAGCAGCGGCTCCGGCGGTCCCCCCGCCGTCGTCTCGAGCGCCCTCCTCTCCGGGCGACCCGGCCGCACCGTCTGGGGCCAACCCGGCGATCTCGAAACCGTAAAGCTCCACCGACAGCGGCAGCAGCTCGAAGCCGACGTCGTCTAGCGTCACCGCGCGGTCCAGCTCCTCGCTCAGCCGAGCTTCGATCTGGCCCTTCGCCCAGGAGCGGGCCGGCTCGGAATCAAGCCACAGTCGGAGGAGGAAGATCGACAGCGCGACCAGCGCCAGGCTCCAAATCGCGGGTCGAATCACATAGCGACGGATGCGCCCCGGTTTTCCCGGGCGTTCCGCGCTCAACCGCCCCATTTCAATTTGTTGCGCAGGCTGTCGTAGAAGGTGCGGTCGCGCAGACGCACCAACTGGACGACCTGTTCCGAGCGCTTCACCGACACCACGTCCCGCGGCGCCATCACCTGCCCCTCCTGACCGTCGACGGTGAGCATCACCTCGAGCAGGTCGCTGACCAAGCGCACCTCCATCTCTTCGGTGTCGGGCACAACGATCGGCCGCATGGTCAGGGAATGGGGGCAGATCGGCGTCAGCATCGCGACGCCGAGGGTCGGATAGACAATCGGGCCGCCCGCCGACAGGTTATAGGCCGTCGAGCCGTTCGGCGTCGCGATGATCAGCCCGTCCGCCCGGTAGTTGGCGATCAGATTCGCGCCGACCCGCAGCTCGAGCTCGATGATCTGTGACGGCACGCTCTTGGCGATCGCCGCGTCGTTGAAGGCGCGGTAGCGGTGGATCAGCTTGCCGCGGCGACTCAGCTCGACATCGAACATAGATCGCTGCTCGAGCTCATAATTGCCGGCGAGAATCGTCACCAGGCTGACGTAGAGCTCATGGCGACCGATCTCGGTCAAGAACCCGAGGCGTCCGAGGTTCACGCCGAGGATCGGGACCCCCGATTCCACGGAGCGGGCGACGGAGAGCAAGGTGCCGTCACCGCCGAGCACCACCACCAAGTCGTAGCGCTGACCGGCGTCGAACACTTCGAAGTCGCCGAGCGCTTCGAGGTGGGCCCCGCGCATCGAGTCGTCCACCGCCACCGCCACGTCGCGGCGACGCAGCCAGTCGGCGAGCTCGCCGGCGGTGCGGATCGCCTCCTGGGTGTGGCGTCGCCCGACGATCCCCACCCGGCGGATCACCTCGGTCGCCGGCGCCGTGCGGCCGGCGCTGCGCTCAGGCATCGTCGGCCGCCCCTCGGGCCACCCCGTCCCCTGCGGGTCGCCCCGTCATCTGGACCTCCCCGCCGGTAAACCGGCAGAGGGCGAACGCCTCCTGGTTGCCCTCCATGCCTTTCACCGGCGAGTCAAAGACGCCCAGGACCTCGAGGCCCAGGGCAGCGAAATCTCGGGCGCGCTGCTCGATGGTCTCGCGGCGCGCCTCGAGATCCCGGACGATGCCCCCCTTGCCGACGTGACGCCGACCGACCTCGAATTGCGGCTTGATCATCGGTAAGACCGTCGCCCCCGGCTCGAGGAAGGCGAGCACCGGCGGCATGACCTTGGTGAGCGAGATGAACGAGACGTCGAAGGTCACGAAGCTCACCTTTTCCGGAAGATCGCCGGGCTTCAGATGACGGGCGTTGGTGCGCTCCATCACCACCACCCTCGGATCTTCCCGCAGCCGCTGGTCGAGCTGGCCATAGCCGACGTCGACGGCGTAGATGCGGGACGCGCCGCGCCCGAGAAGGCAGTCCGTGAAGCCCCCCGTCGAAGCGCCGACGTCGAGGCAGACCCTGCCCTCCGGATCGACCGCCCCGGGGTGGTGGGCCGCGAAGTGGTCGAGCGCGCTCGCCAGCTTGCGACCGGCACGGGAAACATAGGGCTCGGTCTTCTCGATCACCGACACGTCGGCGTCTTCCGGCACCGCCGTCCCGGGCTTGTCGACCCGCTGTCCGGCGACCGTGACCACCCCGGCCATGACGGCGCGCTTGGCCTTTTCGCGACTCGGGAAAAGGGCTCGGTCCACCAACAGCTGGTCGAGCCGCAGGCGTGCGACCTTGCCCCGCCTCGGCGGATGGGTTGGAGCGTCGTCGGCGGACGCCGCTCGGCGGCTCAGTGCTGTCGGGTCGACAGGTAGCGGATCAGCGATGGGAAGAGGCCTCCTCGCTCGGGTAAAGCGTCGCAAACCGCCAGCGCTTCGTCGCGGGTGCGCTCGAGAAGGCGCTTGGCGTGCTCGAGACCGAAAAGCCCCGGGTAGGTGAGCTTGTCGGCGGCGGCGTCTTTACCGGCGGTCTTTCCGAGGGTGCCGGACGTCCCCTCGACGTCAAGAATATCATCGCCGATTTGGAAGAGCAGGCCGAGCCGCTCCCCCAGTCCGAGCAGCTCCGAGAGCGTGTCGTCGTCCGCCCCGGCGTAGAGGCCTGCGAGGTGGAGACAGGCGACGATCAGCTCGCCGGTCTTGCGCCGGTGGATGCGTTCGAGCGTCGCCTCCGGGTCGGCGGGCCACTGTTTTTCCGCTTCAAGATCCTCCACCTGGCCGCCGATCATGCCGAGGGTGCCGATGCGCCCGCCCACCATCTCGACCGCCCGGCGGCGCGCTTCCGAGCTGATCTCCGGCGGCTGCCCCGCGAGCGTCGTCAGCCCCAGCGTGAGGAGGGCGTCGCCGGCGAGGATCGCCGTCGCTTCATCAAAGTGGCGATGGCTCGTCTCCCGGCCGCGGCGCAGGTCGTCATTGTCCAGGGCCGGCAGATCGTCGTGGATCAAGCTGTAGGTGTGGATCATCTCGAGGGCGCCGCCGCCCACGAGGCTGTGGGCCCGGTCGACGCCGAGCACGTCGCCGGCGAGCACCGTCAGCGCCGGGCGGATGCGCTTGCCGCCGCCGAGGAGGCTGTAGCGCATCGCTTCGTGCAGCCGGCCGGGCACCACGTCGGACGTCGGCACCAGGCGGTCGAGGGTCGCTTCGACGCTCGGCCGGATCTCGTCGAGGAAGAGCAGGAAAGGTTCGGATGAAGTCATGGGTCGGCGGTCTCGGGGGACGGTTCCCCCGCCTCAAGTTGGGCCCCGCGGGGGGAAGGGGATCTCAGGGAGGGGCGTCGCAGGCAGAGGGGTATGGCGAGGAAGAAAAGCAGCAGCCGTCGCACCTCGGTATCGTTCCAGTTGTCTTCAAAAAGACTCGCCACGTTAAAGCCGACCACCACCATCAGCACCGCGAGGTAAAGGTCGGCGCAGGACTCTTCGCCGGCCTCCGAGCGACGCAGGCCCCGCCAGGCCAAAAAAGCGGCGGCGCCCATCATCCACAGGTAGGCGGCGAAGCCGATGAGCCCCTGCTCGGCGGCCCGCTGGAGCAAAGCGTTGTGCAGGTGGGGCACATTGAGGCGGGGAGCCGTCGGATGACGGTAGATCGGATAGCGCTCTTTGACCATCTCCGGGCCGATGCCGAAGAGCGGGCGCTCGTCGATCATGTGCAGCCCGGCTTCGAGCATGCAGAGGCGGTCGTAATTCGAGGGGTCGTTCAAGTCGACGATCGAGCCGACCCGCTCCGTCCAAGAAGCCGGCGCGAGCCAAGCGGAGACGAGGGCCACGAGAGCGATGCCGCCGACCACCGCCCGCCGAGTGCGGGCTAAGGTCAACACCAAGAGTCCCGCCGCCGCCGCCACCCAGGCGCCCCGGGTGAGGGTCAGGAAGAGCGTGAAGACGACAAGCCCCAAGGCCACCCAGCTCGCCGGACGACGCCAGCCGTCCCCCACCGACAGGCGGGCGATCAGCACCAAAGCGCCGATCAACAGGATGCCGGCGAAGGTTTGGTAGTGGGAGAAAGGTCCGATGATCCGCCGGTGCAGGTCGCCGTAGGGCGTGAAGAGGTACTGGTAGATGCCATAGAGGGCCGAGAGCACGATCATCACGAGCGCGAAATCGACGGTGCGTCGGACCGACTTCTCGCCGCGCACCAAGAACGGGGCGGCGAGCAGCGTCAGCATCGAGAGCAGGTCTTTCAGCCCCCCCAGGCTGCGCCCGGCGTCCAGGCTCTGGATCGCCGAGACGACGAAGAAGATCGAGAAGAGGGCCGCCGGCAGGAAGAGCGCCGAATAGGGTTCGAAGCGCAGGTTCAGCCGGCGCCGGGCGCGGATTAACCACAGCGCCATCAGGCCCATCAGCGCATTGGACAGCGCGATGCCGAAGATCGTCACCACGTGGCCGGCGAAGAGCCAGTAGCCGGCGTCGGCCGACTCGGAGGCCTCGGGCACGAAGGACTCCGGGATAAAGCGTCGCGGGAAGCTGATCATGAAGGGATTCCGAACTCAGCGGCGGGTCGGCAGGCTATCACTTCGCGCCCCGAGTCGCGGCGAGCGTCGCCCCCCCACTTCGCTCAGAGATCCATGGGCGGCAGCACCTGCGGCACCTGCGGCAAGGAAATCTGGTATCGGGTCGCCTCGTTGAGGATGTCCTGGTGGACGCGGATCTGAAAGAGGAAGCTCTGCCGACGCTCGGGCGGCAGATAGGCCGTCTTGCGCATCAGCTCTTTATAGGCCCGCCGCAGCGGATTCTCGGGATCGCCGACGCCAAACCCCCGCTCCCGGAGCCACAGCAGCCCGCGGTATAGGCGATAGAAAAGGGCTTCGGCGCCGTCGGGCTGGGCGAGGGCGTCGAGCAACCGGCCGAGCTCGAGCACCGCTCGCTCCACCCCCCGCCAATCGTCCGCCGCCATCGACAGCTCCAGCAGCCACGAGCAGTCCTCCGCCACGGCGTGCTCGTCGGCGTGCTTGGCGTGGAGGCGCTGGGCCAGACCGAGGTGCTCTTCGGCGACCCGCCACTCGAGCTGGCGCAAGCTGATGCGACCGAGCAGGCGCTCCGCGTCGCCGAGCAGGGCACCTTCCGGCGCCAGGCTCAGCAGGAAATGCGCCTTCCGGGTTTGCCCGAGGGCCCGCTCATCCTGCTCGAGCAGGAGGTAGCCGAGCGCCATCTCGAGGTGGGCGTACGCTTCTCCGATGACGTCGTTACGGCCGCCCCGGGCCTCGAGGGCGCGCTTGAGCAGCGTGGTGCCGCCGGTCAGGTCGCCGAGGCGAATCGAGGCGCGGCCGCTGCCCAGCAGGGAATAGCTGTGCTCCCACGGCTCGACGCCCTGGTTCTCAAAAATCTCGCTGGCCTCATCGAAGGCCCGCAGGGCGCTCGGGAAGTCCCCGCGCGCGATCGACACGGCGCCGAGGCCGCAGAGCGAGGTGCCCACCGCCCGTTGCATGTGACTCTGGCGGCGAAACTGGAGGGCCCGGCGGTGGTGCGTCTCCGCCGCGTCGAGGCGACGCTGGTGGAGGGCGACATTGCCGAGATAGAAGCGGCAGGTCGCTCCGATTGACGTCGGTCCCCCCTTCTCCGCCACCGACGCCAGGCCGCGGAAAATGTCCCGGGCCTCGGACCACCGCTGCTGGCGATGGAGCAGCACCCCGAGGCGTAGGAAGAGCGTCGCCCGCCGCTTCTCCTCAAAGCCCACCGACGTCGCCAAGGCGGCCCTGAGACCGGCCTCGGCGTCGCGGAATTTCCCCTGCTCCTGGTCGTGCTCGGCGCGCAGGGCGACCAGGGCGACGAAGCGCTGGTCGTCGCCGCGGGCGAGCTCCACCGCGCGGCGCACCTCACGCCCGAGGCGACCGAGGCAGCCCAGCCGACGCGCCAGCGGCAGCAGAGCCCACAGGATCTCGAGTTCCGTCGCTTCGTCGCCGCCGCGCTCCCGGTGTTCCCGGTATTCGGTCCACAGGGCGTTGAAGAGCTCCTCCCGGGGCGCCGCGCCGGCCGAGTCGCGGCTGGTATCGAGCAAGCTCGGCAGGGCCTCGGGCGACCCGGCCATGAGCCGGTAGGCCGTCCACTCCGCGCCGTCCGTCGCCAGGACGCCGCCGAGGGCGTGGCGGAGGGACCGGGTGCCTTCGCGCCCCAAAGTCGCCGCCAGCGCCAGACCGTGGGCCGGCACCGCGAATCCCAAGCGATCGCCGTTGAGCCGCAGCCAGCCGTGGTCGATGAAATGTCGATGCCACCCTTCCCGCAACTCGACCCCGAGCTCGGCGCAGGCGAAGCGCAGGTGCTCCGGATCGATGGCGTCGTTGGCGGACGCCAACATGCGCAGCGGCAGCGGATCCCCCACCTGGCGCAGCGCCGCTTCCACGTGGCGCACCAAGCGCGGTGAGGGCTGGTACTCCCCGCCGTCACCGCCGGCGTAGAAAAAACTGCCGTAGACGCGGCGCAGCAGGCCCCGCTGGACCATGTCCAGCACCCCCTCCTCGAGCGCCAAGGGATAGCCCGCCGAGGCCGACGCCAGTCGATCGGCGACCGCCGGCGGCATCTCGAGGCCCGCGAGGAAGAGTTCCAAGTATTCAGCCGTTTCCTCAGCGGTCAGCGGATCGAGGGTCAGCGTCTGTTCAGCGTCGAGTCCCCGTGCGCCGGCGGCCGCGCGCCCCGAGCGCTCAATGTGCAGCCACGGCAGCCCGCCGCCGCTCCCAGCCCGCAGGCGATCGAGCACGACCGCGGCGGTCGCTTGATCCGCGGCGCCTCCGCCTTCCAGACCCTCCACCACGAGGACCGGCGCCGCACCTGAGGCCTCGGCACTCTCGCGCCAAGCCGTCAAGAGCAGCTCCGCGGCCCGCTCCGGATCTTCGAGCCAGCTGGCCTTCGGCAGCATCGGAGAGCCGATCTGTTCCAGAAAGCGAATCACCAGCGACGGTCGATGCGGCAACTCACTCGCCATATCGACCCACACCGAAGGACGCCCGCCGAGGGCCTGCCAGGCGGCGCGACTCTTGCCGACCCCGAGCGGCCCTTCGAGCAGGACCGTCCCGCGCGGACTGCTGAAGAGCGCTTCCCGAAGTCGCCTTTCGAAATCCGACCTCCCGAGGGAGACGCGTCGACCGAAAATCCGCTTGTTGTGGAACGGCAGCGGCGGCCGCCGCGGCCCGTCGAGGGCCTGCAGGGCGACGCGGCGGCCCGACGGGCCCTGGTAGGCGTCGATGCCCGAAGTCAAAAATCGGCCGGCCAGCCACGCCGACGCATAGCCGGTCATGGCGATGACGCCGGAAGGCAGCTTCGGCGGCCGCTCCGCGAGGTCCTCGGAAAGCCCGTCGGGAAGGATCTCGATCCGGTCCCCCAGGGTGGCCACCGAGCCTGGGTAGATCAAGATTCCCGGGGCCGCCGCCGACCCCGCCTTGATGCGTAAGTACTGCGCCAGGCGGGTCGCCAGCTGCACCACGGCGCCGCGTCCGGCGGTCGGCAAAACGCCGATAAGAGGCGGTTCGAGGCGATGCATGCCGCCCGGCAAGACTTCGTCATTGAGGGTCGCAAGGAGCGGACAACGCTCCTCAGATGTGGGCCAGAAACGCAAGAACGCCACTGGTAACTCGAGCCTTGGCGGGGGGCGCAGCTCTTTCATGGGAGGTCCTGTAAGGGGAATGTATCGACGGTACCTGTTTGTTATTATCCTCGAATCCACGGCGCATACAGAATCTGTAGCGGCCCACCGAAACTCCCCACCCACTCGCCGAAGCCACACAAGGCGAACCTCGCCGGCCTGGGCAGTCGACCGTTCCGGACGATCCGAAGCTCAATACGACTCGAATCTCAATACGTTCTAAAGCGCATAACGGCCTGGAGCTTGAGCCATCACGGGCTTTGGACTTGACGTCGCCAGAGCCGACGACCGCCCCGGGTCCTTAAGCGACGGTCGACCGCTTCCCACCAGCCGGGCGACCCCGAGATGAGCCTGCGCCCCTCCGTCATCTCGAAACCTTCCGCCGGAATTGCCGCACCCCACTTAGCCACCCGAAACCAAACCGTCCTGGCCGCCCGGCGAGCCCGCTCCCCCCGCGCGCTCCCCAGCGCCGTCCGCCGACGCGCGACTCGCCCCAGAGCCTTCAGGATCAATCCGAATAAAACCGCTGGGCCTGAGTCCGCCCCGCCTCACGCACGGGGTCGGGCGGCTCCAGCCGGAGACCCGAGATGAAACCGAGACTTGATAACCGCCTCTACTACTTCACCGTCGAAGACGAAAGCGTGCTCGGGGAGAGCTTCCCCCGCTTCGGTGACGACACCTACGCCATCGCCTACAAGGTGGTCAAAACGGAAGACGTTTTCGTCACCACCGCCGAGACCAAAGACGCCATGGAGCGCCACGACGTGCCGTATAACGGCCTCGCCGAAGAGGACGGCATCCGCGTTTCGGTCTTCCACAGCGAGCTCTCCCGCGAAGAGCTCTCCGACTACGAGGACTCGCTCAAGGCCCTGGCCCTCTCCTACCGCGCCATCGCCGTGCTCTGCGTCGGCATCAACGGCGAGAAGCTCGACTTCAGCGACGGTATCGAGCGCTACACCTACTTCAACGCCCCCGCCGGCCATGTCTTTGTCTGGCGCCTCTTCGCTTCCCGGGACGAAGCTTCGGAATACATCGAAGAGCGCTTCCCCAGCGACGTGGCGGCCGCCGAGTGGGCGCGCAGCCTGCCGATCGGCTCGAACGAGGAGCTGGTGAGCTATCACTGACTTCTACCGCCCGCCGGCGACGCGCTTCGGCGCCGACCGCTTCGGCGCCGAGCCGACCTATTCCGTGGCCGAGCTGACGGGCGAGGTCAAAGAGCTCCTCAGCGAATCGTTCTTCAGCCTATGGATCAAAGGTGAAGTCCAGCGGCCGCGCGAATCCCAGCGCGGCCACCTCTATTTTGAGCTGATCGAAAAAGGCCGCGGCGACCAGATCGTGGCCAAGCTCGACGGCGTCATCTGGCGCACGGACTACCAGCGCATCCGGCGCCAGCTCTCCCGCGCCGGCGTCCGCCTCACCGACGCCCAGGAGATCCGCTGCCGCGCAGACATCGACTTCTATCCGCCGTCGGGCCGACTCCAGCTGGTGGTGCGCGACGTCGACGCCAGTTTCGCCCTCGGCGGCCTCGAGCAGCGTCGCCGCGAGACGCTGCGCGCCCTCGAAGCGGCCGACCTGCTCGACCGCAACCGAGAGATTCCGATCCGCATGCCGCCGATGCGCCTCGGCCTCGTCACCTCCGACGGCAGCGCCGCGCAGCGCGACGTCTTGGCGAGTCTCGGCGGCAGCGGCTTCGGATTTCAGATCCTCTTCGTGCACGCCGCGGTCCAAGGGCGCGCCGCCGAGTCCGACGTCGCCCGGGCTCTCGAGCTGCTCGGCGAGGTGCGGCCCGGCGGCCAGCCGCTCGACGCTATCCTGCTGGTCCGGGGCGGCGGTGCGCGCACCGACCTCGCGGCCTTCGATTCGCGGGCGGTGGCTTTCGCCGTCGCCCGTTCACCGCTGCCCGTGATCTGCGGCCTCGGCCATGAGATCGACCGCACGCTCGCCGACCGCGTGGCCCACACCTCCGTGACCACTCCGACCAAGGCGGCGGAGCTGATGGTCGAAAGCGTCGCCCGCATCGAGCAACGCCTCGGTGAGGTCCAGCGGGCCCTCGGACGCGCCGCCGAGCACGGGCTCCAGTCCGCCCAGCTCGCACTCTCCCGCAGCGAACGCTTGGCGCGTCGGGCGCAGCAGTCCCTCGCCGGCCACCGCCGTCGACTGGACGCCGCCGCCGGCAAGCTCGAGGTCGCCGCCGGCCATCGGCTGGCGCGCCTTTCCCTGCCGATCGACAGCCTCGCCGAGCGCCTCGCCGGCGCCGCCGGGCGAACCCTCGAGCGGAAAAGCCGCCGTCTCGACCCCGTCGCCGCCACCTTGACCCGCGCCGCCACCCAGCAGCTGGACGCGCGCACCGCTGAGGTCAGCGCCATCGCCCGCGTGCTGCGGGAGCTCGACCCAGCCCGGGTGCTCGAGCGCGGCTTTAGCCTGACCTACGGTGAAGACGGGCGGCTGGTCCAGGCCCCGGATCAGGTACGATCCGGGGAGATGTTGACGAGTCGCCTCCGCGGCGGCGAGCTCTCGAGTCGAGTGGAGAAATGATGAGCGAAAGTCCAGACACCGAAGTCAGCTTCAGCGACGCGATGCAGGAGCTCGAGGCTATTCTTCAGCGGATCGATAACGACTCCGTCGACGTCGACCGCCTCGCCCGCGAGCTGCGGCGCGCCACCGAGCTGCTCGAGCTCTGTCGCGGCAAGATCCGCAAGGCCGAGCTGGAAGTGACGCAGATCGTCCAGCAGCTGCAGGGCGAATAGCCGTCAGGCAGGCCCGGCCGGTCTCACCGCGGATCTTCTGTCGACAGGCTTCTTGAAGCCGGGCGTCGGAGATCGCCGCCCGGTCAAGCGGCGCGCGAGGGGGCCGGGACGAAGCGCCACCCACGGGGGGCAGGCCCCTTCAAAGAGGGTGCGGCCGGCAAGTGGGCAGGTTCCATAGGCCCCCCGGGCGAGACGTCGCCACGGCGGCGTCCGCTACTATGACCACTCGTCTCAATACGCGCCGCCCGCTGCGTGGGTGAGCTTCCAACCGATAGCTTTCCAAGCGACGATGGCGCGTCCGTCGATATCGCCCCGTGAATCGAGGCCGGGACTAGCCCAACGCCCGGCCGCGGGAGCTCAGCAGATAAGGGACTTGGCATGGCGTCTCGGGACACCGGCGATCGCGCCGTCAGCACGGCATTTTTTAACCCACCACGGCGGAGTCGACGCTTCGCCACCTTGACGCTGTGGTGCGTACTGGCGGGTCTGGTGGCCGCCGTCGCCGGCGCCCAGCCGCGGAGCGGTCTACGCGGCACCGTCACCAACGCCGACGGTTCGTCCCTCGAGCGGGTACACATCGTCATCGAAAGCACCTCCGCGACCTTCGAGACCCACAGCGACGCGAAGGGACGCTTCAGCTTCCCCGCCCTCGACCCCGGGACTTACCGCCTGAAGGCCCACGTCGACGGGTACTCCGGCGCCGACTCCCCCCTGACGGTGCGCTTCGGCCGCTTGACCCAAGTGCGCGTCCAGCTTGCGGAGGCCGTCGAGGAGGTTCTCGTGGTGGCCACCGAGCCGGCCACCGCCGCCCCGGACCCGACGCCGTCCGTCCACAGCCAGGTCGAGCGGGTGGCCGCCGATCGAGATCCATTCACCGCCGCGTCGGCGCCTGGGGTGCGGGCCGAGGAGCGCAGTGCGGGTTCCACCGCTCTGGTGACCCTCGGCAGCCGCGGCGATAGCACCTACACGATCGACGGCCTCGAGAGCGATACCGCGCCGGGCGCCGTCGCCCCGAGCGGCCGGCTGGAAGTCGTCCGCACCGGCGCCGACGCCCTCACCTCGAGCTCTGGGGTGGTCATCAACCTCACGACTCCGGAGGGCGGCCCCCGCCACCGGGCGGACATCGAGGCGAGCGCCTCCGAGAGCTCGTGGCTGGGTCCGCGCCGCGTCGACGATATCGACCTCGGCGACGGCGGCCTCGACCCGACGGCGCCCAGTCGCGTCGATTCCACCCGCAGCTGGGGCTTCGACGCCGGCGCCAGTCTCTTCGACGATCGGCTGTGGGTGTGGGGTGCTTACCTGCGGCGCGAGCTCCGGGGCCAGGCCGCCGGCGGCCTGGAACAGACCGGCGACCTCGACTACGGCGCCGTCCGGCTGACCGGCTCCCTCACCCCCTCGACGCAGCTCAACCTGGGCGGCCATCGCTCCGAGCGTCGCCATACCGGCGTCGGCGCGGCGCCTGACCGCGACGCCGGCGCCACCCAGGTCGACTTCTCGCCGAGCACCTGGCTGAAGCTCGAAGGCTCCCACCAGTTCGACGCCCGCACGCTCTTGACGCTCCAGGCGGGCCACACCGACGACGCCGTGTCCCTGGTTCCCCTGGGCGGCGACGAGATCGAGCTCGGCGCCGACGGTATCTGGCGCGGCGGCTGGCTCGAACGCCAGGAGTCGGTCGACGCGGATCACCTGCGCCTCGATATCGCCCGCGCCTACACCGCCGGGCGCGGGGACCACGAGTTGCGCCTCGGCGCGAGCCGACGGGCCGCCGAGAGTCGTCGACTCGAGTCCTGGGGCGACGCCGGCCTGCTGCTGCTCGCCGGCGAGAATTACGGCACGCCCTATGACCTGATCCGGCTGCGCCGGCCGGCGAACCTCGACCTCGAACGCGACCTCGACGCCGCCTGGTTCCAGGACCGCATCACCTTCGCCGGCACCTCAGACTGGACCCTGGAGCTCGGCCTCCGCTACGAGCGCCAGGCGGGTCTCGCCCTCGGCGGCGACGCCGAATCCCACCCGCTTTTCCCCGAGCTCCTGCCGGGCGTGGCTTCTGCCGCGGAGCAGTCGGTGGAGTTCGCCGACCTGCTGCCGCGATTCGGCGCCGCCTGGACCCCCGGCGGTGCGTGGTCGCCGACGGTGCGCTTCGGCTGGTCGCGCTTCGCCGGTCGCCTGCATGACGACCTGCTCGAACGCGTGAGTCCGCTTTCCGGCGCCGAGGTGCTGCTCGGCTTCACCGACGTCAACGCCGATCGCCGGTTTGGCGCGGGCGAACCCTTCGTGGTCCTCGACCGCCAAGGCTTCGACCGCTTCGACCGCACCGCCGCCGGCGAGGCGCCGGCTCCGGACCTGGAGTCGGAGCTCACCGACGAATGGCGCCTCGGCTTCGAGGCTCGACCGGCGGCGGCCTGGGAGCTGCGTCTCGACTTCGTGCGCCGTGAAATCTCACGAGTCTTCGACGCCCGGCGACTCCTGCGCGACGCCGACGGCACCGTCCGCGTCGCCCAGGTGGCGGACTATCGATTTGACGCGCTCTACTCCGGACTGCTGCCCGACGGCACGCCCTACGCGGTGCCGGTCTACACCCTCGCCGACGGCCTCGAGCTCACCGGCGCCAGCCTGATCCAGAACGGCCAGCGCCGCCAGATCTACGACGAGGTCACGTTCGGCTTCTCCCGGCGACTTTCCCGGGGCTTCATGGTGCGCGGCCACGCCACCTGGAGCGACTGGTCCTGGCGGATCTCGAACCTCTTCACCGCCTTCGACGACCCCACCAACACGGCGCTGGGCGACGTCGACGGCGTGGACGACGACGGCGCCGTCGTCGCCGGCCGGGGCTCCGACGACCGCTGGGCGAATAGTCGCTGGTCGTTTGACGTCCTAGCTTTGGCCCAGATCGCGCCGAATTCACAATGGGGATTCGACCTCTCGGCCCACGTCCATGGCCGGGAGGGCTACCCCATCCCCTATAGTCTTTCCGTACTCGCCGGTGACCGTCTCCGAGAGGTCCAAGCCACGCCCGATGTCGACAGCTACCGCTTGGAGGACGTCATCACTCTCGACCTAAGGCTCGAGAAAACGTTTTCCTTTGGCGCCTCCGAGGCTACCGTGGCGCTGGATTTCCTCAATGTGCTGGACGAAGGCTACGTGCTGGAACGCGAATCGCGACTGAGCTCGCCGCTCGCGGGAAGCGCCCGCGCCACGCTCAGCCCGCGCACTGTACAAATCGGCGCCCGCTGGTCCTGGCGCTAGATCGGCTAGCTCACCTCTGACTCCATGTCCCAAACTCCGTCCTTTACCTCCCCGAGCGGTGTCCATTCGGTCCTCCAGCCGATGAAGACCCCGCTGGAGAGGGCGCGCCAGCTTTCGAGCCAGCTCGAAGGCGATCCGCCGACGCCACTCCGGCGCCGCTGGCGACTGCTGATCTACTTCGCCGGCTGGACGCTCGTCGGCCTGCTCTTTGCGACGTGGCTCGTTATCGACCCGTCGGCGGGGGGCGTCCCGTGGTCGCTCGTGATCTCGGAGATGTTGCGCTGGTACCTGTGGGCGCTGCTCGCGCCGATCATGTGGTGGCTCGCCCAGCGCTTCCCGCTCGAGCGGCACCAGATGCTCGGCCGCCTCACGATCAACCTGGCGGCGGGCCTCGGCATCACGCTGGTCTACGTGGTCCTGGATCGCATCAAGCGGGAGGCGATTACGACCGCCTTCACCTACTGGCGCAGCGGCGACTTCCGCTTCACCATGCCGCAGGACTGGCAGGCCTATTTTTGGGGCGTCGAGTACTACCTGCTGACTTACTTTTGCATCATCGCGGCGATCCACGCCTACCTTTACTACGAGAAGTACCGCGACCGTGAGCTCAAAAGCAGCCGGCTCGAGGCCCAGCTGGCGCTGGCCCGCCTCGAGGTGCTGAAGATGCAGCTGCACCCGCACTTCCTCTTCAACACCTTAAACGCCATCTCGGCGCTGATGCACCGCGACGTCGACGCGGCGGATCGCATGATCGCCCTGCTCTCCGACCTGCTGCGCCTGTCCCTCGATAAAGACGACCGCCACCAAGTATCGCTGCGCAGCGAGCTGCAATTCCTCGAGCGCTACCTGGCGATTGAAAAGATCCGCTTCCGCGACCGGCTCGCTATCGACATGGACATCGACCCGCCGTGTCTCGACGCCCAGGTCCCGCGCCTGATCCTCCAGCCGCTGGTGGAAAACTCCATCCGCCACGGCATCGCCGTGCGCTCCGCCTCCGGCCAAGTCGCCATCCGCGCCCGCCGCAAAGGCAATCGCCTCGACCTCTCGGTGTCCGACGATGGCCCCGGCCTGGTCACCAACAAGCCGCTGCGCGAAGGCGTCGGCCTCGCCAACACCAAAGCCCGGCTCGAGCAGCTCTACGGCGGCGACCACCGCTTCGACCTCGTCGACAAAAGCGAGATCGGCGGCCTCTCGGTGCAGATGGAAATCCCGTTCGAAAAAGAGCCGCGCATCGCCCCCACGGCGCAAGGGGCCGCCGGCTAGACGTCTTCTCGAACTGGACAGCAGAACATTTCGATTCAGACACGGGCAGTCGGCCCGAGTCCGTCCTCAGCTGCCTGGAAGCAGTGGTCTACCCAGGCGTTCCGCGAACGGGCGCTTGGGTCCTAGCGAGCCGTTTCGAGCACACCTCAAGACCGCGTCATTCATTAAAGCCGCTACCGTTGGACTCGCGGGCGAGTTCTAGACGCTTCGAAGAAAGAACCTTGTCCTTCGGATGGTGGATCGAAGCCGCGCTCTGCGCTGTGTACGGAGAGCCGCAAGGCGGGCGGGCGATCTAGCGCGCCTGCGGAGAAGGCTAGCTCAATCCACTCTTCAAAGGAGGACCCATGATTCACAAGCCGGCGCCGCGACTCCACGCAAGCCTTCTGGTCTCCTTCTTCTTTCTTTTCTTGCTTGGAACACCGGAGGCTGCTGTGACGCAAACCGACGATGCTGCATCCGAAGCAGAGACCGAAATCGATCCGGCTCTAAAGGACCTCGCTGACGAAGTCGCCCGACTTGAGCTCGAAAAAAAGCGGGCGGAAGCTCTAAAAGCTATCGCGGTGGCGGACCGAGACACAGCTGCGGCCGGACTGTCCACTACCGAGGCCACGGGTAAAGAGGGCTCGGCAAAGCTAGATGACGGCGCGGGCTACTACGCTGAGCTCGTGGCTTACGCCACGCTCGGCGAAAGCGCTGGCAAAATCGTTGAGGCGCTTGGGACGGAAACGGCCGACAAGGCCGTGATCTTGACTGAAAAGGCAGACCTGTCGGCCGAGGCAGCCCTCTACGACGTCATCCTCCTCAAAGTCTCCCGTTTCCAAGATGAGTTTGACCAGCTCACGAGTGACTTCAGTCTCGACGGGCAGCGCTCCGGTCTTCAGCAAGAGAGTCTGGCCATCACAGCGCTGACCGTCTCCAGCCTCCTTGGTGCCGCAGCGGATATTGCGGCCTTCTTCAAGGTGGACCGCGAAATCAAGTCGCGATCAGTGTCACTCTCGAAACGCGCCCTCATCGCTGAGGTGGCCCAAAGGATGACGGCTAAGAAGGTGCTGCTGCCGGAACTTACTCTGGCCGGCGCTCGCAGTCTAATCCCAACCCTCGAGGCCGCCCAGGCCATGAAGAGTCAACAGATTGAGCCGCGTCTTAGGGCCATTAAACGGCGGGCGGGCCAGACAAAGAAAGACCGGGATGTCGCCAAGGCGAATCTCGACAATCTCAAGAAGGCTAAGGCGGAAGCGAACCAGGTCGTACAGGCCCGGGGCGCACTGAAACTCGCAGAAGAAGCCCTCGCGGCGGTCCAAGCGGATCAACTTCGCCTTGAGGCTGCCGTCACCGGATTCACCAATATGGTCGACGCACTGAGCTCGGCTCCAGCGGGCGGCGGGAAATCGCCATTGGAAACGGTCGCGACTGTCGATTTGATGCGCAGCGATAAGAACGCTCTACTGCTTTATCTCGACATCCCGAGCCAGGGCGCAGAGATCGAGATTGTCGACAGCGTGTGGAGCTCGGCACGGATCTCCTACATCGGAGGCAGCGTCGTCGTCTTTTTTCTACTCGATCAAGACGGCTCAATTCTGGCGTCAGGCTCAATTCCCCGACACGGCGCCTCGTCATTTAAGGGGACCGACGGCAGTGAATCTCTGCCAGTTCCGACAGAGACCATTGCTAAGGAAGCCACCGATGGGTAACGGGAAAGATCTGTTTGAGGCGCAACTCGAAGAGGAACTCCTCGAACTCTCGTCCAGTGGTCGCCTACCTCAGGCCTTCTTCGAAGCGATCGACCTCGATAAGACCCACCTCGACGCCTCTATCTTGAGAATCGTTGGCGGCCCTGGCGACTCGGCCTTCGAAAGACCGACAGCTGCATCCTTAGCGGACGACTTCCAGGCTGAACGGATCGTCCGTGCATTCAAGCGTCCTTCGCTGCTGGTTGCCGGGAACAGTTTTGAATCGACGGCCAGCGAGGTTTGGTCGCACACACTAGAGACGCATCGTTCGGCCATTGAGACGAGCTTACCGGCCGTAGGTCGGATCGAAGTCAAGAATCACTCCAACCTTGACTGGGTCGGAACCGGTTTTCTTGTTGCCCCCGACGTACTGGTGACCAATCGGCACGTGGCCCGCGAATTCGCTCGCCGCCACGGCAGCGGCTTCAACTGGCGGCGCAACCACCGCGGAAAGCTCATTCAACCTCGGGTTGATTTCCGAGAGGAACATAGGCAGCCCGAGGAAGAAGAATTCGACATAGTCGAAGTCCTCCATCTGGCGCCACCCAATGCTCCGGACATGGCACTGTTGCGCCTCGAATCGCCCTCTTCCATCGCGCCGCTAGCCCTCGAAGAGAACCTCGGCATCGTTGAATTCGTCGGGGCTATCGGCTACCCATGGCGGGACTCTCGAGTGGAGTCCCATCTCATTGAGGCGATGGAACGGATCTTCAAAGGGATCTTTGACGTGAAGCGCTTCGCACCCGGCAGGCTGATTCCGACAGAAGGCGAAGATCTCGGACATGACTGCACAACCTTGGGAGGCAATTCCGGTTCCGCCATTATCGATCTCGCGAGCGGTGCGGCCGTCGGTGTGCACTACGGCGGATACTCTGATCTCAACGTTGCAGTACCGGCTAGGGTGATCCGAGAAGCCCTCGAACAGCTATAGCCCTAGCGGCCTTGGCCGTCACCGATCGACCCCCGAGTCCTCTGCGCCTCGATCTCGCGCAGGTAAAGCACCTGGTAGCGATCTTTCGGTCGACCGAGCTTCTCCTTGCTTTCGATCAGGACCCCGAGGTTCACGACGGAGATGTCGATTTCGCCGAGGGTCAGCGATGTAGCCTCGGCGATGAGGCGCTCATAGGGAAGATTCGGCGGGATCGTCGTCAAGAGGTCTAGCCGGCCGCATGTGGTTTCGAGAAGATGGACCCGAAGCGCCGCGAGCTTGGCCTCGTCGGGCACGATATGTCGGCCCGCGGGGTCGACATAGCGCGCCTCAAGCTCAGCCATCGCCCGAGCGAGGCGGGCGACATTCTCTGGCGCCCGAGAATAGACCAGATCTAGGTCCTGGGTCGTAAACGGAGCGCCGTAGAGAACCCCCGCGACGCCGCCGACCACAACGAAGTCGACTCGGTGTCTGACGAGGGTCGCAAAGGCCGATTCGAGGCGGAGCTCGCTCACCGGTTCTGGGCGCGAATGCGGTGGATCGAATTGACGAGGTTTTCGAGTCGCCGCAAGCGCTCCAGCGGCGTCAGCTTCAAGCATTCGCGGATCTGTGCGACGTCCCCTTCGTCGAGGCCACCCGCTGACGGCGCGAGTTCTTCAAAGCTCGTCGGAATGGCGTCCATCTCGGGAAAAAGCGAGGGGCCTCGAGAATCCATAGGTCTGATCGTAGCAAAGGCCAGGTCCCGGAACCGGCGCCGCGCCTTCGATGCATCAGAGCATGGCGGCGCAGGCCGAGACGTCGGCGAGCTCGAAGGCGGGGACTTTGTGGGCGGGACCCACAGGTAGGAATCGAATATCTTCCAGGTCGCCGTCGCTTCGACGCTGGACTTCGACGGGGCGGGTCGTCTCGCCGTAGTGGATCGACCAGCCGGCGAGCTGGTCGCCTGGGCGAAGGCCGGCTCGGTGGGCGGGACCTTCCGGGTCGACGCTCAGCACTTCGCCGGTGGATTCGTCGACTTCGAAGCCGGCGTCAAACGCGGTGGATTCTCGCCAGGTGAGCTCTGCGCAGGGCGCGAGCAGATCGTCGGGCCAGTCGAGGGGACTGCCGTCGAGCACGGTGGCGAAGGCGGCGTCGAGCTGCGGGGCGGTGAAGCCGGCTGATTCGAGGGCTCCGCGTAATTCGGCGTTGGTGAACTGCTGCTGCTCGCCGCGGCGCACGCCGTCGATCAGGTCGAGCAGCACCGTGTCGAGGCGCGACGCGCCGCCGGTGCGGCGGCGCTCGGTTTGGTCGAGAAAGAGGGAGACGGCGGCGCCCCGGGTGTAGGGCAGGCGCTGTAGGTCGCGGTCGGTCCAGAAGCCGTCGGTGATCGCCGAGTTGGGAGCGTAGGCGACGGGCGAGAGCACATACTCAGACAGCAGCGCATTCCAACTCTCGAGCACCCCGGCGGCGTCGAGTAGACCGGCGCGGTACTGGAGCCGCGGCGTGTAGTAGTCGGTGACGCCTTCGCTGAACCAGTAGCCGGCCGTTTCGGGCTCTTCGCCGGAGCTCACGTGGCCGCCGATCCAGGTGTGGGCTTTTTCGTGGGCCAAGAGGTAAGAGAGGCCGCCGCGGCCGAAGTCGTCCATCTCGAGGGTCGGCATCAGGAAGGTCGCGAAGGCGTCGTGGAGGCTAGTCCCGCCGTAGCTCAGGTAGTCGGCGTCTTCCGGGCCGATCGCAATGGCGCTGACGAGGAAAGCCCCGGCGTCACGCTCGCGGAAGAATTCCCGCTCCGCCGGCACGATGCGCTGGGCGAGGTCGGCGAGAACTTTGGGCTCGAAGCGCCACGGACCCTCGGCGACGAAGATGTGCACCGGGTCGTCGCCGGACCCGCGGAAGAGGGCCCCTGCGCCGGCGATGAAGAGCCCGCCGCGCAGCGCGCCGAGGCGCAGGGTCGCGCGGTGGGGCCCCGGGCCGACGCCGAAGGAAGTCACCGCATGGTGGCCTTCCGGGAGATTCTCCCAGCGCACGCTGACCGCGATTTTGTCCTGGGTGCCCCAGGCGTCGGGCAGCAGCAGCGACTGGTGACCGATCAAATGGGTGAGCTTAGGGGTCACCACCGGCTTGTAGTAGCTGTCGCCGTCGATGCCGCGGATGTACTGATTCCTGGGGATTCGGTAGCGCAGGGACAGATGCGCTCCGGCGGCGTTGTCGAGCCGCCACTGGCCGAGCTGCCCCGTCGGTTTCGCCGGCTTCGCCCCTCCTTCGGCGTCGACAATCCGGACGTCGGTCATCAAGCCTTCTTCGAGTCGCGATCCGCCCCACTCCGGTACCGCGGCGACCGTCGCGTCGGCGACGTCGGCGGTGAAACGGAGCTCGACTTCGAGGCCCAGGGATGAAGGCTCCAGCCGAATCTCGAGGGTCGGCGGCGGGGCCTCGGGCGCCGGCGCCTCGGACAGCGCCGGATCGCCGGCCTGGAAAAGAACGGCGGACACGAGGAGGGAGTACAAAGCGGGGCGGGTCATGGGGCAGGTCTCCGTGGGCTTGCGGGGGGCAAAGACATCTCGACCCCTCGAAGCTAAAGCGCCCCACCCCCTCGAAAAGTTCCAGGCCCCGGGCGCCGATCCAGGGCCCCGGAACCGAAAAGCGCGGACGGGCCCGGCCGGATAAGCTCTGGACGTCGCCGACCAACACCCCCGCGAGGCCCAAGGTGGCCACAGCGGCCACCGCCCTTCGAAATGACCACAACCTCGCCAGCCGCCACCTCACCTCGCGGCCTCCGCCTTGGCGCGTGGGCCGCGCTCGCCGCCGCGGTGTGCTTCACCGCCGCCGCCGAGGCGTGGACACCCCGCGCGGATGAGGAGCGCCGCCAGGTCGTTGAGGCGGAGCTCGGCCAGGCCTTTTCTCAGGTCAAAGGCGAGCTGCGGCGGCAGAGGCTCGACGCGATGGCGCCGTCCATCTTCACCTTCTTGCGGGGATCCGCGGGCCTCTATCACCGCGATCTGCGGGACAACGGCGCCCTCGACCGCAGCGAGTTCCATCTCAAAGCCATGACCTGGCTGCAAGGAGACGCCCACGTGCGGAATGTCGGCGTCTTCGAAGACGACCGCGGCGACGTGGTCTTCGACCTCGACGATTTCGATCAGGCCTGGCCCGGCTCGTACCTGGTCGACGTCTGGCGGATGGCGTCCTCCCTCGAAGTCTTCGCCCACATCGTCGGCGTCTCGCAGACCGGGCCCCGCGCCGCCCGCGCCTTCACGGAGAGCTATACCGAGACCGTACTCAGCTTCGCCGGCAATGACCGGGAAAAAGACGCCCAGCTGACCCGCAAGAGCGCCCGCGGGCCGGCCCGGCGGCTCATCGCTGAGACCCGGGACGAAGAGGGCTGGAAGGTCATGGTCAAGGAATGGACCCGCGGCAAGGGAGAAGCGCGCCGGTTCCGGCGCCTCGACGACCTCGAAAAGCTCGCCCCGTCGACCGCGGCGCAGCTGATCGCCGCCGTCGCCCGCTATGCCGCGGAGCTCGACGACTTCGACGACGGCTATTTCCGCACCAAAGACGTCGCCCGCCGCCTGAAGGCGGGCATCGGCTCCCGGGGCGTCGACCGGTTTTACGTGCTCATCGAAGGCCCCGAAGGCCAGCGGGACGTGATCTTGGACGTCAAGGCACAGGTCGAGCAGCCGCCCCTCGCCCGGCTCTTCGCCGCATGGCCTGCGCAGAAACTCACCGGCGGCTGCCGCGTGGCGCTGGCGGAGAAGGCCCTCCTCACCCGGGCGGATGACCACCTCGGCTGTCTCGAGTTCGGGGGCCAGAGCTTTTCCGTCCGCCGGCGCAATCCGTATAAGAAGTCGATGAAGGCCAAAAAAATCGACGGCGCCGGCGATCTGGAGGCGCTGGCGCGTGACCTCGGCGTCGTTCTCGCCTCGGCCCATGCGCGGGCCGACCGCGACTTCCCACAGGGCGGCATCGAGACTTCATTCGACGACGCCTTGGCCGACGCCCTCAACACCGAGCGCCGACGGCGGGCCTTTATTGACGAAGTCGCGGCGTGGAGCTCCGGCTACGCCCGCCAGGTGGCGCTCGACTACGCCTTCTTCCTCGACTGGAGCCGTCGGCAGTAGCCCGGCGCCCGACACCGGGCGCTCGACTTTCGAACCCGGGCTCTATGCCACAATATTCGTAGTGCCCCAGGAAACCGGCCGCTCTTCGCCGCGGCAACGCCACTACGCATCGTGACCGACCCTCGGCCTCACCTCGCCCCGTCTCGACTCGGCGTGTCTGACTTCGACCTTCTCCACTTCAGCGGCGCCCCGTGAGCGATCCACGCCCGACGTCGACGACCTGGCTCAAGGTCCTGCTGATCGCGGTGCTCGTGGGCGCCGCCGCCCATAGCGCGGTACCGATTTGGAACGGCGATTTCTTTTGGCACGTGTCGAGCGGCCGGCTCTACCTGGAGACGGGCGAGCTCCCGGACCGGGATCCCTTGACCTATACCGCCGGTGACAACACCTGGGTGCACCACGAGTGGCTCGCCCAAGGCGTCCTGGCGGCGGTCGAAGGGGCCGCCGGCCTCCGGGGGGCGCGACTCTTCCGGGCGGCGCTGGTGGTCGCGGGACTGGCGCTGCTCGTCTTGTTCACCCGCCGCGCCGGACCGGCGACTGGCGTCGCCCTGGTGCTGGTCGCCTGGGTCGGTCTCGCCCCCAATACGGGTCTTCGGCCGCACCTCGTGGCGTGGCCGATCGTGGTGGCGGTGCTGGTCGGGCTGCTGCCCCGCCTGTCGGCGCCGGATCGTCCGGTGCGCCTCTGGCCGTGGGCCGCCTTGGGCCTCGGCGTCGTGCTGTGGGTCAATGCCCACTCGAGTGCCTTGATTGTGCCGCTGCTCACCGGCGCGGCGGCGGCCGGGGCGGCCTTTGATCGATTGACCCATCGACTGTCGGACTGGCGTCCGGTGTGGACCTACGGGGTCGCCGCCGCCCTGTCCGCCCTCGGCTGCCTGCTCCAGCCCTCGGGCTACGGGCTCTTCGGCTACGCCGCCTCGACCCCCGACGTCAACGTCCGCTCCCAGGAATGGGCGCCGCTCTTCGCGTCGAGCACCTTCGCGCAGGCGCCGGCGCTGGTCGCCCGGTGGATTCTGCTCGCCGCCGGCACCGTCGCCGCGGGTCTTGCGGAGCGAAGACAGCGCTTCGGCGCCAGCGCCGTTTTTCCGAGCTTCTGGGTCGCCCTCGGCTGCCTCGCCCTGGCCTTCGAACACCGTCGCATGACGCTATTCCTCATGCTGCCGGCGCTTTACCTCGCCACCGTCGGGGGCCCGTGGCTGCGGCAGCGACTGCGGACCGCGGGGGCCGACCTGCGGCCGCCCCTGCGGCGGGCCGCCCAAGGCCTCACCGTCACCGCCGCCGGGGCCTGGGCCTTGGCGGGTGTTCCCGACGCGGTCACTCCCCAGCCCGTCGCCCCGAGCTTCTTTCCGATCCGCGCCGCCGACCTGCTGGAAAGCGCCGATGTGCGCGGGCGCATCTTCCACGACATCAATTGGGGCGGCTACTTGGGCTACCGCCGCTTCCCCCACCAGCAGGTCTTCGCCGACGGTCGATGGCTACTCGTCGGCCCCGAAGTGATGGCGGATGTCCCGAAACTCTACGTCCGGGAACCGCCCTCGGCCGAGGTCGAGGCGGCCTTCGACCGCTACGGCGTCGAGGTCTTGGTCCTGCCGACGGGGGACGTGCTCCACTACCCCGGCGTCGACCCATCCCGCTGGTTCCTCGCCTGGACCGACCCCCACGTCACCGTGATGGTGCGGAACGGGCCGTCGTTCGCCGGCAACCGGGAGCGTCTGTGCGCGCTCTACCGCCAGGCACCGGCCGCCGCAGAGGCCGCCCGGTGGCCGGTGACCGTGGAGCGCCCCGACGGCCGCCCCAGCCCGACGGCGGTGCCGTCACTGGCGGACCGGTGCAGGCTTAAGGCGTCACCCGCCACGTCCCCGGGATAGCCCCGGACCCGCTACTCCCCGAGGCGCTCTTTCTTGGCTTCGGCGACGGTGAGGAAGCGCGGCTCGGGGCGGGCGAGGCTCACCTCAGAGACGTCGCCGTCTTTGAAGAAGCGCACGAGCACGTCGGTGAGGGCGTCCCAGCCAAACATATCTTCGTGGCCGGCGTTGTCGATCACCAGGTGGGACGACCGCGGTAGTCCCCAGCGCATCTCCTCCGCCTGGTGGGGCGGCGTATTGGCGTCGAGGGCGCCGCTCACGAAAAGCGTTTCCACGTCGCTCACCACCGGGCTCCGGAACGACTCCCCGAGCGGCTCGACGCCCAGCGCATCCCGCACTTCGAAGAAGCCCGAGACGCCGCTGCCCATCACCGATTGCTCCGCCTCCCGCTCGATGCGGAGACGCCGCTCGGGGGAGATCCCCGAGGCGCCGTCGACGGCGAAGTAGAGCGCAGGGATGCCGATCGTCGGGCTGAAGCGCTTGCGCGCGAACCACGCCAGGAGCGACGGGTCGCCCCGGTCGATGGTGCGCAACAGCGCCGGAAAGAAAGGGAAATCGCTGGCGTCGCCGAGGTCAGCAGCGAGCAACGCCCGCAGACCTTCAGCGTTCACCGGCAGCGTCAACTGCGTGCCGTCCCGCATCTCGATGGGCACGTCGATCGGATCTTTCTCAAGCGTGGTCAGGACCTTGCGCAGCAGCGCGTAAAAATCCGGGACTTCGGCGGCCACCTCCGGCCGCCGGGCCGCCAGCAGCGACAGCTTGCGCAGGTGGGTATCGAGGGTCGAGGGCAGCTTGCGGGTGTGGTCCGGACCTTCGGTGCCGATGAGCACGACGCGCTCCAGCACCTCGCCATGCCGACGGAGCATTTCGAGTCCGAGGTGGGTGCCGTAGCTAAAGCCGAGCAGGCTGATCGTGGGTACATCCAGGGCCCGGCGCAGGGCTTCCAGGTCATCGGCGCTCTCCGGGGTGGTGTAGCCCGCGAGGTCGATCCCCCGCTCCGCAAGCTGCCGCCGACAGTCCGCGGACACCTCCAAGACGGCCCGGGTCTGCGCTTCGCCGGCGGCGAAGAGGTTCAGGTCCGGGGGCCCCTCCGGCCCGGCGCAGAAAAGCCCGCGATCCGACAGCCCGGTCCCCCGCTGGTCGAGCAAGATCACATCGGCGACTCGGGAGAGCTCGCGGAAATCGTCCAACGCCCAGCGCCCGGCCCAAATGCCCGACGCGCCGGGGCCGCCCGAGAGGTAGACGATCGGCGCTCCGGGCCGCTCGGCGGTGCTCTTCAGCCGTACAAAATGCAGGGTGACTTTTTCACTCGGCCGGTCTGCGGCGCGTCGATTTTCCGGCACCTCCAGCGTTCCGAGCTCCGCTTCCAGGGTGTCGCCGTCGAAGCTCTCGAGGGTGTAGGGACTCCAATCGATGGGGGGCGACGCCGCGTGGGCTTTGGGCTCAACCGGCGAACTCCTCGACTGGGCATCCGGCGACCGGGACTCCGGCGACCGGGATTCCGGCGGCGGGGACGCGGCCTGGGCGGCCGCGGTGGAAAGGGCGAAGGTCAGGACCAAGGCTGAGGCTCTAACGGTCATCTCGATCTCCTCGAGTGATGTGCACAAGGTGGGGGTGGATCGGCACTAAAGGTTTGGCAGGTGCTGAGCTTTGACAGGCACTGAGGATTTGCAGGCCGAGGGATACCCGGGGAAGCCGGTCCGGCTTCCCCGGGTATCCCTCGATTAGCGGAATCGCAGCGACGCTAGCTAAGGAGCGGGCGGCGCCGCCGCGGCCCGAGCCTCGACCTCGAGCACCGTGGCGGCGAGCTCGCCGAGCGTCCGGTCGGTTCGCCGCCAGCGCGCGGACGCCGCGGCGTCGAGGGTCTCGCCCTGGATCCGGACCACCGGCCCGTCGGCGGTCATCTCAGACGAGATCGCCGGGTTGAAGCCCAGCAGATGGTCGAGCGGACCCCACAGCGCGGTTTCGACGGTGGGGGCGTCGAGCCAGTGCGGGAAAGGCACGGCGTTGATGGCCGTGGCGCCCAGCGTCAAGACGATGAGCGCCGCCGCCGAGTGCCGACGGCAACTCGGCGGCCGGGGGCGGAGCAGTCGCCGGACCCGGTCCTCGAGCTCACCCGGCCGAGCGGCGCCGAGGGCGGCCGCCGTGGCGCCGCCGCCGGCGAGTGGAGCGCGGGCGACGCGGGCGAGGGTTTCGACATAGCCCAGCGCCGTCTCGCCATCGCTCCGGTCGACCGCCTCCAGATCACACGCCACTTCGCGCTCCCGACGGATCGCCCGTTCGATAGACCACAGCCCGAGGGACGGCCAGAGGAGAGCCCGCACGATCCGCGTCGCCAGGTCAACGGCGGGGTCCCGCCACCGCAGGTGCGCCAGCTCGTGCCGAGCGATACTTCGAAGCGCCCGGGCGTCCACGGCCTCCGCGAGCCACGTCGGCAGGAAGGCCCCGGGGCGCACGACGCCGGTGGCGAGCGGCACGCCGGACGGCGCCTGCCATAGGCGGACCCCGTCGGGCCAGTGCAGGCGCCGCCGCGCCGCCGCGGTGGCCGGACGCCAGCGTCGACGGAGCCACGCGAGCCGACCGAAAGAGACGGCGCCACGCAGCGTCAGGACCGCGACCCCCACCAGCCACAGGAGGGCCAGTCCACGGGCGGGCTCGCCGGTGAGGTAGAAGCTCAGCCACGCCTCCCGCGCCCGCTCCGGCGTCAGCTCGACGTCCGCGCCGGCGACGGCGTGGGTGCGCCACTGGGCCGGCGCCTCCCCGACGGCCTGCACCACCGACAGGCCATAGGCCGCCAGCGGCAGCAACACCGCCGCGGCGAAGGCCGCCACCGCCAGGGCGTAGCGAGCCCGGGGCCACCGCGGCTGCGGCACCAAACGAAGGGCCGCGGAGAGGGCCACGCGGACGATCAGCCCGCCGATCAGCAGGTAAATCAGACCGCCGACGATCCAGCCCGGGACCACGTGCATCGCCGCCGTCACGACCGATTCCCCCGCGCCTCGTCGATCAGGCGCTGGACGCGATCCAGCTCCTCGGCGTCGAGGTCGCCCACCAGGCGGCTGGTCAGGGCTTCCGCCGAGCCGCCGAAGAAACGCCCGAGCAGCCGCCCGACGGCGCCCCGCGTGACGGCCTCTTCACTCACCGCCGCGGCGTAAAGGTGGGCCTTGCCGTCCTTCGAGCGCCGGACCCGCCCCTTCTTTTCGAGACGATTGAGCATCGTCTGCACCGTGGTGTACGCCACCTCGTGCCCGCTGCGGAGCAGTGACTCGTGCACCTCGGACACGGTCGCCGCCCGCCCGAGGCGCCACAGCGCCTGGAGCAGGTCGGTTTCGCGGTCGCCCAGCGGCTCTGTGGACGGCTGGTGGCCGGAGTGGTGAGTAGGCGCGGAGGAGGAGGTCGTCATCGCAGTCTCCTACGGGAGTAGGACTCGGTTCGAAAACGCCGCCGAAGCGCGGCGTCGAACTCTTCTACGACTCGAGTAGGAGAAGGTTTCGGCGAGCGCGACCCACATCAAAGCAGGCGCATCTGCTCGGCGACTTTCGGCCGCGGCTTCGGCCCGCGGCCGCCGCGCTTGGTGACCAGATCGGACGGCAGATCGGCGAGGAACGGCGACGGTTTCGTCTCCCGGCGCTCGCCGCGCCACATCCGCTTCTTGGAGCGCGTGAGCAGCAGCTGTTCCCGCGCCCGGGTGAGGCCGACGAAGAAAAGTCGGCGCTCTTCCCCCGGGTCCACCTCGCCGCCGGGCCACGTCAGCGGCAGCAAGCCGTCGTCACAGCCCGGGATGAACACCACGGGAAATTCGAGTCCCTTCGAGGCGTGCAGGGTGAGCAGCGAGATGCGCTCGGCCCGCGGATCCCAGGTGTCGATCTCAGCGCCGGTCGACAGCGCGTGGAGGAAGCTGGGGAGCTCCCCGTGGCGGGCCACCAGGGGCGCCAGGGACTCGACGGCGGCGGTGACATCGAGCTCGGCGGCGGCCGCCGCCGTCGACACCTTCTTCATCGCTTTCGTCACCGCGGCGGCGGTTTCTAAAGCCCCCTTCTCCGCCAGCACATAGAGCGCCTGGAGCACCAAACGCACCGCGTCGTCATCGAGCAGCCGGGCGTGGGTGCGGTGCTGCACGGGCAGCCCCGCCCGCTCGAAGGCCTCGAGCAGCGGCGGCGCCTGGGCGCGGGTCCGCACGAGCACGGCGATATCGTCGAAGGAAATCTCGTCGACCAGACCCCGGTCGTCGACACGGCCCGAATCGAGGGAAAAATACGAGGTGCCGCCGAGCAGCTCTTCAATCCGGTGGGTGATCCACTCCGCTTCCGCCGCCGCGCTCGGGGCGGCGTGCAGCTCGAGGCGGCGGGCGTTGTCCTGGGCCGGTTCGAAACGCCGACCCGGCACCAGTGACGTCGGCTGAATCACCGCCGCCGCCGCCGCCACCACCGAGCGCTGGGACCGATAGTTGCGGCCGAGCTCAAACCGTCGGGCGCCTGGGAAATCGGCCTCGAATCGCAAGAAGAAGGACACATCGGCGCCGCGGAACCGGTAGATCGACTGGTCCGGGTCGCCGATGACGCACAGGCTGCCGCCGGGCGCGCCCCCTTCACCGTGCTCTTCGATTCGCGGCGCTAAGGCCTGGAGCAGTCGGTACTGGAGCGCGTCGATATCCTGGTACTCGTCGACAGACAGATGGCGGTAGCTCCGCCGCACCCGCGCCGCCAGTTCGGGGTGACCCTCGAAAAGCTCAACCGGCCTCGCCACGAGGTCTTCAAGATCGACGAGTCCCTCGGCCTCGAGGGCCCGGCGGTAGGCGCCAATGGAGAGGATCCGGTCGACGCCCGGGTCCGCGGCGGTCGACTCGACCGCGTCGTCCGCGGATCGCCGCCGATCGTCGGACAGCTGGGCGAGCGCCGAACCGGCCTCCTTCATCGACAGGCCGAAACGCTCGGCCACCAGCTCACGTCGAACCGAATCATCGGCGATGCGGAAGGTCTTGGGCAGCCCGGCCTCGGTGCGGAATCGGCGTAGAAGGCGGAGGCCGAGCCCGTGGAAAGTGGTGAGCACCATCGACTCCGCCCGCGGACCGAGCAGCGCCTCGAGACGTTCCCGCATCTCGGCGGCGGCCCGCCGGGTAAACGTGAGCGCCAGACACCGGGCCGGGTCGACCCCCGATTCCACGAGGTGGGCGAGTCGGTGGGTCAACGTCCGCGTCTTGCCGGAACCCGGCCCCGCGACGATGAGCAGCGGCCCATGGACCACTTCAGCGGCGGCCCGCTGGTCGGCGTCGAGGCGGTCGAGGAGGGGGAGGTCCTCGGCGTGGACTGGGGTGCCGGAGTCGCTCGAGACGTCCTCTCGGGACGGAGCGGGGGCCGGCGCCGTCGGCGACTGGCTCGGTGCGGGAGCTGACGGCGGTTCCGGCAGTCCGGGGGGCGACGCGAAATCGTCACCGAAGAGCGGCGTCAGCTGGAGCTGCGGCACGATCTCGTCGGGCTTGAACACCCGGATCGTGCCGTACTCGCCGTCGAAGCCGCCCTCCGCATTCACGTCGCCGGCGCGCAGCCGCTCGATCGCCTCCGCCACCAGCGGATCCGTGCGTCGACGCACGTCTTCGAGCGGCACGTGCTCCAGAATGTCGAGCTCCGGGCCGAGGTGGGCGGTGATCGCCGCCACCGCCCCCTGCACGCCTTTGCTCTTCGGCCCGGTCCCGCGGAGCTCGCTGACGATCTCCGGCAGCGGCACCAGGCTGCTGAATGGCGCGGGCGCCTCGGGACGGTGGTCCGCCGGGCGATCGGCGAGCGCCTCCACCCGGTGCAAGACGCCGACCGTCAACGGCTTGCCGCAGCTCGGGCAGCGGCCGCCGTGGTCGCGGGTCTGCTCCGGCTCGAAGCGCACGCCGCAGGCGCGGTGCCCGTCGAGGTGGTACTTGCCCTCTTCCGGGAAGAACTCCACCGTACCGCCCCAGCCCTCCCGCGTCTCCAGGGCGCGGCGCATGGCGAAGTAGTCGAGCTCGGTGTCGAAGACGTTGGCCTCGCGGCCGAGCATGGGCGGCGAGTGGGCGTCGGAATTTGACACCAGCGTGTAGCCGTCGAGGGACGAGACCCGCCAGTTCATCGGCGGGTCCGACGACAGGCCGGTTTCGACGGCGAAGATGTGGTCGGCGAGGTCGCCGTAGCAGTCGGCGATCGAGTCGAAGCCCGACTTCGAGCCCATGGCGGAGAACCACGGCGTCCAGATATGGGCCGGGATCAGATAAGCGTCGTCCCCGGACTCGAGCGTGATCTCCAGCAGGTGTCGCGAATCCAAGCCCAGGATCGGCCGCCCGTCGGACTTGATATTGCCGATCGCCCCCAAACGATCCCGAAAAGCCCCCGCCGTCGCCAATTCGGCGGCGTAAATCAGGTGGTGGACCTTGCGCGTCTTCTCACCCTTCTTATAGATCGTCGAAATCTCGACCTCGAGCAGGAAGCGCACCGGCCGTCGGCAGCTCGGCGGCAGCCGGGCGTCGACCTCGCGCTCGAGCTCGGGACGCAGTCGGTAGAGCCCCGGCTCGGCGGCGACGAGCTTGTCTTGGATCTCCTGCCACCACGCCGGGTGGGTGAAGTCCCCGGTGCCGACCACCGTGATGCCTTTGCGCTTGGCCCACAGCGTCAGGTGCTCGAAATCGCAATTGCGGCTGGTGGCCCGGGAGTACTTGGAGTGGATGTGGAGGTCCGCGTAGAAGGGCATGACTTCTGAATAGCACCCCTTGGACCGTCCTGTCGAGAGAAATCACTGCCCCCGTGGCCGCGCCCCCGGGGTCTCCACAACCTCCGGCCCCAGGGGGACCACGCCTCCGAGGTCGACGCGCCACGCCCCCGGCACCGACGCGTCGACGACCCGGCGGGCCAGGTTCAGCCACGGCGGCCCGGCGTCGAGGATGGCGCTGTCGGCGGTCACCACCGGATCCGTGCAGCGCTTCAGCGGCGCGTCCGGGTTGGCCACCAGCTCGACGCGCCACGGCCAGCCCCGGCGCTCGGCGGCGGCGAGCATCAAAGCACGCAGACGACCGCTATTCGAAATCGGCCGATCGAGCAGCCAGTGGACGCGGACCGGCGCCATCTCGGCGAGGGCAGCGCCGAGCAGTTCGAGGGCTTTCTCCGTTTCGTCTACGCGCTTGTAGTGGGAGCTCATGGCGGCGATATCGCGCAGCGTCCCGTCCATCGAATCGAGCAACACACCGCCGCCGAGCGCCGCTTCGACGGTCAGCAGCACGTTGTAGCCGTCGATCCACAGATCCCGCCCCGCCAGCTCGGCGGGCTCCATCTCGCGCGACCTGCGGCCCGCGACCTGGGACCCCGACGCCGCCGCCCGGCCCACCGCTTTGCGCTGCCGCTCGCGGAGGGCATAGCGATCCCCGACCAGGACCGTGGAGCGCTTCACCGGGTAGCCGCGCTCCAAGAGCCACGCGAGATCGCCGGTGGCGTCGCGCAGCGTCGGGAGCTGGCGCTCGGAGAATTCGCCGGCGTCTTTCGGATGGGAGCCTCGGTGGCGTCGGGTATCCGGCACGTTGACATCGTCTCATAGGCGGCGGGCGGCCCGCGGCGCCCGTGGTACTTTGGCGGGATGCGAAGGTGGGTGCTATCGGGCATCATCCTGATGCTTTGCGGACTCGGCGGTCCAGGGCTCGTCGAGCTCCTGGCCGACGACGCCGGGCCGACGGGCGAGGGCGGGGATCGGGAGCGGGGCGTCACCACGGTGCTCAATCTCGAAGGTCCGTGGCGCTTTCTCCCCGACGACGATCTGGACTACGCGGAGCCGGATTTCGACGACCGGAGTTGGCCCTCGATTTCCCTGCCCACGGGCTTCGGACGCACCGACGCAGAGTCTTCCTTCGCCTGGTACCGACGGACCGTCGAGCTGCCGACGACGCTGCGCAGGTACGGCCTCGGCGTCACCATCGGCAAGGTCGATAGCGCCTACGTGCTCTACGCCGACGGCGTCGAGCTCGGCGGTGTCGGCGCGCTGCCGCCCGAACCGCGGCTGAACTACGACCGCCACGGCACCTACGCACTGCCGCCGTCGATGCTGGAAGACGGCGAGGTCGTGCTCGCCCTGCGGGTGTGGAAATCGCCCGTGACCCGCAGCACCGTCGGCGGCGTGCACGCCGGCCCGCTGCGGCTCGGCCCGATCGACACTCTGGTGCACCTGGAGCACCATGCAGAGCTGCTGCCGCTTTTTTTGAGCGGCTGGTTTCTTCTTCTTGGCCTCGCCCACTTCGAGCTTTTTCGCCGACGCCCGGCCCACAAAGGCTTCTTCTGGTTCGCCTGCCTCTCGACCGCCTTCGCCCTCTACGGTTTCCTGATCACCCAGTGGCGCTTTGAGCTCAGCGACCGATTCGTGCTGATGAAGGAGATCGAGCACGGGCTGCTCTACCTGATCCTCGCCGGCTTCATCCAGCTCGTCTGGCCGCTGATCGGCCTGCGCATCGGACCGGCCCTGCGCGGCATGCAGGTTCTCAACCTCGCCGTCGGCGCGGTCGCCCTCCTCCCGGGGCTTCGCCTCAATATCGTGCTCTTGCCGTGGTGGCAGGGCCTCATGCTGGTCGTCATCGTCACCGGCTCCGTGATCGTGATCCGGGCCGCTTGGAATCGCCACCCCGAAGCCCAGACCATGGCGGTCGGCGCCGTCGGGGCGAGCGCCGCTTTCCTGCACGACGCCGCCGTCGACCGCGGCTACCTGCACAACCCGAGACTGACGAGCCTCGGCTTCGCCTTCCTGATCACCTGCTTCATCGTCTCCCTCGGCCGGCGCTTCATGCGCATCGAGGCGGAAGTGGAAGCGCTGCGCCGCAGCGAAGAGGCCGCCGACCGCGCCAACCAGGCCAAGAGCGCGTTCCTCGCCAATATGAGTCACGAGATCCGGACGCCCATGGGGGGCATCCTCGGCGCGTCGGAACTGCTGGGCCGCGACGCGGGCCTCGGCGAGACCCAGCGCCACCGCGTCGGCATGATCCACGACTCCGCCGCCGCGCTGCTCGGCATCGTGGACGACGTGCTCGACTTTTCCAAAGTCGAAGCCGGGAGACTGGAGCTTGAGCGCGCCGAATTTCCCTTGATCCAGACACTCACCGGGGCCCTCGAGCTGATGCAGCCGCGTGCGGAGGCGAAGGGACTCCACTTCGCCTGGTCCCTCGACGAGCGTCTGCCGGAGCACGTGCTGGGGGACCCCCTGCGACTCCGCCAGGTGCTCTTGAACCTGCTCGGCAATGCCATCAAATTCACCGAACGCGGCTCGGTCGATGTCCGCGTGACGGGCACCCCTCGCCCTGGGCGCCGCATGCGGCTCCGGGTGTCGGTGCGCGACACCGGCATCGGCCTCGAGCCGGCGGAGCAAGAACGCCTCTTCGAGCCCTTCACCCAGGCCGACGCCTCGACCACCCGGCGCTTCGGCGGCACCGGACTCGGCCTGGCGATTTCCCGACGGCTGGTGGAGCTGATGGACGGCGAGCTCGAGGTCGAGTCGACCCTCGGCGAGGGCTCGACCTTCTCCTTCACCTGCCGACTGGCGCCGGTGGACCGGGAGCCGACCGGGCCGCCGATGACGGCGCCCCCAGCCGCCGGCCGCCACGGCGACTTCGAAGTCCTGGTGGCGGAGGACAATCCGATCAATCGCCATCTGCTGGAAGCGCAGCTCGACGAGCTCGGATACCGCTACCGCTCGGTCGAGAACGGCGTGGAGGCGATCCGGGCACTCGACGACGCGCACTTCGACCTGGTGCTCATGGACTGCCAGATGCCCGAGCTCGACGGCTACGCCGCCACCGAGCGCATCCGCCAACGGGAGGTCGGGGCGCGACACCTGCCGATCGTCGCGCTCACCGCCCACGCCATGGCCGGGGATCGGGAGAAGTGCCTCGCCGCAGGCATGGATGACTACCTCGCGAAGCCGTTTACCCAAGAGCAGCTCGCCGACGTGCTCGGGCGTTGGCTGCGCAACGCGCCGTCCCTGCCCCGCTAGGCGCCCCGGCGCCCGCGGCGAGTTAGACTGCCCGCGATGGACAAGACCGCCGACCCCGCCGCTGAGCCGACCGCCGAACCCGTCGCCGCCCCTGATCGCCCCCGGCGCCTCACCAAGCGCAAGCGCGTCGCCGACATTCTGCAGCGGGTGCTCGACAGCTCGGTCGCCGACGAAACCGAGATCGTGTGGTTCGAGCGCCGCCATGGGGAAGCCAACACCCGGCCCCGGAGCTCCCACCTCGAGTCGCCTCGCATTACCGTCCTGATCCGGGTCGTCGAAGGACGACGCCTCGGCTGGCACCGCACCGACGTCACCGATCCGTCCCAGCTCGAAGGCGCCGTGCGCCACGCCCTCGCCGTCGCCACCGCCCAGCCCCGGCTGCGCGGCGGCGACCGGCTCCTGCCGCGGCCCGACGCCTCCCCCGAGGGGCCGGACGCCGAACAGTCCGCGGAGTCCGGACCGCCGATCCGAGATCGGTCCATCGAGACCCTCGACGCGGACGCCGCCGCCCAGCTGTTGGGCGACTGGTGCGGCGGCGAAGCGTCTCAAGCCGACGGCGTTGAGGGCAAGCTCCACTACTCGCGGACCCACCTCGCGGTCTGGAATAGCCACGGCCTGCGTCGCCACGTCGCCAGTACCGAGGTGACGTTCTCGGTCACCGTCGGCGACGGCATCGGCCGCGGCTACGCCGCCGCGTCCGCCCGCACCCTCGAAGCGCTCGACCCCGTCGGCACCCTCGAGCGGGCCCGCAGCCGCGCCAGCGACGTCGGCGACGTCGCAACGCCGCCGACGTCTCCAGTCACCGCCGTGCTCGCGCCGGAAGCCGTCATCGAGCTGCTCGATATCGCCAACACCTTCGCCTTCGCCGGCCGCGCCTACCTCGACGGCACGTCATTCCTCACCCAGCACCGCGGCGTCCAGGTCTTCGACCGCGCGGTGCACGTGCGCGACGATCCGAGCCGCACGCCCGGGATGCCGTTTCCCTTCGACCTCGAAGGCGTGACCAAACGCCCCGTGGACCTGATCGTCGAAGGCCGGGCGTCGACCCCGGCCTTAAACCGGGTCCAGGGCGGCGCCGCCGGCCTCGAGCCGACGGGCCAATCCGTCGGCGGTGAAGACGCGATGTTCGGCAATCTCTTCGTGCTCCCCGGGCACCAAGACCTCACCGAGCTGCTCGGCCGCGCCGACGGCGGTGTCTTCATCTCCCACCTCGAACGGCCGGAGTGCTACGACCCCAAGCGCCTCGGCATCCGGGCCGTGGCCTGCGGCGTCCGCCGCATCGAAAACGGCCAGCTCGGCGCGCCGCTCCCCGACCTCGCCTGGGAAACGAGCCTGCTCGCCGCCTTCGCCCGCATCAGCGGCATCGGACGCCACCCCGTCGTCCGCGCCATGCCGTCCACCCCCCTCGGCGGCATCTGCGCCCCCGCCTTCGCCCTCGCCGACGCCGGCGGCTTCACGGCCGTCAGTGACGAATCGACCACTCCTTGAGCTTGGTTTCGAGGGCGAGCAGGGTGAGGGGTTTGCTGAGGTAGTCGTCCATGCCGGCGGCGAGGCAGAGGTCGCGGTCGCCGCGGAGCGCGTGGGCGGTGAGCGCGACGATCGGCAGCTCTCGCTCTGGCCAGCGCTGGCGCACCTGCCGGGTCGCCCCGAGGCCGTCGAGGACGGGCATTTGCACGTCCATCAACACGAGGTCGAAGTGTTGGCCTTCGAGGGCGTCGAGCACTTCGACGCCGTCCGCCGCCACGGCGACTCGACAGCCGAGCAGCTCGAGCATCTCGACGGTCAGCTGCTGAACGAGCAGGTTATCTTCCGCGAGTAAGACGCTCAGGCCGAGGGCGTCGGCGGCGGTGTCCTGTGAGCCGACGGCCGAAGGCGGCGGCGCGGCGGTGGCCGGCAGCGGGAAAAGCACGGTGAACTTGGAGCCTTCGCCGACCTCGCTCTCGAGCCGGATCTCGCCCCCCATGGCGGACACGAGCTGCCGGCAGATGGCGAGCCCGAGGCCGGTACCGCCGAATCGCCGACCGGCCGATAGGTCGACCTGTTGGAAAGGCTCGAAGAGGCGCTCCCGGTCGGACTCCGGAATGCCGATACCGGTATCGCTGACGGTGATCTCGAGCCCTTGCGCAGACCAGTCGGCCCGCAGGTCCACGCCACCTTGGGCGGTAAACTTCAGCGCGTTACCCGTGAGATTCACGAGCACTTGACGCACCCGCGACACGTCCCCTTCAAGCCACGTCGGCACCCCTTGGGCCACGGCGCTGCGGAGCGCGACTCCCTTCTCCGCCGCCATCGACCCGAAAAGGGCGACCACGTCGTCGACGATGGTCCGGGGCTCGAAGGGTTCGCCATAGAGCTCGAGGCGCCCCGCTTCGCTCCGCGAATAGTCCAGCAGGTCGTCGAGCAGCGTCAGCAGCGCTTGCCCGGATCGGCGCAGATTTAGGACGCGCTCCCGCTGACGCCCCGCGAGCTCGCCGCGCTCGAGCAGCTCGACGGTGCCCAGGACCCCGGCCATCGGGGTCCGGATTTCGTGGCTCATGACGGCGAGGAACCGGGACTTCGCCCGGCTCGCGGCCTCCGCTTCGGATTTTGCCGACCGCAGGCGCTCTTCAGTCCGGCGATGGCCGTCGACCTCGGCGGTCAAGCGGCGGTTGGTCGCCGTCAGCTCGCGGGTCCGATCATCGACCAGCTGTTCGAGCCTGCGTCCGTGCCGCCGGGTCGCCCGGAAGTGAACGCCGGCGCCGACCACAAGTACCAAGCCCAGGAGAAGGCCGGCGAAAAAGACCGGGGATCGCCAGAACGGCCGCCCCACCCGCAGCAGCGGCGAACGCACCGTCGGGCCCCACGCCCCCTCCGGCCCGTGGCGGGCGCGGATCTCGAACCGGTAGTCCCCCGACGGCAGGTTCGTATAGTGCATACGCCGACCGAGGGCGCGGGAGGGCGGCTGGAACTCGTCGTCAAAGCCGACCAGCCGCCCGGAGAATTGGAGGCGCTCTTCGTCGATGAAGGTGCGGGCGCGGAAACGGAAGCTCAGCTGATTACGGTTCCACGCGATGTCGAGTGGCGAGCGCAAGGATTCGAGCTCGCCGCCGACCTCCACGCCGTCGAGCACCGGCACCGGCGGCGTCGGCCGGGCATCCAAAGCCGGCACATAGCGCGATAAGCCGAGGGCGGTGCCGATCCACAGGTGCCCCCGATGGTCGACGACCAGGCCGTCGCGGTTGATTTCATGGCCGGCGAGGCCCTGGTGGCGTCCGAGGCGCCGCGCCCGGCGCCCGTCCCAACGCACGAGGCCCAGGTCGGTGCCCACCCAAAGCGTCCCTTCGGCGTCTTCGCGCAAGGCGTAGACCGGCCGGTCGATCGCCGGCTGTCGGGCCTTGACCAGCTGCCCGCCGACCAGGCGAAAGAGTCCTTCATCGGCCCCCACCCAGATCTCCGATCGCCAGTCCATGACGGTGTAGAGCGACGGCGAGGTGCCGTCGGCGCGCATCAACCGTGACCACGCCCCGCCCCGCAAGCGCCAAAGCCCTTGACTGACCGTGGCGGCGTAGAGGTCCCCCGCCGTATGCAGCCGCCGGACCTGGCCCCACGGCGCGGGGCTTTCCATCGGCTGGAAGGCTCCGTCTTCAAAGACCATGAGGCCTTCCCCGGCGACCCACGGCCGGCCTTCGGGATCGAGGGCGGCGCTCGCCAGCTGGGACGGCGGCTCCACGCCGCCGTCGGCCAAGGGCTCGACGGCGGCGAGCTCAGCGTCGGGCAGACGCCAGATCTTTGACGGCGTGACCGCCCAGACGTCGGCTCCGACCCGAAGAAGATCCATCACTCGCCGTTGGCCGGTGCGGCCCTCATCCGTCGGCGGGATCGCCCAGGTGGTGACAACCCTCCCGCCCCGCATTTCGGAGAGACCCCCGTCGTGGCCGAGCAGCATGGCGCCGGGCTCCAGCTCAAGAATCGCCGAGACTTCGCTTTCGAGCAAGCCGTCGGCCTTTTGATACGACGCGAAGCGGCGGCTGATGAGCTTGCTCACGCCGCGTTCGCTGGTCGTCCAAAGAACCCCGTCCTCCCCCAGCTCGAGGCCGGTGGCGCCGGGGGCGATGAATCCGCTTTGCAGACTGAAGCGCTCCAAAGTGCCGTCCGCGGCGAGGTGCAAGAGCTGGCGACGGTCGGCGACGAAAACATCGCCCCTGCGGTCCGGCGCGAGGCGAATCTCGCCGGGCTGGTCGCTCAGCCTCGGCGCCCCGGGAAAGACAACGCCATAGGTCCAGCCGCCGTCGGGCCGCCTCTCGAGGCGGCCGACTTCGAACTGCCCTTCCCCGGAGGCGGAGGCCCGGTAGACCCATAGGTCGCGAGGCTCGTTGGCCTGCGGGCCTGGCGTCGCCGCCAGCCCTAGGACCGGCCGGTCAATCACCGGCCCGTTGACCGCAAGCGGCCGCGGCTCACCGCCGGGCGCGTCGAGCTCGAAGAGCCCTTGCTCGACGCCGAAGATCAGCCGATCCCCCATAGACTCCAGGGAAAGGACCGGGCCAACGGCGTGGTGGTGCCACCGCTCGCCGCCCCAGACAAAAAGTCCCAGGCGGCTGGCGACCGCCGGACGGGTCGCCCCGCCGTGCTCGAGCAGCGCCAGCTCCGAAGCCGTGTACCAATTCCACCGGGCGTTGCCGAAGGGCGGGAGACTGATCCACTGCCCCTGGCGTCGGAAGTAGACCTGGATATGGGTGTTGTTAAAAGCCCAGACCGTGCCGTCCCTCGCCACCTCGACGCGCAAAAAACTCGTGGCCGGAAGGCCCTCCTCCAACTCGACCCGCCGCCACAGGGCGCCGTCGTAGGAACAGATGCCGCTCCGGGTCGCGAACCATAGAAGTCCCTCGTGGCCGCGGGCGATGTCGTACACGGTCGAGCTCGCGAGGCCGTCGGCTTCGGTATAAGTCCGGATCAAGTAGCTTTGGGCGTGGAGCGCCGCCGGCCATAGCAAGCAAAAAAGAAAGGCGATCGTCGAGACCAAAGCGCCGCCGCCGGCCGAATTCGGCCCTCCTCGCCGGACGCAAGCTTGGACTTTTTTACCCCTATGCCCCCGGCCCCAGGAAAAGACTCGGGTCATATCATCGACTATAACCTCGACGGGCACGGGCACGCCGGGGGCAGATAAGTTCACGACCCCCGCCGCCGATTCTCGGGGCCCGGGCGCCCCCTTTGCGGCCAGACCATTCGGCGTCGAGCCGACCTTCGAATGGCGGTCCCTTCCTATATAATCACCATCCTGTTTTGCACATTCATCCATATCCTTCGAGCTCGACGATCCACCCATGGGCATCTCTGGCAACCTAAAGACCATGCAGCTCGCAGAGCTGCTGCAGTGGTTGTCCATGGGACAAAAGACCGGCACCCTGATGATCGAAAAGGGGCCGCCGTCCAACGTCGTCAAACGCATCTTCTTCGACGAAGGCGTCATCATTTCCTCGGCGTCCACCGATCCCGGTGAGTACCTGGGCCGTTTCCTCGTCAGCCACGGTTATCTGGCGGAAGAAGAAGTCAACGAAGCGGTTTCGCGGCAAAAAGAAGAGAAGAAGCTGCTCGGCAAAATCCTGGTGTCGATGGGCTCCATCGCCGAGGAAGACCTGAACCAGATGCTTCGCCTCAAGGCGGAAGAAGGCATCTACGACATCTTCACGTGGCCGCAGGGCGCCTTCGAGTTCCTCGACGACGAATTACCGTCCGAGAATATGGTGCGCATGGAGCTCGACGTCCAGTGGATCGTGCTCGAGGGCACCCGCAGGACCGACGAATGGACGCGTCTCCAGCAGGTCATCCCGTCGCCGCTCTGCGTCCCGGTTCTGGTGCGCGACATCGAGGCGCTCGAGCTCGAAGAATTCGACCGGAGCCTGCTCGAGTGGGTGGATGACGACCGCACGATCGAAGAGATCAGCAAAGGCTCGATGACCAACCTTTTCCAGGTGTCGGAGATCTACGCCAAGCACGTCTCGACGGGCACCCTCAAAGTTGTCAAGCCGCGGGTGGTTGAAGTGCCGGCCCAGGAAAAGCCGAGCGCCGAACCGCCGCCCCAGCCGCAAGCTCCCAAGACCCCCAAGATCGACCCGAATGAGAGCGGCGCCTTCTTCCTGCCGATGATGCAGCAGATGATGGCCCAATATCAGCAGCAGATGATGGCCCAGTCCCCGGGCCAGGGTCTGGCGCCGCCCTCCATTCCGG
>JBCDKB010000009.1:0-41646 GCA_038747035.1 Acidobacteriota bacterium | reverse complement strand
CCGCCGCTTCCGCCCCCCGGCCGAGCTCATGCCACGCCCGCGCCAGATCCGACCGGGCTTCCAGAAGCAGGTCGACGTCGCCGCCGGAGGCGTCCAGAGGCACCTGCCCAAAAACCCCGAGGACCCGGGCGGCGCGGGCGAAGTCGTATCGATGCATGAAATGCTGGCCGATCGAATAGATCAGATAGCCATCGCGCACCGAGCCGTCGAGGAAGGGCCCGGACGCGCTATCGGCCAACGCAACCAGCCGCTCGCCGAGGTCCACCGGACCTCCGCCGTCGACAGCAGGATCGGCGCTGAGGACCTGCAGGCTCCGCCGGTAGCCCTCGAGCGTGCGGGCCTCGAAGCTCTGTTCTCGCTGGGCCGCCTCCGCGGCGGCCAGCGCGGACTGGGCCCGGCGGGCGGCGTCACGCTCCCGATCCGCCGACCGCGCAGAGGTCCACCAGCCCAGCGCCAAGCTCAGGGCCAGCAGGCCGAGCGCCGTCGCCGCCACTCGATACCGCGAGAGCAAGAGTCCTGCGCGGTAGAGCCGTCCGCCGCGGCGGGCCATCACCGGCCGGCGCGTGAGGTATCGGCGCACATCCTCCGCGAGGGCCTCCGCCGACGGATAGCGGCGGGACGGGTCCGACTCGAGGGCGCGGCTGAGGATCGCCCGCAGGTCCACCTGGACCTGTGGCCCGTCTGCGACCCCGTCAGCCTCAGCCGAACCCGGGCGGCGACCGCGCCGTCGGCAGGCCAGCAGCTCTTCGAGTACCAAGCCCATGGCGTAGACGTCGGTGGCGGTCGACACCGGATCGCCCGCGAGCTGCTCCGGGGCGGCGTAGGCCACCGTCAGGGGCGCCCTGAGGTCGCCCTCGACGGCGTCCAGGGAGTGGGCCACCCCGAAGTCGACCAGCTTGACTTCCCCTTGGGCGGTCACGAGCACGTTGGACGGCTTGATATCGCGGTGCAGCACCAGACGCCCGTGGGCGTGGGCCACGGCGGCACACAGCTGCAAAAAGAGCTCGAGCCGAGCGCGCTCCGGGGTGTTGCGGCGGAGGCAAGACTCGGTGATCGCCTCTCCGTCCACCAGCTCGACGACCATGAACTGCCGACCGCCAGACTCCCCGCCGTCTATCAGGCGGGCGATATTGGGGTGCTCGAGGCGGGCCAGGAGCTGACGCTCGCGCACGAAACGGGAGGGGTCGGGCCGCCGGCGCATGAGCTTCAGCGCCGCCGCTTGCTCATAATCCCCGGAGGCCCGGGTCACCCGGTAGACCTCCCCCATGCCGCCGCCGTCGAGCCAGGCGTCGACGCGCCAGGCGCCGACCTGATCGCCGACGCCGAGGCTCGGTTCTTCCGCGACCGAGGTCGAGGTTTGGAGGAATCCCGTCGCCACGTCTGCGCCCCGGAGCAGGCGACGCACCGCAGCAGCGACGCCGGGTTCCTCGCCCGCTAGCGACGCGTGGCGGTCTTCCGGGGGCAGCTCCAGGGCCCGGTGGAAGAGCTCTTCGACCCGCTCCCACGCGGGGTCGCCCGGGCTCACCCGGCCGACGCGCCCCGGCCCAGGCTGCCGATCCGGCGCCCGAGCCGCAGAACCGTACCCCGCGGCTCGACGTCCAAAGCGAGCGTGCCCGGCGTCGCGACCAAGACCAGGGTCGACCCGAAGTGGAAGCGCCCCCACTCCGCACACCGCTCAAAGGTGAGCTCTCCGCCGCCGTAGCTCCGCTCTTGCCGCCGGCGTCGACCGCCGAGGTTCGACTCCATCGAGTCGAAGCTTAGGCGAATCTTGCCGACCATCGTGGCGCCGACGGCGACAAGGCAGAACCGCCCGGTGTAACCCGGCTCGTCAACGTCGAAGAAAGCACAGATCCGCTCATTGCGGGCGAAGAGGGAGTCCACGAGCTCGACGCCGGCCCGGTTCACCGGCCACAGGCCCCCGGGTAGGTACCTGACCCGGGCCAAAGTCGCCCGGCACGGCGTGTGGAAGCGGTGATAGTCCTTCGGCGAGAGGTAGAGCGTCGCGAATCGGCCGCCTTCAAAGGCCTCCGCCTCTTCGGCGCTACCCAAGAGCTCGGCCAGGGAGTACGGGCGGCCTTTGACTTGAAGCACCTGGCCTTTCTCCACGGAGCCGGCTTGACCCCAGGCTCCGTCACAGGGCGAGACGAGGGCATCCGCCGCCCCGTCCACGGGCCGAGCCCCGTCTTTCAGGTGGCGGACGAAGAAGTCCTGGAGCGAGGGGAAACTCGCCAGCGGATCCCGCACTTCGTTGAAATCTACGCCCACGGCGCGGCCGAAAGCTCGCCATAGGTAAGGCCGCAGCGGACGCGGCCACGGAATCGACGCCGCATGTCCGGCACCGCGGGACACGAGGTTTCGCGGCAAGAGCCGCAGGGCACTGAGGAGGGCACGGTCTGTGAGTGTCGCCATAGGTCCGAGTTTAGATATCCGTGAGATAATGCGCGAGCCGCGTGACCCTGAGCACACACACCCCGCCGAGCACGCCTCGCCTAGCTCCCGCGGCCTCGAACTGTATTTGAAGGAGAAGATTTTGAAACGCGCTCTACTGATCTGCTTTGCGCTCTCGATGTCGGTCTTGCCGTTCGCCGTGACCGGAGAAACCTCGGTTGAAAATAACGCGTCGACCGCGGCCGCCGCCGAGGTCACCCCGCCGGCGCAGGAGCCGGTCAACCCGGCGATCGAGCGGGGGCGCTACCTGGTGGAGAATGTCGCCATGTGCGGCCAGTGCCACTCAGGCCGGACCGTCAAAGGCAAGCTGCTCAAAAGCGACTGGCTCGGCGGAGCCCCGGTGCCAGTGCCCATGCCTCCGACCTGGGCCAAGCCCTGGGCCTACAGGGCGCCGCGTATCGCCGGCTTGCCCCAGCACACCGACGAAGAATTCGTCACCCTGATGACCACCGGCGTCAACCGTGACGGCCGCATCCTGATGCTGCCGATGCCGCCGTTCCGCATGACCGAAGAAGACGCGACGGCGATCGCCGCCTACCTGCGCACTTTGCGCTGAAGCCGCCTACAAAGTCCGCGTCGAGTCCGGCCCGGAGCCATCACTTCCCCGCCGCGGCGCGTGACCTCTCCGAGAGGATCGTCGCGGCCGGCTGTCGGCGCCCCCCGCCGCCATCCGTACCCAGGCGTCAGCCGCCCTAGACAGCCGTCCTTCCGCGGCGCCCTCCCCCGCGCCCCGCCCAGCACAGCCCATTCGATCGATGAGTTCCGCCCCGTCTGACATTCCAGTCCTGGTCATCCGCCCGCGAAAGGGCTGGGTGTCGCTCGGCCTCGGCGAGCTCTGGCAGTACCGCGAGCTGCTTTTCTTCCTGACCTGGCGGGACATCAAAGTCCGCTATAAGCAGACCGTGCTGGGCGTGCTGTGGGCGATCCTGCAGCCGCTGCTCACGATGGTGGTTTTCAGCCTCTTCTTCGGCGGCTTGGCGAAGATTCCGTCCGACGGCTTGCCCTACCCGATTTTCAGCTTCGCCGCTCTGGTGCCGTGGACTTTCTTCGCCAACGCCCTCAGCCAGTCGTCGAATAGTTTGGTGGGTAGCGCCAATCTGCTGCGAAAAATCTACTTCCCCCGCCTGGTGATCCCGCTCTCGAGCGTCATCGCCGGCGCCGTCGACTTCATCCTCGCCTTCGGCGTGCTGCTCTTGATGATGGCCTACTTCGGCATCGCGCCGACGATCAACGTGGTTTTCCTGCCGCTGCTGCTGGTGCTTTCGACGACCACGGCCCTCGGCGTCGGCCTGTGGCTCTCGGCGATGAACGTGCAATTCCGCGACGTGCGCTACACCGTGCCCTTCGCCACCCAGCTATGGCTCTTCGCCACCCCGATCGCCTATCCGAGCAGTCTGCTGGCCGAGAAGTGGCAGCTGGTCTACAGCTTGAACCCTATGGTCGGCGTCGTTGAAGGTTTCCGCTGGGCCCTGCTCGGCACCGAGACCGCCCCCGGCCCGATGATCGCCGTCTCCGCCCTGGCGTCGCTGGTGCTCTTGGTCTCCGGAGCTTTCTACTTCCGGCGGATGGAGCGCAGCTTCGCCGATCTGGTTTAGCTGCTGCGGGATCTCAACCTCGCGCCGACCCTCCATCCAACCTTCGCCGACGCTATGCCCACCAGCAACCACCACCCCCAGCGCGTCCCTCAGCTCCCGAGGGGTCGCCGTGTCCACGGCATCCGCCGGGCGACCCCCGTCCGCCGACTCTTTCGACCGGAGGCCCCGGAGTGAGCGGTCCCCAGAAAGCGGCGATCGAGGTCGAAGGCCTCGGTAAGCGATACCAGATCGGCGCCCAGCAGGCGGCATACCAGACTTTCCGAGAAAGCCTGACGGAGCTCGCCACGGCGCCCTTCAGGCGCCTCGCCGCCCTCGCCGGCGGCCGCGGCATCGAGCGCTCTGAAGAAACGCTCTGGGCTCTTCGCGACGTCGGTTTCCAGGTCCAGCCCGGCGAGGTTGTCGGCGTCATCGGCCGCAACGGCGCCGGCAAGACGACGCTGCTCAAGTTACTCTCGCGGATCACCGAACCCAGCGAAGGCCAGGCGATCATCCGGGGCCGGGTCGGATCGCTGCTTGAGGTCGGAACCGGATTCCACCCCGAGCTGACCGGGCGCGAGAACATCTACCTCAACAGCGCCATCCTCGGTCTGCGCAAGACGGAGATCGACCGCCGCTTCGATTCGATCGTCGAATTCGCCGAGCTTTCGACCTTCATCGACACGCCGGTGAAGCGCTACTCGAGCGGCATGTATGTGCGCCTCGCTTTCTCCGTAGCGGCCCACCTCGAGCCTGAGATTCTGCTCGTCGACGAGGTCCTGGCGGTCGGCGACTTCGCCTTCCAAACCAAGTGCCTCGGCAAGATCAGCGACCTGGGCGGCACCGGCCGCACGATCCTGCTGGTGAGCCACAACCTGAGCGCGGTGCGCCGACTGGCCTCGCGCACGATCTGGATCGACGGCGGCCGTCTTCGCATGGACGGCGAGACCCACGAGGTCGTCGGCGCTTATCTCGAATCCGGCACAGAGAACCTCGATTCGGGGAATACCTTCGATCTCACACACCACAAGAACCGGAGCCGCGACTCCCGACCGAGTCTGACCGAGCTGCGCGTCGTGAGCGACGAAGGAGACCCGGGCCTCGTGCCGATGGGAGACTCGGTGACCCTCTCTATTCACTTCGACGCCGGCCGCCCGCTGCACCAGCCCTACGCCACCGTCGGCCTCTCGGACGAAGAAGGCAACCGCTTGCTTTCAATCAGCCCCCGCCTGTCCGGCGACAAGACACCGGAGGAGGCTGAGCGCGGCGTCTTCCACTGTCGCCTCGAGCATCTGCCGCTCAACCACGGCACCTACTTCTTGACGGTGCAGCTCCAGGAGGGCCACAAACGCGTCGACCGCATCGACCGCGCCTGCAGCTTCCAGGTCACCCCCCGCGACGTCCACGGCAGCGGAACGGTCCTCTCTTCGCGCAAGGGCTTTCTCTGCTGGCCGAGTCTGTGGACCTTCGAAGCCGACCCGAAGAGCCAGAGCCCCCTACAAACGGGGCTTCCGGGAGACACCCCATGATCGGCGACGCCCACGAAGGCTTCTTGGAATGGCCTATTCCCCAGGGCGAGCTCGACTCACCGGCGGTACAGAACCGGAATCACTTCGCCCGTCGATTCCAAGATAGGCCCATCCAAGAAGCCATCGACGTCTATACGAAAATGACCCTGCCGCAGGCGCGACAGCTCATCGGCGCCGCCGAACGGCATTTCCTCGGCCACCCTTTCGCCGGCCGGGGAATCGAGCTCGGCGCCGGCACGGCCCTACTCTCGTGTGCCCTCGCTGAGCGAGCCGACGTCGAACGCATCATCGCCCTCGAGTACGTACCTGACGTCGTCAAATTGATCCAGCCCAGGGTGATCGAGGCCTGCCTTCCCCCTGCGGATCGACCGAAGGTGACCCGAGCCCTCGGCTCCTTCGACCAGATCGGCCTCGAGGATGAATCTCTCGACTTCGTCATTGAGCTCGGCTGCCTCCACCACAGCAACAACCTCGACGAGACCATGCGGGAGTCCTACCGCGTCCTCAAGCCCGGCGGTTTTCTGCTCGGCTTCGACCGCGTCCAGCCGGACTCGATGACCGACGATGAAGTCGATGATCTGCTGGATACCGTCTACGGGCGCCCGTTCCTCGAGCGGTTCGGTTACCCCCTCGACCAGCGTCTGACCCGACGCCAAAACGGCGAGCATGAATACCGACGTCGCGAGTGGCGGGCCGCCTTCGAGGCCGCGGGCTTCGGCAAGATCCTTTTCGGCGAGCTCAGCCGGCGCGCCGAGCCCCCGCTCTCATCGCTCCTGCGCCTCGTCGGCTTCGGTGAGGCCCCGGCCAAGCGCGGTTCCCCGCGCTACGAGTTGCGCCTGTGGCTCTCCCAGCAGCTCCGGCGGCCCGCCACGGCGCCCCTGCGTTCGTCAGTATTTCTGCTGCACAAATAGCGGTCTAAGGCTCCGAACCTCCTCTTCGACATGAACTCACCCTTCACCCAGCGCCAAGACGACGGCTGCGTCGTCATCGCCGAAATCGCCCAAGCCCACGACGGCAGCCTCGGCATGGCCCACGCCTATATCGACGCGGTCGCCGAAGCCGGCGCCGACGCGGTCAAATTCCAAACCCACATCGCCGCCGCCGAAAGCACCCGCCGTGAGCCCTGGCGGGCCAAGTTCAGCCGCCAGGACGACAGTCGATACGACTACTGGCAAAGGATGGAGTTCAGCGAGGCGCAGTGGGCCGGACTCAAGGCCCACGCCGCCGAGCGCGACCTGCTTTTCATCAGCTCTCCGTTCTCGGAAGCCGCCGTCGAGCTGCTGGAGCGCATCGGCGTCGACGCGTGGAAAATCGCCTCGGGCGAGGTCGGCAGCGGCCCGCTCCTCGACGCCATGGCCAGCTCCGGCCTGCCCACGGTGCTCTCGACCGGCATGAGCGACTGGGCGGAGATCGACGCCGCCGTCGAACGCCTGCTGGCCCTCGAGCTGCCGACCAGCGTGCTCCAGTGCACGTCCATGTATCCGACGCCGCCGGAAAAAGTCGGCCTCGGCGTGCTGGCCGAGCTGCGCGCACGCTACGGTCTACCCGTGGGCCTGTCGGACCACAGCGGCACGATCCACGCCGGCTTGGCGGCGGTCGCCCTCGGCGCGTCGATCGTGGAGGTGCACGTCGCCTTTTCGCGCCACGTCTTCTCGCCGGACCTGCCCGTCTCTTTGACCATCCCCGAGCTTCGCCAGCTCTGCGACGGCGCCCGCGCCATCCCGCCGATGCTGCCGGCCACCGACAAAGACGCCCTCGCCGACGAGCTCCGTTCGATGCGCGGCCTGTTCACCAAGAGTCTGGTGGCCGCGCGACCCCTCGAAGCCGGGCAGCGGCTGACGCGCGGCGATATCGCCCTCAAGAAACCCGGCGATGGCCTCGGCGCCGAGCACCTCGACGCGCTCATTGGCCGCGTGCTCTCCCGGCCGCTCGAAGCCGATGAGCGATTCACCGACGCCGATCTCGCCGACCTTTAGCCTCCACCCTCTCCGACCCGTCGTCCTACGCGCCGTCCAATGCCCCGAATCCTGAACGCAGAAGCCAAGAATTATTGCGACGCGGCCCGCCGCATTCTGCGCTCGTTGGGACCGCTCGAGGAAGGCCAGCACGACCGGGGACACCTGCTCAGTCGCCTCTACGACGTCGAGGTCTTGATCGTGCGCCTGGGTCACAAGGTGGACCGCGAGCTGCTCGAGGCCGCCCCGGCCCTGCGCGCCGTCGTCAGCGCCACCACCGGCCTCGACCATATCGACCTCGACGCCGCCCGCGAACGGGGCGTCGAGGTGCTCTCGCTGCGCGGCGAGGTCGATTTCCTCGAGTCTGTGGTGGCGACGCCGGAGCACACCTGGGCGCTCTTGCTCAGTCTCATCCGACGGGTGCCGGCGGCGGCGGATGCAGCGCGCACCGGCCACTTCGACCGCGACCGATTCCGCGGCGGTGAGCTGCGCGGCAAGCGCTTGGGCCTCGTCGGCCTCGGCCGCGTCGGCCGGCGGGTGGCGCGCTACGCCCTGGCCTTCGATATGCGCGTCGCCGCCTTCGACCCCGAACCGCTTCGCCCCGTCGACGGCGTCGAGCTCAAAGGCAGCCTCGACGCCCTCTTGCTCAGCAGCGACGTCGTGAGCCTGCATCCTCCCCTCACGGCGTCGACCCTCAACATGATCGGCGAGCGGGAGCTCTCGCTCCTGCCGGCGGGCGCCTACCTGGTCAATACCGCCCGCGGCGAATTGGTGGACGAAAACGCGCTGGCGCGCGCCCTGGAAGGCGGCAGACTCGCCGGCGCCGCCCTCGACGTCGTGCACCACGAGCGCGATCCGCAGCGCCGCCTGCGGGGACGGCTGGGCGATATGCTGCGCTCCGGTCGCCACAACCTGCTGGTGACGCCCCACATCGCCGGCGCCACCCGCGAGTCGATGGCCGCCACCGAAGTCTTCATGGCCCGCAAGCTCGAAAGCTGGCTGGCCAGCGGCGGAACCTCCGCCTCCGCATCCGCACCCGCCGAGGAAGCAGCACCGTGAGAAAAGTCGCCGTCGTCATCACCGCGCGTCCGAGTTACGCCCGTATCAAGACCGTGCTCGAGGCCGTCCGCGACCACCCGGACCTGGAGCTCCAGCTGGTGGTGGGGGCTTCGGCGCTGCTCGAACGCTACGGCGCCGTGGTCGAGGTCATCCGCGCCGACGGCTTCGAGCCCGACGAGACGGTCTATATGGTCGTCGAGGGCGAGAACCCGGTGACCGCGGCCAAATCCACCGGCCTCGGCATCGTCGAGCTGGCGACGATTTTCGACAATCTCAAACCCGACGTCGTGATCAGCGTCGCCGACCGCTACGAGACCATCGCCACCGCCATCGCCGCGTCGTATATCAATATCCCCGTCGCACACGTCCAGGGTGGCGAAATTACCGGATCGATCGACGAGAAGGTGCGCCACGCCGTCACCAAGCTGTCGAACTTGCACTTCGTTTCCAACGACCAGGCCCGCGACCGTGTCGTCAAGATGGGCGAGGAGCCGGACCGCGTCTTCGTCACCGGCTGCCCGTCGGTGGATCTGGCGGCCCGCGTCGTCGAATCGGGCGGCGCCTCGGGCTTCGACCCGTTCGCGAGCTACGGCGGCGTCGGCGGGCGCTTCGACCCGGCCGACGGCTACCTGGTCGTGATGCAGCACCCCGTCACGACCGAGTACGGCGACTCACTGGCCCAAGTCCAAGAGACTCTCGACGCCATCGAGGAGCTCGCGCTGCCGACATTTTGGTTCTGGCCCAACGTCGACGCCGGCTCCGACCGCATCTCCAAAGGGATTCGCCACTTCCGCGAGACCCGCGACGTGCCGTTCATCTACTTCTTCAAAAACCTCACGCCGGAAGACTTCCTGCGCCTGCTTTGCGGCTGCCGCTGCCTGGTCGGCAACTCGAGCGTCGGCATCCGCGAGTCGTCCTACCTCGGCGTGCCGGTGGTCAATATCGGCAGCCGCCAGGCGGGGCGGGACCGCGGCCCGAACGTCATCGATGTGCCCTACGACCGCGGCGACATCATCACAGCGATCCGCCGCCACCTCTCCGGCCCGCGTCCCGACGGTCATCACCTCTATGGCGACGGCCAGGCCGGCCGACGCATCGCCGATTTCCTCGCCACGGCCGACCTCGGGATCGATAAGAGGCTCACCTATTGAACGCGCCGGATTCGCCCCGCGGGGTGGACGCGGGTCCACGGGTGCTGGCGGTGATCCCGGCCCGCGGCGGCTCCAAGGGGGTCGTGCGGAAGAACCTCAGGCCGGTCGGCGGCAAGCCCCTCGTGGCCCACACGGTCGACGCGGCGCTCGCCGTCCAGCGCCGACTCGCGGCGATCGTCGTCTCCACTGACGATCCCGAGATCGCCGAGGTCGCCCGCGGGTGCGGCGCAGAGGTGCCTTTCCTGCGCCCGGCGGAGCTCGCCGGCGACCGCGTACCCACCGTACCGGTCCTAAGGCACGCCGTCGACGCGATGGAGACCAGAGCCGGCACGACCTACGACGCGGTGCTGCTGCTCCAGCCGACCGCCCCGTTCCGAAGCGCCGCAGATATCGAAGCGGCCCTCGACCTCTTGACGGAGAACCCCGAATTCGACTCCGTGATCAGCGTCGTGCAGGTCTTCGCTGTCCACCCGATCTTGATGAAGCGCATCGACGAGCACAGAGAGCTCCTGCCGTTTGGCCCCGAAGAACGCGAAGGCACGCGCCGCCAGGACTATGACCCGCCGGCTTATATGCGCAACGGGGCGATCTACCTCACGCGCCGCGCGCCGTTGATGGAAAGCGGGTCGATCTGGGGTCGCCGCATCTGCCCGTACGTGATGCCCGAGGAGCGCTCCCACAACATCGACTCCGAGATCGACCTGCTGGTCGCCGAGGCCCTGTGGCAGCGGGCCCGCGGGGACGGCCCTTAGCATGCCGGGCCTCTTCGGTCGCTTCGGCCCCCGTCCCGGCCTCGACGCGGCGGACGAGCTGGCGTCAATGGAGCGGAGCCTCCAGCCCAAGGCCGGCGAGCGGCAGCTCCCTTACCGCGCCATCCACCGGCGCTCGACCTTCGCCGCCGTCGGCCTGCTGCACCACGGCGTGCTGGACGATCCCGCCGCTTCACGTGAACCGGTGACGGCGGTTGTCGACGGATGGCTCTGGCCGCGGACAGAGTCGCCGGATAGTCCGGAGACCGCCGCCGAGACGTGCCTGCGCCTCTACGCCGACTACGGCCCCGACTTCCTCGACCACGTCGACGGCGAATTCGCCCTCGCCCTGGTCGACGGGGGGCGCCAGCGCGCGATCCTCGCCAATGATCGATTCGGCCTGCGGCCGCTCAACGTCTACCGCTCGTCGCGCTCCTTCTACTTCGCCCCCGAAGCCAAAGCCATCGTCGCGTGCGGCGCCGCCTCAGCCGAGGTCGACCTCGCCACGCTCCACCGCTACCTCAGCTTCGGACGGATCTTCCTCGACGCCGGCACTTTCTTCCGCGGCATCGAAATCCTCGAGCCCTCGACGACGCTCATCTTCGACGCCCGATCCGACACCTTCAGCGTGCACCGGCGGTCGCATTCGAGCTACCGGCCGCGCACCACATCGGTCGAGGCGCTGGCGGATGAGGTCGCCGAGGGCTTGCGACGGGGCGTCCGTCGGCGCCTGCGGCCCGGCCTCCGATACGGCATGCACCTTTCGGGCGGCCTCGACTCGCGGCTCATCGCCGGCGTGGTCAGCGAGGAGCTCGGCGAGGGTGGCCTGCTCGCCTGCACCTTCGGCATGGAGCAATCCGGCGAAGTGGCGCTGGCGGAACAGATCGCTGACCGCCTCAGCCTCGAATGCCGGAGCCTGACCCTCGAGCCCGGGGACTTCGTCGACTCGGCCGCACTCGGGGTCTGGCGCACGGAAGGTTTGGATCTCCTGACCCAAAGCTACGCTTTCGGCGCCTTCCCGCACTTCGCCCCCGAGGTCGATGTCATGACCACAGGTCTGGCCCTCGATCTGCCCCTCGGCGGAAGTTTCATGGCGCCGGACCTGCTGACACCGGACGTCACCCCCGACGCCGGCCTCGCCCACGTCAGCCGCAAAGTTCGAACGATGTCGCCGGAGCTGCTCGAACGGCTGCTCGGACCCTCGAATCGGGCCCGGCAAAGTGAGGCCGAGCTTCGGGACCTGTGGCGCCATCACATCGAGGATCGGGACGAGTCGGTGCCGGACCTGGTCGACGGCTTCATGCTGCGCTGGCGGGTGTGGCGCGTCATCATCCAGCGGCAATCCTGGCTGCGCTATTTCTACGAAGATACGACCCCGAGTTATGACGTCGCGCACTTCGATCTGCTCCTGGAGATCCCCGCTTCAGAGCGTCTGGGGCACGCGTTTTACCAGAAGATTCTGACGCGCTTGACCCCGCACCTGATGGACGTCCCTTACCAGCGCACCCTGCTGCCGGCGTCTGCTCCGGTGGACCTGTGGCCGCGGGCCGCCCGCCTCGAAGCGGAGCGCGAGCGCCTCTACTTCGAGACCTGGCGCGCCACCGACGGCGAGGTTTATGTCCCCTACCGTCGCTATTTTTCCAATTACGACGAGTGGTTGCGCCTGGATCCGACGTGGGCCCGCTTCTTCGACGACCTCTTCGCCGGTCCCGAAATTCTCCTCCGCGACGTCGGCTTCAACGCCGAGGTCATCCGAAATCTGCTCGACGAGCACCGCGCCGGCGCCGCCAACCACCGCCAGGTCCTGCTCCAGCTCGCCACCCTCGAGACTTTGCTCCGCCAACACTTCGCGTAGCGCCCAGAAAGCCATGTCGACGCCACGTCCCGTCTTGCTGCTCGCCGAAACCGGTCTGATCATTCGCAATCTCTTGCTCGGCACCTTCGGTCGAGCGGTGGCGGCCGAGCGCCCCCTCTTAGTCGCGGTTAGCCGCCCCAACGACCCGAGGCTGCGCAGCGTCGTCCAGAACCTCGGCGACATCGAGCTGATCGAGTTCCCCAGGCGCCCGCGCTTTCTCCCCGACGGCCAGCTCGGCCGTATGCTGGCGTGGGAGTCCTACATTCCCCGCTTCATCACCACCGGCAAGAGCGACCGGACGCTCGATTACATGCGGCGCCTCGCCGACGCCGGCCATTCGAAGCTCGGGGGACTCTATGTAGGCGCCGTCTACGGCCTCGGCCACATCGTCCGGCGTAGCGGCCTCCAGCCACATCTCGAGGCCGCCTACCGTCGGTCGATCTCCAAGTACCCGATCACGCGCGAATGGACGGCACTTCTTGAGAGTTATCAACCGGCGGCGGTCATTTCGACGGCGCTTTCCCTCGCCAAGCTCAATAGCCATAGCCATGACCTGCCGGTCGTGCAGGCCGCCCTCGACCTCGACATCCCCTGCGGCACCCTCATCCAGTCGTGGGACAACCTGACCAGCAAGCCGGCCCTCTTTCCTCCGGACCTCGATCGCTTCTGGAGCTGGAGCGAAGACATGAGTGCCGAGCTCCTGCGCCTCTACCCGCACCTCGATCCGTCCAAAGTCGTGGAGGTCGGCAGTCCACAATTCGATTTCCACGGCTCTTACCGGGACGGCGAGCTCACGTCCAGGGAGGACTTCTGCCGCGACCTGGGTTTTGACCCGGCGCGCCCCCTCATTTTGATCGGAACGGGCACCCCGCACCGGCTCCCCTTCGAGCACCTCGCGGTGATTGACCTCGTTGAGCGCCTGGGTGAAGCCGCGCCCGAGTGTCAGTGCCTGATTCGCCTCCACCCCAAAGACGACGGCGCCCGGTGGCGCGAGCTCGAAGCGACGGTCGAAGCTAAAGGCGCGAAGCTTCAATACACGATGCCCGCCGAACACATGGACTACGGCGGCTTCGTGCCGCCCAAGGAGTTCTTCCGCGAGCAGGCCACCACGCTGGTGCACGCCGCCGTGGTCGTCAACGCCGCGTCGACGCTCACCGTCGATAGCGCGATTCTCGACCGTCCGTCGGTGTGCATGGGCTACGACCTGGAATTCGACGCCGTCTTCCCGGAGGGCCGCGCCTACGCCTTCACCCACTCGACCCACTACGAGAAACTGGTTGAAACCGGCGGCGTCAAGGTGGTCTCGAGCGCGGAAGCATGCGTCCAAGCCGTGCTCGACCGTCTCGCCGACCCGAGCCTCGAAGCCGAAGGGCGCCGCCGCATCATCGAACGCGTCACCGACCGAGTCGACGGCCGGGCCGGCCACCGCCTCGCCGCCGAGGTGCTCGCGCTCGCCGACGGCGCCACGACGGCCCCTTAGTCCGCCCTCGGCGACGGGCCGACATCGCGATCCCGAAGAGCTCCGCCTCAGTCCGCAGGGACCAGAGCGTCGAGCTCCTCAGGACTGGACGTCCCGAGCACACGGTCTACCAGCGCCTCCAGGGCGTCGGCGTCACCAAGCTGCTAGACCCACTGGGCGAAGCGCTCGGGTGGATCCCCTACACGCGTGGACGCCAGTTTCAGCAGCAATCGGCGATTGGCTTCCAGCTCACCTTTACGGCGGCCAAGCTCGACACCTTCCCGGCGGCCAAGCTCAACACCTTCCCGGCGGCCAAGTTCGGTATATCTCATGCGATATTCTCGCTCGAGCTTGCCGGCCCGCGTCAATTCCAACTCATGAATCTCGGGTCTTAGGGTACTTTCTTCCACACGTTCGGCGTACTTCATTTTTTCCTCCGCATTCAACTCTAGGTAGGTGTTCACGGCCGCCAAGAGAAGCTGCCGGCGGGCCGGGTCGACTTCACGCTCCGCCAAGGCCTGGACGCAGCGGAACTTCTGCTCATCCTTCGGTATCGCCTCTATGGCTGCACTTTGTGGCGAAGCTAAACGCCGGTGGCGATCGCCCAGCCCCAGTTGGCGAGCACGACGGCGACGCCGAGGGCGAGGCCCCAGCCCGGGATTCGGCGCGGCAGGGGCGGCACATCCCGACCGGTGAGGGCCCAGGCCGACAAGGAGAGCCCGCCGCCGATGAAGGCGATCCACCCCAGGGTCGGCAGTGGATAGCGAAGAAGGGCGCCGAGCACATCGAAGCGAGCGAGGGCGAGGGCGGATCGGGTGGTCCCGCACGACGGGCAGGGGTAGCCGGTGAGCTCTTTGAACGGGCAACCGAAAAGGGCCCCTGAAATCAGCTCGCCGAAAGGCGCCATCGCCAAGACGCAGAAGGCGGCGGCGCCCCAAAAGAGCACCCCTTGCCGGCGACCTCGTCGCGCCGTGGCCTCCCTCGCGGCCGCGGCCGCCGCCAGGTCAGCCGAAGACGGTGCGGCCACAGGCGATTCAGGCACGGAGGCCCAGACGATCGATCACTGGAAGGCCGCCGCGCCGCCGGCTCCGGCCAACGCCGCTGCGATGGCGCCGCCGAAGACCACCATCAAGACGATCATGCACAGGCAGCACAGCACGGTCGGCATGAGCGCGCCGCCGACCGCCGCGATCTGGGATGAGCCGTGCACCTTCTGGAAGCCGATGACCACCAGCACGATCAAGCCCACCAGCGAAAGCAGCGGACCGATGACCGGAACGATATTCGCGAGCTGGGCCACCATCGCGTAGCTCACGACCTTGAAGGTTCCTTCAAAGCCCTGCGATGACCGATCCAGGCCAGAAAAGATCATCAAGCCGAGGTGATGGAGTCCGGACCACAGGAAGATGATGATCAGGTGGAGCACCGGGTAGAGCACCAGAAAGAAGATCATCTGCAAGAAGCCAAAGCCGGTGGCGACGCCAAAACTGCTCGCGTCTCCGAGGGTGAAGACCGAGGACATGGTGACACTCCACATCTGGCTGATCACCGTCATGACCCACGCCACGACGAGGCCGAAAAGGAATGGCCCCAGATAGTCCCCGTCCGGCTTCAGGCGGGAAAAGGCTTCTTGGGGATCCGTCACCAGCAGCTTCACGGTCTCGAGGAGTGCCGGCAGGAAACCCAAGCGCTCTCGCTCTTCCCACGGCAGGGCCGACCTGTCGACCGGCGGCATTCCCCAGCCCGGGGGCGACGCCGGCGGAGGTGGTGATCCCGGCGGAGGCGGGGGACTTTGCGGGGGACCGAATCCGGGCTCGTCGGGCGTCATGGGGCTTCTCTCCTGTGGTCGCGTCGCGTGCGATGCGCCGGTCTGTTCTGTCGTTTGGACGCGTACGCGGAGCCTATCGCGATTATTCCGACGGCACGGAGAGTCTCGTTCGCCCGGGGTGACAGCGCGGCAAGTCCGGAGGCGCAGGCCGCCGATCCGAGAAACTTCTTTGGCCGCCGGCTCCGCCGCCCCCCCGAGTCGAGCTAGACTTTCCTTGTGTACACGACCCTATTGCTCATTATCGCGGCCATCGCCTTCGTCACCCTCGTGTCGACGTCCCTCTATATGGGATTCGTCGCCGCCCGCTCGAACGGTTGGCGCGAGCTCACCGCCCGCTACCGCTATCGAGGCCGCGCGCCCCGCGGGCGGCTCCGCTTCCAATCGGCGACGCTGAACGAATACACCTTCCCGGGCACCATGCAGCTGGCGGCGACGGAAGAGGGCCTGTGGCTCAAAGCGATGCTGCTCTGGTTCCATCCGCCGATCCTGGTGCCGTGGCGCGAGCTCGAGTCGACCCGCCTCCACAACCGATTCGAGAGCGGCGTGCACCTCCAGGCTACGGTCGATACGCGCTTTGGGTGCGAGCTCACCGACGCCACCCGAGGCGAGCTCCTGGCGTCCACCGACGAGGCCTGGGGCGAAGCGCGCAGGGCTTTGCTCGTGCATGTACCGGTGTCGGCGCCGGCCGTCGGCGGCCCGCGGGGCCCGTCCGGCGAGGCGAGCTAAGGCCGGGTTTCAGAGACGGAGAAAGAACTTCAAAAAATTTCCTGCGCGGCGTGTAAGAGAAGGCGCCGGGAATCGTTCTACACCTCGAAGGAGGAAAAACCGTGCTCGCTGCACTTACGCAACCCGCAGAACCCTTGCCCGAGCCGTCGGGACAGCTGGAATCAATCTTCCAGCAATATCACGGCAAAGTCTTCGCCGCCGCCTTTCGCGTCACCGGCAACGCCCAAGACGCCGAGGACGTGCTGCAAACCGTGTTCATCCGGCTGCTGCGTCGCCAGGACGAGCTCGATCTTTCCCCCAACCCCGGCGCCTACCTCCACCGCTCGGCGGTGAACGCGGCCCTTGATCAGATGCGCGCTCGCTCGCGGAGCCGATCGGTACCGCTCGACGATTTGGTCGTCGCCCCCGAAGACGAGGGCGTCGCAGACCCCGAGCGTCAGCAAAGTGATCGGGAGCTGCGCCGGGGCATCCGCCAAGCGATCCTCGGCCTGTCCGAGAAGGCCGCCGAGATCTTCACGCTCCGCTTCCTCGAAGGGGCGTCAAACCAAGACATCGCCGACCAGCTCGGCATGAGTCAAAACGCGGTGGGCGTTGCGCTTCACCGCGCTCGGAACCAAGTCAAAAAAGAGATCCGCTCGTTCGTAGGAGAAAGCTGACATGCAAGAGTCTTTCGAAGAGAAGATGTCGGCCGCCGATGGCTTGATCGATCGAGCGGCCCAACAGATCCAGCAGGCTGAGCCTGCGCCGGAAGTGGTTGCGGCCGCCGCGAATCGCGTCTGGGAGCAGCTCGCCGGCAAATACAACAAGCGCCGCGGCATGAAATTGATCCGCGGTGACGCCGCCCCGGAGGCTTTGGCCGACGTCGCGACGGCACAGGCCCAGCCGAAGACGGCCGAGCCCTCCGGCACCCGCTGGGGCCTCTGGGCCATCGCCGCCTTGCTGGTGCTCGGCATCGGCGTCGCACAGATCCTGGTTCGCGAAATGTGGCCCTCGGGCCCGAGCGCCACCGTCAAGACCGTCGACGGACAGCTCTTCCGCGTCGAGCGCGCGGCCCACGTGCCGCTCGCGGTGGGCGATCAAATCCGCGAAGGCGAAGTGATCCGCTCCGGCAGTGACGGCGGCGCCGTGGTCGCGCTCGCCGACGGGTCCCTGGTTGAGCTGGCGACCCGCTCCGAGCTGTCGATCGACGAAAGCCGCAAGGGCACCACGCTCGACCTCAGCCGGGGCAACGTCATCGTCGAGGCGGCGGAGCAGCGTTCGCGCCACCTCTACGTGCAAACCAACGATTGCCTGGTGTCGGTGACCGGCACCATCTTCTCCGTGAGCCACGGCACCAAAGGCTCCCGGGTTTCGGTGATCGAAGGCGAAGTGCGGGTCGACCATTCCGGCCGTGAAGACGTGCTGCACCCCGGTGATCAGGTCAATACCCATCGCCTGCTGGCCCCGATGCACGTCGCCGACGACATCGCCTGGTCCCAGAACGTCGACGGCTACCTCGAGATCCTGCGCGAGTACACCGAGCTGCGCCGCGAAGTCGAAGAGCGCGTCAGCCAGCCAGAGCTGCGCTACTCGAGCCGCTTGCTCGACCTGGCGCCGGAGTCGACGGTGGTTTACGCCGCCGCCCCGAACTTCGCCCAGACCCTGAGCGAAACCCACCAGGTCTTCCGGGAGCAGATGGCCGAGAGCCCGGCGCTCCAGGACTGGATGGCCAAGAACGCCAACGGTTTCCAGGAGCACCTGGACGAAATGATCGACGCCTTCGGCGAATTCGGCGGCTTCTTGGGCCAAGAGCTCGCCGTCGCCGGTCAGCAAGGCGTCGGCGAGGGTAACTTCGGCGTCGTGGTGATGTCGGAAGTGCTCGACCCCGCGGGCCTCCAGGACTTCGTTGAACGCCAGCTCGAAGAGCACGGCGTCAGCGGCGATGCCCCGAACTTCATCGATGATCCGAACCAGGCCCGGGAAGGTGACTTCTCGATCTACTTCCAGGACGGTCTCGCCATCGGCACCACCGGCGGGGCGACCCTGCGCGAAGTCGTCTCTTTCCTCGACGGCGCGACCAATCCGTTCATCGGCTCTTCGTTCTACAACAGCGTCAGCGACCTCTACCGGGAAGGCGCCGGCTACCTGATCGCCGCGGACCTCAACCGCGTGATCGCCGGAACCGATCTCGGGGATGATGACTCGGACGCCGACGAGCAGAGCCAGTGGGCGGCCCTCGGGGTCGACAACGCCCGCCACGTGATCTTCGAACAGAAGGTCTCCGGCAACGCCACCCACCACCGCGCGGCTATCACTTTCGACGAAGCGCGCCACGGCATCGCCTCGTGGCTCGCCGAACCGGCGCCGATGGGCGGTCTGGAATTCGTGTCCCCTGACGCCAAAATCGTGGCCGGCTTCGTGTTCAAGGACCCGACGCTGCTCTTCGACGATGTGCTCGCCCTCTCCGGTGAGATCCCCTCGGGCTTGCGGCAATTCGAAGAGCGCTACGGCCTCTCGGCCCGCGACGATCTGGCGGGGGCCATCGGCGGTGAGCTCGTGGTCGCGGTCGATGGTCCGCTACTGCCGAGCCCGGCGATCAAGGTCATCCTCGAGGTCTACGATCCGGCGCGCTTCCAGTGGGCGATGGAACAGGCCCTGGCCGAGGCGAACTCCCAGCTCGCCGCGGACGGCAAGGCGTCACTCGAGATGGAGCAGACCGAGTCCGGCGGTCGGACTTTCTACCGTCTCCCCGCCGAGATCGTCGACATTCACTACACCTTCGTCGAAGGCTACCTGGTGATGGCGAGCAACCGCGCCTTGATCGAGCAGGCGATCCGCTTCAAGGAATCTGGCTACTCGATCACCGCGTCGTCGAAATTCCTCACCCTGCTGCCGCAGGACGGGCGTAACAACTTCTCGGCCTTGGCCTACCAGGACTTCTCCGGACTGGCCCAGACCATCGCCGAGCGGCTCGCCGGCACCACGCTCACCGATGAACAGCAGGCGGCCCTCGCGACCATGGACTTCGATCGCCCCCTCTTCAGCTACGCCTACGGCGAAGAGGATCGGATCCTGGTCGCGGCGGCGAGTGACCAGAGCTTCCTCGAGTCGCTGGTCCTGCGCGCCTTCGGTCTGCAGAACCCCAGCGGTTTCGAGAGTCTCTTCCAGACGCTCTATAGCGGCAGCTAGCCTCCGCTCCGTCGAAAGCGCTCCATGCGCACTCAAGCCCGGTCGCCCGGCGACCGGGCTTTTTCGTGGTGGAAGCTCCAGCCCCAGATCCGCGCCGCAGGCACAGCAAGACGCCTCAGCTGAGGGTCCAAGCCGAGATCGAACCTGGGGTAGAAGCAACCCCAGGCTCGGAAGAACGCCTGCGGCGTATCTCATGGCCGAGTCTTACGAAATACAGACGCTCGAGCCACACCGCACGCACAGCCGATCCACTGTCTGCGGCTGAACGTCCAAGCCGAGATACGCCGAAGGCGTTCTCTTCAGCCCAGGGTTGCTTCTACCCTGGCTGACTCGGAAGAACGCCTGCGGCGTATCTCATGGTCGAGTCTTCCCAAAAAATAGACGCTCGAGCCGCACCGCACGCACAGCCAAACCACTGTTTGCGGGTGACCGTCCAAGCCGAGATACGCCGAAGGCGTCCTCTTCAGCCCGAGGTTGCTTCTACCCTGGCTGGCTCAGCCAAGGCACAAGAAAGCGCGGGCACAAAAAGCCACGCACAAAAAAGCCCGGCGGGCCATCGTTGGCGAGCCGGGTTCTTTTGCCGCTTCTAGGCGGTGCAGCCACCGCCCGGATCAGCCCAAGTCTACGGACAGACCGCGAAGGCGTCGGTATCGGTCACCGCCGCCGCCGACACCCCGAGGGGATTGTCGTAGGTCTTGGTCTGGCCGGTCACCGTGTCGGTCACCGTGAGCGTGAACTCAACGTTGGTCACGGCGGCGGCGAAGACCCAGAAGCGGTCGTTGAAGCCACAGCCGTCGAGCACCTTGACCAGCATTTCCCAGTTGCTCGGCTGGAAGAACCACCACAGGCTCGAGTCGTCGGAGTCTTCGACGAAGGTACCGACGCCTTCATTGCCTTCGAAGTCTTCCCACACGATCGACACGGCGAAGCGGTCGTTATTCAAGCAGCGCACGGTATCGCTTTCAACGCACTCCCCGCCGCAGCCGCCGCCGCCACCGCCACCACCGCCGCCGCCACCGCCGTCGTCACCGTTGGGATCCATACCGGTGAGGGTGTTCTGGCCGGTACCCAGCGGATCGAGGAACTGGCGGATGTTGCTGCGGGCAAATTGCTCGGAGACCTTGCCGTACCAATCCGGCTCGTCGTTGCCGCAAGCGGCGCTGCCGCCGGTCAAGGTACCGACGATCAGTCCGTTGCTTTGGTCGAAGATCGCCGAACCGCTCGAGCCGCGCTCGGTCGTCCCGAGGTCCCAATCTCTCACCTGCCAGTGGGTGAGCTGGTCGGGGTCGTCCCACCATTCGGAGACGAGCGCATCGTTCTCGAAGCTGATCGCTTTCTCATCGCCGGAGGGGTGGTGGACCGCGGTGACGCTCTGCGGCGTCGCGCCCGAGGCGTCCCAGCCGGCGTAGTAGTAATTGAATGACGCGGGAGGCGTTTGGTCCATCCGCAGCAGGGCAAGATCGGTGATGGCGTTGAACGTCACCACCGAGGCGCCTTGCACCGCTTGCCCCATCGTGCCGCCGGAGAGCGCTCCGCACGTCGGCGACTCGAAGTTGAAGTAGAAGGTGAGGTCTGGGAAGTTGCCGTTCTCGCCGCAGTGGTCGGCGGTCAGCACGTAGGGGGTGCCGTCCTGGGCCGTATTGTTGACCAAGGTCCCGGTGCAAAGCGCAAAATTGTTGACGCCGTACATCACCGTCGCGCGCACCTGGTTGTCCCAGGCATCGGCTTCGGAGCAGGACGTATCGATATTGCAGGCCCCTTGCTTCTCGGACGAGAAGAAGCCGCGGTAGCCGTGGGATACGTGGGAAATCTGGATTTCCGACTGGCCGACGACCGCGGCGGGCTCGTGGAGCTCGACCACGGCTTCGTCGCCGCGCAGGACCGGGGTCCACAGGCGACCCTCCTTCGCGTCGGCGCGGCTGTAGGGACCAAGCACCTGCTGACCGTCGGGGCTATAGACCCACAGCTGGGCGCCCGCCGGGAGCGAAAAACGGTCCATGGTGAGGATCAGGGACAGGGCATCAGGCGATTCGATGCGCAGTCGCCACAGCTTGGAGCCGTCTTCGAGTGAGCTCCACTGGCCGTCGAGATTCTGGCGGTAGTCCACGGCCGTCTTGATGGCGAAGCGGTACGGGCCGTGCTGGCGATTCAGTTCCCGGGTCGCGTCTTCCGCCCGCGCCGTTTCGAGGTCCGGCGGCGGCGCCGTCTTCATCGGCACGACGGTGAGGGAGCCGACGTTCTTTTCAAAGCTCACCGGCGGCGCCGCGAACGCGACGCTCGCAAAGAGCACGGCCGCCGCGGTGACGGCGGCGCCCAGCAGCGGACGGCTGGGCGAGGTGGGATTGCGCTTCATTCGATTCTCCTTGGCTTACGGCTACGGGGGCAAAAGCGACAAGACGTCAAAATATCCAGCGGTTGAGATCTTATCGTAGCTGAACATGGTGCAGCACCATGAAAATGCGGACGAAACGCTTCCCTGCCGGGATCAGTCGAAAAGAGCGGCCTCGCGATGACTCCTAGGCCCGTTCACAACGCAAAAACCCGGACGTGCATGGGTTGCGTCCGGGTCTTTTGAAGGGCGCGATGGGCGCCGGGCGATCAGTCGATCGAGAAGCTCTGCAGCTCCACCGGCACGAAGCCGTTGCCGTTGAAGTTGCCGGGACCGGAGATCTCGGGGTTATTCCACACACCCGACGCGACGCTGGTGCCGGCGCCGGCGACGCCATCCGACGCCTGGGCCCAGTTGGTGCCGACGTCGTTGAGGGTGGTGCCGTTCATCTCGAGCTCCATTTCGGTGACGTTGAGGTAGATCGAGACGCCGCCCGGATCGCCCGGCCAATCACCGGTGTCGTCGTAGTTCACCTCGTCGATGATGACCATCGAGTCATCGCGCACCGCGACGGTCTCATTCGTGGCGCTCGGGCTATTCGAGAGGTTGAACATCGTCTCGGAATTGTCTTCGATCGAGAAGACGATGGCGTTGGCGTCGACGATACCGGCGAAGGCGGCGTTGAAATCCGCGGCGGTCGAGCCCACGGCCACAAGGATTTCCTTCGGCTGCAGGGTGATCGCCGGCAGCGCGTTCCAGTCGTCGTCCTGCGAGTCCCCGATCTCCCAGCCGGTGAGATCGACAGCCATATCGCTCGCGTTGGCGATCTCGACGAATTGCGTTTGGTTGGTCGCTTCGCTCGAGTCGGCGTTGTACATGATTTCGGTGATCACGATCTGGGCGCTGGCCACGGCGGGGCACAGCACGATCGCGGCGGCGAGGGCTAGGATCTTGCGCGACATGGGGGAGTCCTCAGAGAAGAAGTCTTGAGTCAGAGGTGTCCCCGGAACAGCAGGCGCTAGCCGGGGAGACGGGGAACCAAAAAAATCGGTGGACTGGCAATCTAACCACAAAGCATGAACTTGCCGTTAAGAGCCAGCCGGACAGCTCGCCGGCTCGGACTACCCGAGCTTGGCGACCAAAGCCGTCACGTCGTCACCGGCGGGACGTCCCGCGCGGTGACGATCGACGTCGGCGATGAGGGCTTGCAACATCTTCGTCGCCGGCAGGGTGCGTAGATTTGGCAAGAGCTCCGGCCATCGGCCGAATCCCAGCTCCTCGCCCGTCGGTGACGCCGCCTCGACGACGCCGTCCGTGTAGAGCACGACCACATCCCCGGGTTCAGTGTTGACTTCCACCTGGCGGTCCCGGGCCGGCAGTCCAGAGCACAGCGGCGGACTTGACGCGCCGATTTCCCGCACACGGTCGCCCGAGACGAGCAGCAAATGCGGATGTCCGGCACTCGCCACCTGCAGGGTGCGCCGTTCAGGATCCCAGACCGCCAGCAGCGTCGTCACGAGCGATCGCGTGGTTTCCAGGCGCGAAAAGAGCCTGCGGATCGATTGCAGCGCGTCGAGCGCCGAGCGGCCGGCGGCGGCGTGCTCGGCGACGGCGGCCTTGGTGTAGGCCGTCAGCACCGAGCACGACACGCCGTGGCCGGCGACGTCGGCGATCGCCAGCCACAGTCGACCGTCATCGTCTTCCACCACGTCCAAGAAGTCGCCGCCGACCACATCCGCCGGCACCATGCGCCACGCCAGGTCGACCCGCGGCGACGCATGGTCATCGGGCGGTAGCAACGCCAGCTGGAATTCCCGCAGCAGCCCGACCTGGGCGCGCAGACGCGTCTCGTTTTCGAGCTGGGAAACATACGCCGGCGCCACCGGCAGGTCGTCCAGCGACGGAGCCCAGCGGCGGAGCCCGAGCCCGATCGCGAGAAAGACGAGGGGCACCAAGGACGGCAAAGCCGAGTCCCACATCAACGTCGGCGCCACGCGCAGGGAGACCCACGCCGTCGGCAGGCTGAAGGCCGTGATGCACGCCGTCACCAGCGCCAGGATGCCGTAATGCCACAGCAACCAGCCCGCCGCCATCGACGCTAGCCACGCGACGGCGAGATTCGCCGAGACCGGCGTCACCGGCGTCATATAGCCCCAGGCGCACGACGCCACCGTCGCCGCCACCATGGCGCCGACGCGGCGGCCGAGGCGTCCGCCCAGTCCCACGATGAAGGCCGTGGTCGCCGCCATCGCGAATCCCCAGTGCACCGGCGTGGTCAAGAGCCAGTAGTCCGGGAGCACTACCGAGAGCGCGCCATAACCGCCGTCGCCGAGCCATGACGCGACGGCGCCGCTCGACGCCAGGAGGGCCGAGAGTCCGCAGCCGAAGGCGACACCGCGGATCAAGTGACCGCCGGTGGCGCGCGTCGGTCGACGGCGCAGGATGCGGTCCCAGTGCTCGGTGGAGCCCGGCCTGACCTCCCGGACCTCCGCTTCCGCCACCGACCAGGCCAGCAGGAGCCCGAGCTGGGTGAGCACATAAGCGAGGGCGATGGCGAAGAAGACGCTGGACCGCGCCTGGAAGTGGCGGAGCGTCGGAAGGGCCAAGGCGACGAGGACCACGAGCACTGGCAGCGCGTGGGACAAACCCGCCCGACGCTGCCCCAGCCGCCAGAGCAAGACGCCGAGCGCGAGCAGGGCGCAGGCGAAGACGACGTAGAACCGAATCTGGGTCGCCAGGTCCCCGAAGAAGAGGCGGGTGAAGGACTGGCGACCCGCGACCCGATACGGCACCGGCGTGCGCATCGCCATCCACGAGCCTTGGGAGCTGAGCGCCACGTAGACCGCCGGCTCATCATCGCGCGGCCGGTAGATCAGCTCCGTACGGACGGCGTCGCTCCACACCTGCGGCTCTCCAGGCTCCTCCCCGAGGATCAACCGAGCCAAGCGATCGGCGACAAATCGATCCGCTTCGACCCCCAGGGACTCCGCCGGGCCTCCGGCGACACCGAAGATGGCGGCGATCAGCCGGGCGTCACCGTCGTACTCAAGGAAGAGCGCCCCTTCCCGTCCGCGCGGGCTTTCCGCCCGCCAATAGCGCGCGCCGACGCGCAGCGGCGGCACCTGCTCGAGCAGCTGGCGCCGCACCGTCGGGTCACTGACCTGCGAGCTCAGCGCTTGAATATCCATCGACGCGTGGTACTGCCGGTGGCCGTTGGTCACCCTGATGTGCGGTTCACCGCTGAGCCGGTAGCCCAAGGCCTGGGAGTCCGCCGCGGCGGCGCGGGCGACGTCGGAGATCGCCGGCAGGCGGGTCAGCGACTCCGGCGCCCAGCGCTCCATGGCCAGGGCGGTTAACACCAGGCCAATGACCGCGGCGGCGGCGAAGAAAAAAGTCTCCGCTTTGCTAGACATCACTTCGCTGGACGCGACTCCTCTAGACATCGTCTCTCGCACCTTACCTTAGCCATCCACCGGCTTCACCGACGACGGCGGCGAGGGCATCCTAGGGCCTCCGCGACCCGGTTTGTTGGCCCAGGTTGCCGCACAGCAGGCAACGTGTCAGGTAAAGGGCTCATTCCCGCCTCGCCCCGCCGTGCCATACTCACTGCTTATCGCTCTCCCGGCGGCCCTCTGTGACGGCGCCGCTTTCCCATCGGTCCCGTAGCTCTCTCCGGCTCCGCCCACGCCCCCAGGACAAGCCGCTTGAGACACCGAGTGCCCCCCACGAACTCGTTCCGTAGACGTGCGTTAAAAGCCACGGTCGCGTGGCTCGGCTTTGCCGTGTGCACGGTCGCCGTGGCCCAGGACCCCTGGCGCCTGACCTCTCTCCGTTCAAGCGACGGGCTGCTCAGCAACTCGGTGCGCGCCCTGCATCAGGATCGATTCGGTTTCGTCTGGATCGCGACGGACAACGGCGTACAGCGCTACGACGGCCACCGTTTCTTGACCCTCGGCGAGAGCGGCATCGAGCTGAAGCATCGGTCGACCAACCATCTCTTCGAAGATCAATCTGGCTCGCTGTGGATCGGCTCCTTGGGCGGCGTCGACCGGGCGGATCTCAGTGACGCCTCGGGGGTGGCGCCGACCTCGACTTCTTCAGTCGCACAGGCCATCGACTTCCCCGTCTACGCCGGCGATGAAGACAGCGGCGGACGGCTGTGGCTGGGAGGGGAGCAGGGTCTCTTTCGCCTCGACGAGAACGGAGAGCCCCTGCCCGCCGGAAGCGCCGGACAGCTCGCCCCCACATCAAAGGCAACCGCGGTGCTGGCCCTCCAGGCGGATCCCTCTGGGCCCGGCGGCCGAGCGGGTCTCTGGATCGGCTTCCGGGGCGCTGCGCCGCGCTTCCAACCCTCGGACGGCGCCGAATCCATGGAGGTCGAAGGGATTCCCACCGAAGTCCGGGATCTCGCCGTCGACAGCGGGGCGGTGTGGCTCGCCGCGGCGGACGGCCTCTACCGCGTGGACACGGCGGATCCGCAGCTCCGCGCCCGCCGCCAGGCCTGGGCCGACATCGACGGGGCGTCCTCCGGCGAGTGTCGCGCCGTGCTGCTCGACAGCCGCGGGCGTCTGTGGGTGGGTTCTGAGAAAGGCCTGACCCTGCGCGATCGCGAGGGACGGCGCCACCTCTTCAAATACGGATCTGGCGATCCGAGCCGCCTCGGGCCCGGCGGCGTGACGGCTCTCCTCGAGCTTGACAGCGGCGAGGTGTGGGCCGGAACCCGCTACGGCGGCGTGACCCGGATCGACAGCGCAGACGGCTTTACCACGATCCAGACGCCGGCGACGGTGAGCGCCATCGCCCGCGACGCCGGGGGCCAGCTGTGGATCGGCACCGATGGCGGCGGACTCTGCGTCGGCGTCGGGGCGACGGCGGCCTCGAATGCAAACGCGGAGCTCGCCTGCGGCCGAGCGCTCCCCCAGGCTCGCCAAATCCACGCCCTGCTGTCAACGGCTGACGCGACGTGGATCGGCGCCGAGGACGGGCTCTACCGCCTCGATTCCGGCGCCGATGATGTCCGCCTCTTCACCCACGCCGACGACGATCCGACGAGCCTCGGCCCCGGGGCGGTGCGCGCCCTCGACCTCGACCCGAGCGGTCGCCTGTGGGTCGCACTCTGGGGCGGAGGGCTGAGCCGACTCGACCCCGGCGGGGAAAACTTCGAGCACTTCCGCGCCGCCGATGAAGATCCCTCGAGCCTCCCGAACGACTTGGTCCTCACGCTCTACCGGGATCGGCGCGACCACCTGTGGATCGGCACCGCCGCGGGGCTCTCGAGGCGAACGGCGGACGGGCGCTTCCACACCTACCGCCACGACCCGGACGACCCGACGAGCCTGCGCGGCGACGCCGTCAGGGCCATCCGCCAAGGCCGCGACGGCGACCTCTGGGTGGGCACCGACGCCGGTCTCAATCGTCTGCCGGCTGACCGTGTCGCCTCACCGCCCGTCACAGCCCCCAACAACCGAGGCTTCTCCCACGTCAACGCCCTCGAGCTCCGGGGCGCGGTGAATGCGATCGAAGAGGACGGCGACGGACGGCTGTGGCTGGCGACGGCCCGAGGACCGGTGCGCTTCGACCCGGGAATCGGCGAGTCGACGTCCGGCGACACGGTCTCTTTCCCATCCTCCGACGGCTTACAAGCCGAGCTGCTCAGGGCCTCGGCGATCGGCGACGACGGTCGCCTCTACTTCGGCGGTATCGACCGTCTGGAGATCGTCCACCCCGCACAAGTTGCTGCCGCGCTCGCCACGGGGGGTCCGGCCCCGCGTCGGCCGGCGCGAATCGCCGAGCTCCGATTCGCCGACGACGGCTCCTGGGCGGCCCGCGGCCAGGCCCTTCGCCTGCCGGCGGGCCACCGAGCCATCGACGTCGCCGTCGCCGCCCTCGACTTCAGGGCGGGCGCGGCGCCCCGCTTCGCCTACCGACTCAGCCCAGGCGAGAGCTCCTGGCTCCCGGTCGGCCCCGGAGCCACCTTCACCCTCGCCGGCGTGCCGGCGGGTCAGCACGAGCTCCAGATCCGCCGCGTCGACGGGGCGGCGAGCGACGGCGCGGAGTCCGACATCGCCCGCCTTGCGATCCGCGTCGACGCGACGACGTGGCGCAGCGGCTGGGCCATGGCCCTCTACGCGGCCGTCCTGCTCGCCACCCTGGCCTGGCTCATCGCCTCCCAGCTCCGACGGCGCCACCTCCGACGCGAGGTCTCGGCCGCCACCCGAGTGCACGAAAACCGCCTCCAGCTCGCGCTCGACGGCAGCGGCGACGGCTTGTGGGATTGGGACCTGGAGTCGGGGGAAGTCTTCCGCTCCGGGATCGCCGAGATGCTCGGCTTCGACCCCGCCGAGCTCCCCACCGACGCGACGTGGCGCCACCGCTGGATCCACCCGGACGACCGGGAGCGGATCGAAACGGCGATCGACGACCACCTGCGGGGGAAGTCGGACCGCTTTGAAGCCGAGTACCGAGCCCGCGACGGACGCGGCACCTGGCGCTGGATCCTGGACCGCGGCAACGTCGTGGAACGCTCCGACGACGGTGCTCCCAAGCGCATGGCCGGCACGTTCAAAGACCTCACCCGCCACAAGGAGACGGAGCGCGAGTTGCGGCTGTGGTCGACGGTCTTCGAAGCGATCGACGAAGGGGTGATGGTGCTCAGTCGTGACGGCCGCGTCCAGGCGGTAAACGACGCCTTCTGCTACCTCTTCGGTCGCCCCCGCCACGGCCTGCTCGGGCGGCCGGTGGAGCGCCTGCGGTCCACGGCCCACGACGTCGCGTTTTATCGACGCCTGCGCCGGGAGATCTTGGTGCACGGTCGGTGGAGCGGCGAGATGCGCCAACCGCGCGCCGACGGTTCAGAGCGCTTGGTGTGGATGGAAATGCGGTCGGTCACCGAGCCAGAGAAGGGCCGATCCGGTGCCCCGCGTCGCCCGGAGGCGGACGGCCCGGACGCCTCTACCGGCGCGGCAGCCAAGGCTAAACGCACCCCGCTGAGCCACTACGTCGTGGTGGTGAACGACATCACCCGCCGAAAGCGGGCGGAAGAAGAGCTTCGCTACCTCGCCGACTTCGACCCACTCACCCGCCTGCCCAACCGCTCCATGTTCGCGCGGGAGGCCGGCGCCGCCCTCGCGAAGGCCCAGGAAGAAGGACGGCACGTCGCCTTGATCTTTGCTGACCTCGACCGGTTCAAGCAGATCAACGACACCCTCGGCCACGCCGCCGGTGACCAGCTGCTCCAGGAAGCCGCGAGACGACTCCTGACGTCGGTCCGCACGGACGATCTGGTGGCGCGACTCGGCGGCGACGAGATGATCGTGCTGCTCCACGACCCGAGCGGCGAAGGATCCATCGACCGGGATTCCGTGCGGCGGGTCGCTAAGCGCATCCTCGGCGCCTTGACCCCGACCTTTACGCTCGATGACCACGATGTGACGGTTTCGGCGAGCCTCGGCATTTCGCTCGCGCCGGACGACGCCGACACGATCGACGGCCTGCTCGAACGCGCCGACGCCGCGATGTACGAAGCTAAGGCCGAAGGACGCAACCGCTTCAACTTCTACCGCAGCGCAACCGCCGGCCGGACCGCCGACCGCATGACCCTCGACCGAAGGCTGCGCCGGGCCCTCGACGGCGACAGCCTCGAGCTCCACTACCAGCCGATCTTCGACCTCGGCCGCGGCGACGTGGTGGCCATGGAAGCGCTCCTGCGCTGGCGCCAGCCCGACGGCGAGCTGTGGCGGCCGGAGCGCTTCCTCGGCGTCGCCGAAGCGACGGGGCTGATCGTGCAGATCGAAGATTGGGTGCTCGCCACCGCTTGCGGCCACGCCGCCGACTGGTCCGCCGCCTGCCGCGGCTGGGGCCTCGCGGTCAACCTGTCGAGCCAGCACCTCGACCACCGAGGCCTCGTCGACACCGTGGCGACCGCCCTCAGGACCAGCGGCTTGCCCGCGGAACGCTTGAGCCTGGAGGTGACCGAAGACGCCGTCGTCGAGCGCGACGGCGCCCGTCGCCGGCAGGTCGAGGCGCTGCGCGACCTGGGGGCGCGCCTTTCGATCGACGACTTCGGCACCGGCGCCTCGTCCCTGGCCCACCTCCAGCACTTCGCCTTCGACGAGCTCAAACTCGACGGCGCTTTCGTCGCCGACCTCCGACGTGCGGCCGACGGCGGCACCGGCGACGCGGAAAAAGGCGATCCTAAAAAAAGCGACGGCGCCACGATCGCCCGCACCGTGCTCGCCATGGCCGAGGGCCTCGGCGTCGAGGTGGTGGCCGAGGCGGTGGAGACGGAGGAGCAACTCGACATCCTCGCCGGCCTCGGGTACCACCGGGCCCAAGGGCACCTCATCGGCCGCCCGCTGCCCGCCGAGTCAGTGGAAACAGCCGTCGGCGCCGACGACGCGCCCTGGCGCCTCTTGACCGCTCGCCGCGCCAGCACTTTTCTGGCCGGCCTCGACGTCCGCCCGAACGACTGACCCCCGAGGTCGTCCTCCTGGGATCTCGACGCCGGCTTCCCGCGGCTAGCGGTTCGGCGGACCTGTCTCTTGCCCTAAGATCCGCCTCAGACCACAAGCCCATCGCCACGCGCAACGGGGAGCCAGGAGGGCCCATGATGCGGAGAAATATAGGTCCCAAGGGAGTGCTCGCGGGGCTCGCGCTGGCCGTCGGCTTGGCCACTTCGGCCACTGCAGCCACGACCATCGAACTCAGCGGCCGGGCCGTGGACCTGCAGGGCGAACCCGCGGCCGGCGTCCGGGTGCTCGCCGCCACCTGGCCGGAGCGCGGGGAATCCGCCGAACGGATCCTCACCGGAGGCGAGGCCTACGACGTCATCGCCGAGGCTAAAACCGACCGCCACGGTCGCTACCGGCTTTCGGTTCCGCCCGACGTCTACACCGTCGTCCTCCGCGCCGACGGGCTCCGTCCCCTCAATTCATTCCCGATCTACGCTTTCGAGTCGACGACCGCGCCGACGGCGACGGTGATCCCCGCCCGGGACTTCACGTTTCGAGTCCTCGATCCCGACGGACGCCCCATCCCCGACGCCTGGCTCTATTTTGACAGCCAAAATCGCAACCTGCGCCTGAAGGGAGTGGAATGGTTCACCGAGGCCACCTACGGCCGCACCGACGACGACGGCCGGATACAGCTCACGGGTGGCGTCGACGAAAGCCGTCACCTCCAGGTTTTCGCCGAAGGCTTTCCGGTGGCGACCGCCACACCTCCGGACGACGGACGTGAAATCACCGTCCGCCTCGAAGCCGGTCTCGCGATCGACGTCAAGACCGTCGACGCGCGCGGCGAGGCACTCCCGTCGACGTGGCTCTTCCACCGCCGTATCCCTCGCGGCCGCACCGACGGGCAGGGTTGGACGACCCTCCACTTCGACCGCCAACAGCTGGAGCGCGGCTTTGAAATGGAGGCCCTCCGCGGCCTCCTTCGCGGCGAGACGACCCTTAGTCTTCCAGCAGATCTCCCGGAGAATCTTCCGGTGAAGTCGGAACAGCCGCCGGTTGCCGCCGCCCCTGGTAGCGATCCTTCAGCGGTGATCCGACTCGAGCCGCATCCGATGATTACCGGCACTGTGGTCGACGCTTTCAACGATGAGCCGATCGCCGGCGCGGCCGTGTGGGAGAGGAGCCGGCCACTCCAGGTCGCCCACACCGCGGCCGACGGCACCTTCGAACTTCCAATGTCGGGTTCTCGCCTGATGTCCCAAGCCCACGGCTACGGCAAGCGGTCGGTCGCCGTCGAGGAAGAAGTCCACTTCACCCTCCGTCCGGCGAATACGGCCCGGGGCCGCGTCCTCGATCCCCGCGGGGACGCCGTCGAGGGGGCGACGGTGACGGTCCACGCCTGGAGCGAGGGGCGGAGCAGGTCCTCGTTCAGGGAGGGGTCCAAAGAGCCCGCGACCACCGACGCGGCCGGGCGCTTCCGGCTCCCGGCCCCCGCGGGACGCTCCCTCGAGCTCACCGCCACGGCGCCGGGCTACGGCCCCGGCTACGGAAAGCTCAGCGCGCCGGCCATCACCGACGGCCGAGGGATCGACATCCAGCTGGGCTGGGAGCGTTCGGCCGTCGGCGAGGTCGTGGACCCCCGAGGACGCCCCGTGCCGGGGGCGACGGTCCTCTTGGTGCGGCCCGCGGGCGCCCAAGACAAAACGCCACCACTCGATACATTCACCGGACCCGATGGACTCTTCGAGGTCGAAGGGCTCGGAACTGGCGAGTACCGCCTCGAAGTGTCGGCCGAAGGCTTTCCGCCCCTCGCCGTCCCTTCGCTCGAAGTCGCCGAAGAAGACAGCCAACTCGACCTGGGCCGCCTGCAGCTCGAAGCCGGAATGCGCCTCAAAGGCCGGGTCACGGCGGACGATGGGGAACCGCTTTCGGGGGTCAAGATCTCCGCGACCAGCAGCCGAGTCCTGTGGACCTCGAGCCGGTTCTCCCCGCCGGTTACCGCTTCGAGCGCAGCCGACGGTCGCTTTGAGCTCGTCGGCCTAGCGCCAGAGCAGCTCTACCAAATCTCAACCTACTCGCGCGGCTGGGCCGAAAAGCGCATCACCGCCACGGCAGAGGACGGGCCGGTGGAGTTCCGGCTTGAACCTGAACTGGAGGTCCGGGGCCGCGTGGTCGATACCGAAGGCCGCCCCATCCATGACGCGGGAGTGGCCTTCAGTCGCGGCTCGCTGAGCCTCGGCACCCGAACCGACGAAGACGGACGCTTTCAGCACCGGACTGTGCCCGGTCGCTTCCGGCTCGTCGCCGGCGGGCCGAATCACCGCCAGTGGGTCAGGAATAACGTGAAACTAGAACCTGGCATGGCGGACCTCGAGATCACCCTCGAGACGGGCCTTTCGATGTCGGGCCGGGTACTCGACCCGTCCGGGCGACCGGTCGAAGGCGCCAAGCTGGCGCTCGCATTGTCTTCAAATTCCGTGCTCGCGCTCCACGACTCGACGGATCCGCAGGGCCGGTTCTTCGTCGGCGGACTTGAGGCCGGGCCCTCGACGATCGAAGCGCGGCATCCGACGTGGGGGTTCGCGTCCACGGAGGTGGAGCTGACCGAGTCGGTCGCGGACCTCGAGATCCGTTTCCCCGGCGGCGCCGAGGTCTCCGGCGTCGTGCTCGACGCCGCCGAAGGCAGCGCCATCGCCGACGCGACGATCCGCCTCCATCGCCTCGAGTCGACTACCCTGGGCTACCGGACCACCAGCGACGGCGACGGAGGTTTCCGCCTCTCCGACGTCAGCGGGGGCCGCTACCTTCTGAACGCCTCCGGCGCCGGCTACGCCTCGACGACCTTCGAGGTCGACATTTCAGAGGCTGGGGAACGGGATCTCGTGCTCGAGCTCGCCTCCGGGGCCACCCTCACGGGCCAAATCCTCGGAGCCCAGGGGTCGTCGCTCGCCAGATTCAGCCTCACTAGCCGCTGGGGCGACTATCGCTCACCTCGCCTCGACGGGGGGAGCGAGTACCTTTTCCACCACCTTTCCGTGGGCGAATGGAAGCTTGAAGGCACCCTTGATGACGGCCGAATCGCCAACCGGAGCTTCATGGTCACCGAGGCGGACCGGGAACTCGAGATCAACCTGGAGTTCGAAGACGACGGTCTTGCCGTCACCGGCGTGGTCCTCCGGGGCGAGGCCGGCGTCGTCGGCGCCACCGTGCGGGCGCTCCAGGTCGGCCGGTCGAGCGGCGGCAAAGAGGTGTCGACCGGCGGCGGCGGTCGATTCCAGCTCCGCGGCCTACTGGGCGGAGAGTACGCCGTTTACGTCCATGAACAGGGGCAACTGATCGCCCACCGCCGCCTGCAGCTCCACGGTGAAGACCATTGGCGCATCGAAGTCTCCGGAACACAGGTGGGCGGACGCGTTCTCGACGGGGACGGACGGCCGCTCGCGGGTCTCGTCGTCCGCCTCAAGCCGACGGACCACCCCTCGGGCCACGCCACGAGCTCCGGGGCGACCGACCGCGGGGGTAGATTCTTCTTCTCCGACGTAACGCCAGGCCGTTACCGACTCGACGCCGCGTCCGAAGAGTACGCGCCGGAACACCTCGACCTGATTGTCCACGACAACGACATCACCGGCCTCGAGCTGGTGCTCGACAAACCGCCGCACTGACGATGAGCGCGCGCCGCAGCGCCGGTTCGGTCTCGAGCCGAAGGGTTCCGCGGCCATAGTCGGCTTTCGTCAGGCATAAGCGATCGCCAGGAGGATCCACGATGCGGAGAGAGGGATGGCTACGGGCGGTGCTCGGACTCTTCACGCTGGCGATCTCTCCAGCCGCGACGGCCGCGACCATCGAGCTGACCGGGCGTGCGGTTGACCGGAACAGCGAAGCGGTCGCCGGCGCGCAGGTCTTCGCAGCCGCCTCACCGGACGACGGGGAATTCGCCGAACGGCTCCTCGCCGGCAAGACCGGCTACGTCGTCCTCGCTGAAACCGAGACCGACGCGACGGGCCGCTACCGCTTCGCACTCCAGCCCGGCCCGTACACGATCATCCTCCGCTCCGACGAGTTCCGCCCGATTTTTTCTTTTCCGATATCCGCCTTCGAGCCGACGACCGCGCAGACGGCGACGATGACTCCTGCCCGGGACTTCAAGATTCGAGTCCTCGATCCCGACGGCCGCCCGGTCTCCAGAGCCTGGGTCTATCTCGATAGCCGAAATCACGCCCTCGCCCGAGGGGGGTTGGAGTGGTTCAGCGACTGGAGCTACGGTCACACCGACGAGGACGGCCGGGTCCAACTCGGAGGCGGGGTCGACGAAGATCGTCGATTCAATGTCCTCGTCGAAGGCTTTCCGGTAGCCACCGTCGAACCGCCGGACGACGGCAGCGAGATCACCGTCCATCTCGAAGCCGGGCTCGCCATCGACGTCAGGACTGTCGATGGGCGAGGTGAGCCGCTCCCGTCGACCTGGCTTTTCTACTACCGCGCCCCCTGGGGCCGTACCGACAAGGACGGAAAGACGACCCTCTACTTCGACCGCCGCCAGCTGGAGCAGGGCCTCAAGATGAAAGCCGTCCAAGGCAACTTTCGCGGTGAAACGACCTTCGAGCTCCCCGCGGAATGGCGACCGGGCTCCGCACCTCCTGACATTCGCCCGATAGTCCTGGTCCGCCTCGAGTCGCTGCCGATGATCACCGGCACGGTGGTCGACGCCTTCAACGATCAACCGATCGCCGACGCGGTCGTGTGGGCCACGGACATGCGGCTCCATTTCGACCGGACCGGGGCCGACGGCACATTCGAGTTCCCGACGTCGGACTATCGGCTGGTGGCTCGGGCCCACGGCTACCGCAGCCGATGGGTCGCCATCGAGGACGGGGAGGCCCATTTCGCCCTCCGCCCGCTAAACACGGCCCGGGGTCGCGTCCTCGATCCACAAGGGCAAGTCATCGAAGGGGCGACCGTCAGAATCCGCTCCGTGCCCGGTCAAGCTCGAAGTTCCTATGGGCTTCCCTACTGGGCAAGAGACAGGGCTACCGACGACGAAAGTGCGCTTCCTGAATGGGCAAAAGAAGGCGCTACCACCGACGAAAAGGGGCGTTTTCGGCTCCCCGCGCCCGCGGACGTCTCGCTTGAGCTCACCGCCACGGCGCCCGGCTATGGACCGGGCTACGGCACGCTGAGCAGGCCCGCGATCACCGACGGAAGGGGGGTGGACATTGAGCTGAAGTGGAAGCGTTCGGCCGTCGGCGAGGTCGTAGCCCCGACAGGGAGCCCGGTCGCCGCCGCGTCGGTGATTTTGAAGCGACCCTTGGCCGCCGACGACGGGACGCCGCCACTCCAGGCGCCGTCGGGCGAAGACGGACACTTCGAGCTCGACGGGCTCGGCACCGGCGAGTACCGACTCGAAGTGTCGGCCGACGGCTTTGCGCCCCTCGTCATCCCCTCGCTCGAATTCGCCGAGGACGACAGCCGAATCGACCTGGGCCGCCTAGAGCTCGAAGCCGGAGAGCGCCTCGAGGGCCGGGTCACGGCGCGCGACGGACAACCGCTTTCGGACGTGGAGATCACGGCCACCGGCAGCCGCGTTCACTGGACCTCGGGCGCGGTCCCCCAGCAGGCCACCGCTTCAAGCGACGCCGACGGCCGCTTCGAGCTCGACGGGCTGGTGGCGGAACAGGTCTACGACATCAGCGGCCGGCTGCCGGGCTGGGACGGGGAGCGCATCACCACCACGCCGGAGGATGGGCCGGTGGAGCTCCGGCTCGAGCGCCAGGTGAAGGTCCGGGGCCGCGTTATCGACGCCCGAGGACATCCCGTCCACGGGGCATCGGTGACATTCCATCGCCATCACATCGGCCTCGCCGCCAGGACCGACGAGGACGGACGCTTTGAGCACCGGACCGCGCCCGGTACGTACCAGCTCGTAGCCTCCGGGGAGACCTATCGACCGTGGGTCCGTGACGAGCTCAACGTAGAAACCGGCATGGCGGACCTCGAGATCACGCTCGAAACGGGCCTGTCGATCTCCGGACGAGTGCTCGACCCGTCCGGCGAGCCGGTCAGCGGCGCCGGGCTCAGACTCCGCCCGACGTCGAGCTCCGCTTCGAGACCCGCCGACTCGACGGACCCCCGGGGCCGGTTCTTCGTCGACGGGCTCGAAGCGGGACCGCTGAGCATCGAAGCGCGGCATCCGACGTGGGGCCTGACGTCGATGGACGTGGAGCTCTCCGAGTCGATCGAGGACCTCGAGATCCGCTTCCCCGGCGGCGTCGAGTTCTCGGGCGTGGTGATCGACGCCGCCCGAGGTGACGCCGTGGCCGACGCGACGATTCAGCTCGATCGCGTGAGCTCCCCGTTCGTGACATATCGGGTCACACCGACGGCGACGGACGCTTCCACCTTTCCGACGTCGGCGTCGACAACTATCGTCTGTGGGCGTCACGCACCGGCTTCGCCCCGACGATTCTCCAGGTCAGCCTCACCGAGGCCGGAGAGCGGGAGATCGCCATCGAGCTCCACGCCGGCGCCACGCTTCGAGGGCAGATCATCGGCGCCGGGTCACCGCCGCTCGCCCGGCTCAGCCTCAAGAGCCACCGCGGCGACTCTCGCCCGCCGCGCCTGGCCGAGCACAGCCACTACCGCTTCCACCACCTTTCCGCGGGCGAGTGGAAGCTCGAGGCCCAACTCGAAGACGGCCGCACCGCCGCCGAGCACTTCGCCGTTACCGAGTCGGACCGGGACCTCGAGATCAACCTCGAGTTCGAAGACGACGGCTTGGCCGTGACCGGCGCGGTGCTCCGGGGCGAGGTCGGAGTTATCGGCGCCACCGTGCGGGCGCTGCACGTCGGCCGGTCCGGCGGCGCCAAAGAGGTCTCGACCGGCGGCGGGGGACACTTTTCGCTCCGCGGCCTCCTGAGCGGAGACTACGCCGTCTACGTCCACGAGCGGGGGCGACTCATCGCCCACCGCCGACTGCGGCTGGTGAGTGAAGACCACTGGCGCATCGAGGTCTCCGGAACGAAGGTGGGCGGACGTGTGCTCGACGGTGGAGGAGAGCCGATTTCGGGCGCCGACGTCTACCTCAATCCGGCGGAAGATCGATCGGGCTATGGCACGAGCTTCGGGAAGACCGACCGCGAGGGCGCATTTGTCATCCCCGACGTGGCGCCAGGTCGCTACCGGCTCAACGCCCTCGCAAAGGAGCACGCCCCGGGCCACTTGCACCTGAACGTCGACGAGAGCGACGTGACCGGCCTGGAGCTGCTGCTGGGCGAGACGGTCGAGCTCGTCATGAGCCCGCGCCGCAGCGACGGTTCGGTCCCGAGCCGCGTCGTGCTCCGCCTCTTCGACGGCGGCGGCCGGCGGCTGCACGCGGAGGTCGGTAGGCCCGACGATGGTGGCGTCGTTCGGTTTCGGCGGTTAAAGGCCGGATTGTGGAACGCCACACTCCAGGACGATCACAATAATGAGATGCCGCTCCGCGTCGAGATTCCGGGGGACGCCGGGGCCATCCATATGCCGCCGAGCGGACGCCTCCTCCTGAACGCGCCCGAGCTGGGGCGGGACCGTGTCGCTTTGCGCTATCGCCTCCTCGACGCCGAGGGCCGACCCTACCTCGGCACGCCAGAGTTTTCTGAGTGGATTCCACCGGACGCTCAGGATCTCCGCTTGCCGGCGGGACACTGGACCCTCGAGATCGAGGCCGGCGACGGCCGGAGCTGGAAACTTCCCGCGACCGTCGCGGACTCCGCAGAGACGGCGCTGGCTATTCCCTGATCTGGGGGGTCTTTTTCGCGGTGAGACGACTTTCGAGGTACCCACGGAATGGTCACCCGTCGTGCTTCGCAATCCTCGCTTGAGCGCACCCACATTACGGCTCCCAAGGAGCCCTGTACGGCAAGACCTTAATTTTACCGTAAGATCTCACCGCGAATAGGCACCCTTCGTCAGGCGTAACTGATCGCCAGGAGGACTTACGATGCGGAGAGATGTGTTGCTCAGGGGCGTGTTCGGACTGCTCGCCATGGCGATCGCCTCGATCGTCTCGGCCACGACGGTTGAGATCACCGGCCGGGTCGTGGACGTGGAGGGCGAGGCCGTCGCCGGCGTCCAGGTCCTCGCCGCCACTGTGCCGGAGCGCGGGGAATACGCTGAGCGGATCCTCGCCGGCGAGATTCCCTACCGCGCCGTCACCGAGGGCCAGACCGACGAGCGCGGCCGGTACCGCCTTTCGGTCGCTCCGGGCCCTTATTCCCTCGTCCTCCACGCCGACGGCTTCCGCCCGCTCTTCTCTTTGCCTATCCCCGCCTTCGACGCGACGGCGATGAAAACGGCGCAGATGTCCGCGGCCCAAAGCTTCGAGGTTCGCGTCCTCGACCCGGAAGGCGCCCCATTCGGCGGCGCCTGGCTGTATTTCGACGGCCTCCGAACCGCCCTCGACGCGAAAGGAACGGGGTGGCTCGGAGAGGTCACCTTCGGCCGCACCGACGACGGCGGCCGCGCCCGACTTGCGGGGGGCGTACACGAGAACCGCATGCTCCTCGTCTTCGCCGAAGGCTTCCCCGCAACAAGCGTCGCTCCAGCGGACGGCGAAACCGAAGTGACCGTGCGCCTCGAGCGCGGCCTTGCTATGGACGTCGAAACCGTCGACAGCTCCGGCGAGCCGATCCCTTCGACCTGGCTTTTCCACCAGACCATTCCCTGGGGCCGCACCGACGATCAAGGACAGACCACTCTCTATCTCGATCGCCGCCGGCTGGAGCTCGGCTTAGAAATCACAGCCCTACACGGCCATTTTCGCGGCGAAACCACCCTCCGTCTCCCCGCGGCGCAGATCCCTGGAACGGCGGGTCCCAAGGCGGCGACGAAGGCGGTCCTTCAACTGGCGCCGCTCCCCACCGTGACCGGGACCGTTGTCGACGCCCTCGACAATCGCCCCATCGCCGGCGCCATGGTCTGGTCACCGAGTATGGCTCCCCGGTTCGCCTGGACCCGAGCCGACGGCAGCTTCGAGTTCCCGACCTCAAAGGACCGACTCGAGGCCTGGGCCCACGGATACGGCCAGCGCTGGCTCGACGTCAAGGACGGGGAGATCCACTTCGCGCTCGAACCGAAAAGTACGGGCCTAGGCCGGGTTCTGGCCCCGGACGGGGAGGTCGTCGAGGGGGCGACGGTCCAAATCCGTTCGCTGCGCAAACGGGGTTCCAGAGTCGGATCGCTCCCGGAGTGGGCGAAAGAAGGGGTCACCAGCGACGCAGAGGGACGTTTCCGGCTCACGGCGCCCGTCGGCGTCTCGCTCGAGCTCACCGCCACGGCGCCGGGCTACGGACCGGGCTACGGCACGCTGAGCGCGCCGGCGATCACCGACGGTCGAGGGGTGGACCTCCGTCTGAAGTGGGAACGTTCGGCCGTCGGCGAGGTCGTGGACCCGCAGGGGGAAGCCGTCGCCGAGGCGACGGTGCTGCTGATGCGACCCGTCGGCGGCGAAGACGGATCGCCGCCGCTCCATACCAAGACGGATGTGGACGGCCGCTTCGAGCTCGAAGGACTCGGCACCGGCGACTACCGTGTCGAGGTCTCCGCCGACGGCTTCCCGCCACTCGCCATCCGCTCGCTCGAGGTCGCCGAGGAAGACGCCCGGATCGACCTCGGGCGCCTGGAGCTCAAAGCCGGCACTTCCTTGGCGGGCCGGGTCACCTCAACTGATGGACAGCCGCTCTCCGGCGTCACCGTCACCGCCGTCAGCAGCCGACGCCACTGGACTTCGGGAGCGGTCTTCCAAGAAGCCAGAGCTTCAAGTGACGCCGACGGCCGCTTCGAGTTAAGAGGCCTTGTGCCGGAGCAGCCCTATGAGATCCGAGGCCGGCTGCGGGGCTGGGACGGGGAGCAACGCGTCACCGCCGCGCCGGAAGACGGGCCCGTGGAGCTCCGACTCGAGCGCAGGATGAGAGTCCGAGGTCGCGTGATCGACCCCAAAGGGAACCCCATCTTCGAGGCTCGAGTGAGCTTTAATCGAGGCCACGGCGGCCACGGCGTCGTGACCGATCGGGACGGCTACTTCGAGCATCGGACCGCCCCCGGCCGCTACCAGCTCGTCGCCTCCGGGCCGACACACCGACAGTGGCTCCAAAACGACGTCCCCGTGGAACCGGGCATGGCGGACCTCGAGATCACGCTCGAGGAGGGTCTTTCGATTTCCGGTCGCGTGCTCGATCCATCCGGAGAGCCGCTGGGCGACATCCGGCTCCGCCTCAAGCGGAGTCAGAGCTCGATGTACCGGTCGCACGAACCGACGGATCCCCAGGGGCGCTTCGTTTTGGGAGGCCTCAAGGCCGGCCCCCTGGAAATCGAGGCGAGGCATCCAACTCTTGGCATCACCGCCGCCGAGTTGGAGCTTACGGAATCGGTGACCGACTTCGAACTCCGATTTCCCGCCGGCGCCGAGTTCTCCGGGGTCGTGCTCGACGACGCCGAGGGTGAGACCATCGCCGACGTGACCGTCCAGCTCAACCGCCAATCGCCGCCGTTTTCGTATTACGAGACGACCACCGACGGCGAGGGAAGCTTTCAACTCGCCCACGTCAGGCCCGGCTCGTATCGCCTCAAGGCCTCCCGCCCGGGCTACGCCCCGAAGATCCTCCAGGTCGAGATCGCGGAGGAGGGGCAAAGGGATCTCATCCTCGAGCTCGCCTCCGGCGCCACCCTGACCGGCCAGCTCGTCGGCGCGGACCCGTCTTCGCTCGCGAGGCTCAGCCTCAACAGCAACCGGGGCGACCATCGGTCGACGAGACTCGGCGAAGAGGGCCGGTACCGCTACCGCCACCTCTCCGTGGGTGAGTGGAAGCTCGAGGCCCAACTCGACGACGGCCGCGCAGTCAGTCAAGAATTCGCCGTCACCGAGGCGGACCGAGACCTCGAGATCAACCTCGAGTTCGAAGACGAAGGTCTGACGGTTACCGGCGAAATCCTCCGCGGCGAGCACGGGGTCGTCGGCGCCACGGTGCGGGCCTTCCGGATCGGTCGATTCGGTCAAGGCCCGGAAGTTTTAACCGGCGTCGGCGGTCAATTTCACATCCGCGGCCTCGAGATCGGGGAGTACAGCGTCAACGTCCGCGAGCAAGGCAAGCTCATCGCGTTCCGACGCCTCGAGGTCGTAGGCGACGACCATTGGCGTCTCGACATCTCCGGGTCGACGGTGGGGGGACAGGTCATCGACGGGGAAGGGCAGCCGCTCAACAACATTGGCGTCTACCTCTCCCCCTCCGAGGTCTCCACCGTCACGTTGCCCTCCACTCCTTGCAAGCGATACAGCAGCTCCCACCTCCCGCGATGCTTCACTTGGAAGGTACTCGTCCCTGTGCCGACGT
>JBCDKB010000008.1:0-42572 GCA_038747035.1 Acidobacteriota bacterium | reverse complement strand
GTCGACCTCGGGGCGGGTCGCACCGTGCGCGGCGACATCGCGTGGGGCGGCAACTGGTTCTTCCTTATCGGACCCGACGAGCACCGCCGGAACCTCGACGCCGCACACCTGAACGAGCTCCTCGACTTCACCTCAGACGTCCGCCGGGCCCTCGATCGGCACGGAATAACGGGGCGGGACGGTGGTTTGATCGACCACGTGGAGCTTTATGGCGAAGCGAGCGCCGACGGCGCCGACGGCAAGAACTTCGTCCTCTGCCCGGGCGGCGAATACGACCGCTGTCCGTGCGGCACCGGCACCAGCGCCAAGATGGCTTGCCTGGCCGCCGACGGCCAGCTGGAGGACGGAGGGCGCTGGCGCCAAGAGGGCATCCTCGGCACGTGCTTCGACGGCTCGATCCGGCTCGCCGAGCAGGACGGCCAGGTCGGCGTCTTGCCCCGCATCCGCGGCCGAGCCTGGATTACGGCCGAGTCGACGCTGCGGCTCGGCGACGACGATCCTTTCGCCCACGGCATCCAGAAAGGTGCCCACGGCCCCCGGGAAGGCGCTTGACCCGCGTGGCGCCCCGTCAGCGCATCGTCGTCGTCGGCGCCGGCATGGTGGGCGCCGCCTGCGCCGCCGAGCTCGCAGGCTCGGTAGACCTGACGGTGCTTGACGCCGCCATTCCGGGCGGCGGCGCCACCGCGGCGTGCATGGGACACGTGGTGGTCATGGACGACTCGGAGGCGCAATTCGCGCTCACGAAGCACTCCCAGGTCCTATGGGACCGGAAGAGCTTCTCCGACGCCGTCGAGCGCGACCGCTGCGGCACCCTGTGGGTCGCCGCCGACGACGAAGAGCTCGACGCGGCGCGGGCCAAATGTCGTTACTACCGCGAGCGGGACGTCGAAGCCGAGATCCTCGGTCCGCGGCAGCTCCGCGAGGCCGAACCGGAGCTGCGCCGCGACCTCGTCGGTGCGTTGCGCATTCCCGGCGATAGCGTGGTCTATCCGCCGGCGGCCGTCGCCCAGCTGCTCGAGGAGGCCGCCGCCGCATCCCGGCGCCGGGGGTGCGGATACGAGCTGCGCACCGGCGTCCGCGTCGAGCGCGTCGAAGCCCGGGGCGCCGACGGAGCGACCGTCTCGCTGGCCGGCGGCGAGACCCTCGAGGTCGATGGCGCCGTCGTCGCTTCCGGACTCGCCAGCCTGGGCCTTCTTCCCGGGGCCGCGCCGACCCTTCGTATCCGACCGCGCAAAGGTCACCTGGTGATCACCGACCGCCGCCCAGGTTTTAGCCGCCACCAGCTGGTGGAGCTCGGCTACCTCAAGAGCGCCCACGGCGACGACGCCACGTCTGTGGCTTTCAACCTGCAGCCGCGGCGGACCGGACAGATGCTGATCGGCTCGTCCCGACAGACCGACGTCGCAACCCGCGAGAGCGAACCTGAGGTCGTCGGTCGCATGCTGCGCCGCGCCGCCCATTTCCTGCCGCGGCTCGGCGCGCTCAACGCGACCCGCGTCTGGACGGGACTGCGCCCCGCCACCGACGATCACCTGCCGTATATCGGACCGATCGAGCCCGGCGGCGCCGTGGTGCTCGCCGCCGGCCACGAAGGCCTGGGCATTACCACCGCCACCGGCACCGCCGAGCTCGTGGCCCACCACCTCCTGGGCCTCGAGACCGCCCTCGATCCTTCGCCCTACCTGCCCAGGCGCGGGGCGCACTCCGCAAGCGTCGGGGGCAGCTGAGCGGGTTATGGAGAAGCGCAGCGAGGTGAAGACCGTGCGCATCGTCGTCGACGACCGGGCTCTCGACGTGCCGGAGGGGACCTCGGTGGCGAGCGCTGTTTACGGACTCAACGCCGCTCGGACCTCGGTCCGCGGTGAGGATCGTCAGGCGCTGTGCGGCATGGGGATTTGCTTCGAGTGCCGCCTCACGGTCGACGGCCAGCCCCACCGGCGCACGTGCCAGCTGCCCGTACGGGACGGGCTCCACGTCGAAGCCGCCGACCCGGAGACGGACGCGTTGACGCCGGGCCGAGGCCCCGATCCGGAAGGCTCAGCCGCCTTGGAAGCCCCGGCCCCATTAGACGCAACCGCCTTTGACGTGGTCGTGCTCGGCGGCGGCCCCGCCGGCCTGGCGGCGGCGGTGAGCGCCGGCGAGCTGGGCCGGACCGTCGCGATCATCGACGACAATCCGGGCTTCGGCGGCCAAATCTGGCGAGGTCAAAGCTCCGATGGGGCACACGAGAGTGCGGCCGCGAGCCCCTCCGCGCCACTGCGGCGCCGCCTGCACGCCCTCGTTCTTATCGGCGCCGTGGCGCCCTTTCCGGCCTCGTCTCTCATCGACGCCGCGAGCCCCAAAGACTTCGACGACCTCGACGACGCCCGCCCCCAAAGCTTCGCCCTCACGGTGAAGTCCCCCGCCGGCGTCCGACGCATCCGAGCTAGCGCCCTGGTCTTGGCCACCGGGGCGCGCGAGCTCTTCCTCCCGTTCCCCGGCTGGACGAGGCCCGGGGTGCTCGGCGCCGGCGGCCTGCAGGCGATGATCAAGGCCGGACTCGATATTCGAGGGCAGCGCGTGCTGATCGCCGGTTCGGGGCCCCTGCTGCTCGCCGTCGCAGACCTCGTTCGACGACACGGGGGCGACGTGATCCGTATCGTCGAGCAGGCGAGCGCCGCATCCGTGGCGCGCTTCGGCGCGGGCCTGCTCACGAGCCCGGGCAAGCTCGCCCAGGCCGCGACGCTCGCCGCCTCCCTCCTTCGCACCCCCAAGACCTACGGCACCTGGCCCACCGAGGCGAGGGGCCGCGCCGACGGACGCCTAGGCTTAGTCATGCTCTCGAATGGGGACAGTCTCGAGTGCGACCTGCTCGCCTGCGGCTTCGGCCTGGTGCCCAATACGGGCGTCGCGCGCCACCTCGGGGCCAGCCTCGCCGCGACGGACCTGGGCCACACCGCTATCGTCGTCGACGGCGAGCAGCGGACGAGCCGCCCAGGACTCTTCGCGGCCGGGGAGTGCACCGGCGTCGGCGGCGTCGACGCGGCGGTGCTCGAAGGCGAGATCGCCGGCCGCGCCGCCGCCGGGGCGTCGCCGGACCTCCGGCTCGCCGCCAAGCGGCGCCGCAGCCAGGCCTTCGCTCGCCGACTCGACGTGACCTTCCAGCTCGATCCCCGCCTCCGCGACCTGCCCCGGCCCGACACGATCGTCTGCCGATGCGAAGACGTGCCGTGGCGTGCGCTTTCGCGCTACGGGCCGGGAGAAAGCCGGCGCGCCAAGCTCGAGACCCGGTGCGGCATGGGGCCGTGCCAGGGCCGGGTCTGCGGCGCCGCCACCGCTTTCCTGCTCGGCTTTGGCCCCGACCGAATCCGCCCGCCTTTCTTTCCCGCCGCCATCGACGACCTGATGGCCCCCGAGCCTTGAACCTGCGACAGCTCGGCTCCGGCCCCAGCCCGCTAGGGGTGATTCCCTTGCCAGGATCCGCCGCCTCGTATCAAATAGGCCCGTTCTCACGAGGAGGAGCGCGATGTCCGTGAAAATCGATCGCCTGATGGCCCAGGGTGTCGTTGTGGCCCAGCCCGACCACAGCGTCCACTACGTCCGGCGGCAAATGAAGACCCTCGATATCCACGCCGTACCGGTGGCCGACGCCTCGGGGGCGCCGGTGGGGATCGTCCGCTCTCGGGACCTGATCAACGTCACCGACCCGCAGACGCCGGTCGAGCAGGTGATGGAGAAAGATCCCCTCACCGTCGATCGCCACTTCGACGTCAGCGCCGCCGCCGCCCTCATGCGTCGCCACCGCCAGCGGCAGGTGATCGTGACCGAGCACGGCAAAATCGCCGGCATCGTCAGCGCTTTTGATTTCCTGGAGCTGCTCGAGGGCCGCCGCTTCGAGGAAAGGGAAGCGCAGGAATTCCGCACCGGAATCTTCCACATCGGGGAGCTGCCCGAGCCGCCGACGGAAACCTGATCGCCGAGGGCGCACGGGGCGCCCCGCACTCGCGCGGACTCCGCGACTTAGCCGTCCGCCAGCTCGACCTGCCAGTCGGGGTCGGCGTCTGGCCGTTCGCCCGGAGCCACGGTCAATCGCGCATCGCACGTCGAGGCGAGCTCGTGCAGCAGGCGCTGGCGCGGCTCACCGTCCCCCCAGCGCGCCGGACCGTCGCCAAAAACATGGCAGCTCAGCTGCTGCGTGTCGAGGCCGACGACCCACTGCAAGACCACCCGGCTGCGGGCCGGCGCTCTCCCCGTTGTCGAGAGCAGCCCTGACGCGAGCAGCAGTCGGAAGGCATTGACCCCCGCCACCGCCACCGCGTCTTCAGGGGCATCGAGACTCACCTCGACCTCACGCCGCGAAAACTCCGAGCGCAGCAGGCCGATCACGCCGCGGGCCTCGTTCACCACGTTCAGTTCTTGCACCGAGCCGTCGGCGTAGATCAACGACCGCATGTCGTGGATGGTGTCGATGGCGGCGTCTAAGTGTTCGGTGACATTCGGCATCACCGAGGCGGCGCCGGCCCCGAAGAGGCCGCCGCCGAGCGCCGAGACGTCCGCCATCATACGCAGCGCCGACAGCGGGTTCGAGAGGTCATGCAGACCGGCCCGGGTCAGCCGCGCCAGGACGTCGAAGGCGCCGACGTCGAAAGGCGGCGGCTGGCGAAAGCGGAAGAGCGGCCGCCCGTCAACCCGCACATCGCGAAACGGCACCAGGCGCAGCGGCGGCTGGCGAGCGGCGAGGAAAGACTCGAGCCGCCGAAGCTCGGCGAGCTCGGGCCGGCCGTCAAGGAGCCGGCGGGCGGCGTCATTAAAAGCGTCGACGCGCCCTTTGTGCACCCGCAGGATCGGCCGGCGAAGCCACACCTGCGCCCGCCGGCCGTCTAGTCTCAACCACGTGCCGCCGTCGGACGCAGGCCACGGGCACAAATTGGCGAGCAGCGGATCTCCCGAAATCGGCGGCACGCCCTCAGCCCGACGCAGCTCGCCGAGGAATTGCAGCCAAGCCTCGGCACGGTTCGGCGACAGAAAGTCTCCGACCGGTCGGCCGATCACCTCGGACGCCAAAAGGGCCGTGGCCCCGTAGCGCCGAAGACGGAGATCCCATTCGGGGTCGACCCCTACAATGACGCCTTCCGGGTCGAGGCGGACCGCGGCGGCGTGCAGCACAGCTTCCGGCATGGCGCTACTGTAACCCCACCGACGCCGAGCGTCCTATACTCAGGGGCCCGATACTTGGGAGCCCCGATCTTTCCCGCCGCTGCCCGAAGCGCGGGAATCGAATGGCCCGGCCCAGCGTTATCGCGTGATGAACCCTGCGCGACGCTCGACGAGCCGGCGCCGAGGAATCTTATGCAGCACGAAAAACTCAAACAGCTCGAGGCGACCCACCTCGACCTCACTCGACGGATGGCGGATCCGACCGTGGTCTCCGACCCCGACGCCTACCGCCAAGTCCATAAAGCGCTCACCGAAATCGACGATGTGGTGAAGCTCTACCAAGAGCACAAGAAGGTTGCGGAAGAGCGGGCCGGCACCGCCGAGATGCTCGCCGAGCTCGACGATGACGACGAGATATACGCGATGGCGCTCGAGGAGCAAAAGGAGCTGGATCTCCGCCTCGGCGACTTGGAGGAGTCGATCCGCGTCGAGCTCATCCCGAAGGATCCGAACGACTCCCGCAATGTCGTGCTCGAAATCCGCGCCGGCACCGGCGGCGACGAAGCGACCCTCTTCGCTTCAGAGCTTTTCCGCATGTACAGCCGCTACGCCGAGAAACAGGGCTGGAAAGTCGACATCCTCGACGTCTCGGAATCGGAGGTCGGCGGCTACAAAGAAGTCGACGCTATCGTCGAAGGCAAAGGCGCCTTTAGTCGGCTGAAATTCGAAGGCGGCGTGCACCGCGTCCAGCGCGTACCTCAAACCGAAGCCTCGGGCCGGATCCACACCTCGGCGGTGACGGTGGCGGTGATGCCGGAGGCCGAAGAGGTCGAGATCGACGTCGCGGAAAAGGACCTCCGCATCGACCGCTTCTGCTCTTCGGGCCCCGGCGGCCAAGGCGTCAACACCACCTATAGCGCCGTGCGCCTCACCCACCTCCCGACCGGCCTGGTGGTCAGCTGCCAGGACGAACGCAGCCAGATCAAGAATAAAGCGAAAGCCCTTCGGGTGCTCAAGTCCCGCCTCCTCCAGGTGGAGCAGGAAAAGGCCCACGCCGAGCTCTCCGCCGAGCGCAAGCGCATGGTCGGCTCCGGCGACCGGTCCGAGAAGATCCGCACCTATAACTTCCCGCAGAATCGCGTCACCGACCACCGCATCGGCCTGACGGTGCACCAGCTGCCGGCCGTGCTCCAAGGGGAGCTCGACCCGGTCGTCCAGCCCCTGGCCCAGCACTTCCAAGCTCAGCAGATGCAGGAAGAAGCGGTCGGCTCGTCGCGCTAACCCCGCCCCCCATCGAACCCTCCCGGCGCCCGATCCGTATGGGCACACGACAGACAACATTTCCGTGCACGCCGCCAACGGCTCTGACGCGATCAGGGCCCGACGTGGGGCGTCTTGACTAGGAGAATCCCCCTATGAAGCTAAAGAGCATCGCTTTCGTCGCCCTCGCCTCGCTCACCCTTTTCGCTTCGGTGGCCGTCGCCGAAGACGACCGCCCGAAGAGCCCGGAGGGCATGTCGAGCACGCAGATCGGCGACGCGTGGATCGACGTCACCTACAGCCGCCCGATCCTGCGCGGCCGCGACAATATTTTCGGCAGCGGCGAAGAGTACGGCAAGACCGTGAACGGCGGCGGCGACTACTGGCGCGCCGGCGCCAACGCCACCACCAAGCTGAAGACCGAGATCGACCTCGAGATCGGCGGCAAGAAGGTCCCCGCCGGTGAGTACGGCGTGGTCATCGGCCTCGACGAGAAAGAGTGGACCCTGGTCCTCACCACGCAAGAAACCATGGACACCTGGCAGGGCCGCGAAGCCGTCGCTAAAGGCATCATGTGGGGCTCCTACGGCTACAAGCCCGAGTTCGACGTCGCCCGCGCGCCGATGAAGATCGTGCCGCTCGTCTACTCCCTCGACCAGCTGACGATCACCTTCGTCGACGTCGATGAGACCGGCGCCACCCTCGTCGTGGCGTGGGACAAGACCACCGCCATGACCCGCCTGAAGGTCGCCAAGTAGTTCTCCAGCTTCCAGAGATTTCAGCTTCGAACTGGGCTGAATTCAAAAAAGGCGCCGGAACGTCCGGCGCCTTTCTCGTTTCAGGCCCAAGCGCCCCCTTCAAATTCAGGCGAGGCCCCCGCTACGGCAGCTCGACGAGGGCGGACCAGGCGCCGGTATCGCCCGACTCGAAGCCGTCGGCGAAGAGCCGCTGCACCACCGGCGTCACGGTCGGGTCGTCGGCCGGCGGCGTATCGGGGTCATCACTCGGCTGCGACTGGATAGACCGGGAGATGGTCGAACCGCGGACCGAGACCTCAAAGAGATCCACCGGCAGGGGATCGTCGATGACGGCGTCAAAGCGCAGGGTGGCGCCGCCGCCGAGGCCATTGAGCTCTCCGATGTTGGCGACGATTCGATCGCCGCTACCGATACCGATCGAGCCTTGGTCCGTCACCGTCGATCCCGGCACAGGCGAGAGGAAAACGAGCGGCTCCGTTTCAAACCGAGTCTCCAGACCCATGCGACCGCTTCGATTGACGACACTCACGTCGTAGCGGAGCGTATCTCCAGGTGACGCCTGGCCGTCGCCGTCGATGTCAACGATCAACGTGTCCTGGATCAGGGTCTCAAAGAGCGGATAGAAAAGCTCACGATCCTCCTCGACCTCCCAGAACACCGGCAGCACGTCGGTGTCCCACCCGCTTTCGCCGGCGACCGTGGACCTGAACTGGTAAATCTCGGCATCGAAGCCCAAGACACCGAGGTCCACGTCAAAGGTCACAACAGCTTGCGACGCCGCCGATAGGGTCCCGAATTCCACGGTCACCGTGTCGCCGCCGTCATTCCCCGCGACCACCGCGCCTTGGGTGGTGGTGACCGAATCGGGGACCAGGGCGGTGTCGATCGATGTCGAGCTGAACACGACGTCGACCGCGTCTCGCTCACCGGCGGCGGCGGTCACCGTCGACGTCACCCGGATCCGGTCGCCCGGCGTGATGCTGCCGCTGCTGTCCACGTCCACGAGCAGAGTCGCAGCCTGGTCGAGGCTGAGCTCGGCCGGCGCCTGGGCGTCGAGGCAGGTGACGTCGAGCGGCGAGGCCGTCGCCGGATCGTCCGAGAGCACCCGCACCAGGGTCGAGCTGCCGAGGTAGCCGCCGTTGCACACCCGAGCTGGTGCGGAATCGTTGAGCACGACGCGGAAAGTCAGGGTCGCCGAAGAACCGTCATTCAGATCTCCGAAGTCCGCATCGATCCGCCCGCCGCCGTCGATTCCGCGGCTCGGCCCGACGCAGCCCGTGACCGCGCCTTGGCTCACCTCGGGCGCGTCGACGCCGGCGCACACGAGCTCGACGCCGTCTGCGAGCGTCTCAAAGAAAGTCACGCCGGTCGCCGAAGCGCCGAGCGCGTCCGACAGATTCTCCACAGTCACCACATATTCAACGACGTCGCCGGGCCCGAGCTCACCGCCGTCGACGTCGACGGCGGTTTGTCGAGCGATCGCCCGGCCGGCGGTGGCGATGCGATCGACGGTCACGTCGGCGCCCGGAGCCGCTTGGTGATCGACCACCAGCCGCAGGGCGCCGGCGGCCGTCTCATCGCCCCCGACGGAGAAATCTTCAAACGGCAAGACGAAAGTTTCTCCGTCCGATCCCGCCGGCAGCTCGAGGGTATAGCTCGAGGTCCCGGAAGCCGACACCACGTCGAACACGAGTCGAGCCCCCGGGTCCGCCGAGGCGACCTCGACGGCGAGGGCGTCGCGGGTGCCGCCGGCGGTGAGGTCGAGGGCGCGGAGCCCGTCCCCGTCGACGGTCGACGCGTCGCCGTCGGCCTGGTCCCACACGAGCGTCGCCTGCGAGGTCACCGTGCCGCCTTGATTCAGCACGAGCGATCCGTCGACGATCTCCACCGAGACTTCGCCGGCGCCTCCGGTCAATGCGAGCGTCAGGTCCCTCTCCCCGCCGGCCATGTCGATCCCGGAGGCCACAGACTGCCGCGTGAGATCCGGCAGCAGGGGGTTGAGCGTCAAGGCAGCCTGATCGGTCCCGAAGTCGTCAACCACGACGGTCCGGTCAATCAGACCACCGCGGGTCGTGACGGCTCCTGCGGCGCTCCTCCACGCGCCGACGAAACGGCCGTCCCGGTCCACCGCGACTTCGGATTCCGGATTGCTGAAATTCGCCCCGGTAAATAGCGAGAACGGCGGCTCGAGCACGCCGTCAGGGCGCCGGTAGCGCCAGCGCACGGCGGAATCACCGTCGACTGAACCGCGCCAGGCGAGGAGGAAACCGCCGTCGATCGCCTCAAAGACCAGGGCCGGCCCCTGGCCGGTCGCCTCGGAGATCTCGAAGGCGTCACCATCGGCGGCAAAATCCGAGGTTAAGCGCTGACCCAGGTTGGGCGCGCCGCTGAAGTCCTTCCAGACGACCAAGAAGCCTTCTCCCGGGGCGTGGGCCAGCCTCGTGCCGTCCTCCAGGGGCACCTGCTCGCCGACGTCTTCGCCGTCGAGGGCGAGCTTCTGCGCAAAAACCCCTTGGTAGAGCACACTTTCGACCACCGCAAAGCCGTCGTCGGCCGGCGCCAACGAGCTCAATCGACTGTTGAAGCTCAACGACGACGAAGGCTGGTCCATCGGCGAGAAAGCGCGGATCCGCTGGTCGGTGGTGGCATAGTAGCTATAGGTGTCTGTGCTATTCCACGCCACCACAAAGTGACCGGCGTCCGTCCCTTCAACGCCCACGACGCTTTCGGACTGCCTGTCCCTCAGACTCACCGCGATGGGGTCCGCCAGGGGCGCCGCTCCGCGCATCCGCCGGGCGAAGATCTCACCTGGGGGGCCGAAGAACTGGAATTCGTTCCGGTAGCTATCGTGCCAGACCGCCACAAAGTCCGAACCGGCCGCCGTCACATGCAGGTCTTCGGAGGCACTTCGCGAAAACCTCTCGACGACGCTCGGCGACGATGCCGTCCGCTCCGCTTTGGTCCCGACCTCCCGGGCGAGGATCGTCCCGCCGGTCTTCCAAACCACCAGGAAGCCGTCGTTCGCGGCGACCACAGGGTCGGTCCCCGTCCCGAGCAGCACGGCGGGCTCCAGGTGCAGGCTGCCGCTATTGTCAGCGCCGTCCTCGGACGCCTCGGCCGCGACCCCGGCGGTCCAGAGACACGCTAAAAAACCGACGACAAGCCCAAGAAAAAGAAGCCTCTTCGCCATCTGATCCCCTCTGGTGAAACGAATCGATTATCCGCACTCCCGTCGAGACTATCCCGCCGAGACTAGCAGTCCAACCCAAGCGGTTGCGCACCGCCGTGGACGATTCACCGGATGGATTCGGCAGCCATGACTCGCCCAGAGGGAAATCGGATTTTCGCCACGGGTTATCTGATCAGGCGTAGCCCGCCGGATGAATAGCTCACCGGTGATTGTTCCGCGGCGCTAGCCGCAGGGAAAAGACTCCCGGGCCCCGGCGGGCCCGGCGGACGGCCGCTAGCGATTCGGCGTCGCGGCGACGCGGGAGAGGGCGTGCTTGTAGACCAGAACGGTCCGGTCGTCGACTTCCACCAGCAGGCAGAAGCGATCAAACCGGACGATGCGGCCCGCGAGTAGCTTTCCGGTCACGAGCTCGACGAGCACCGTCTGGCGCTCCTTGAGCCACTGGAAAAGTAGCGGGTCTTGAACGTTAATCTCGGGGCGTCCCTTGGGCATGGATTTTGAGCTCCGCTGAAATGAGCCAGCTGCGCTGTGTTGAATGAGGAGTCGAGGGGATGGGGAGCGACAGGGGTCAATAAAGGTCTTCGAAAATCAGGCAGTCTTCCCGAGATCAGTCGCCGTTGGCACTGCGGTAGGCGTCGCGCACCTGCCGCACCTGATCGAGGAAGGCTTTATCTTTCATCTGCTCTCGCCGGAATTTAGCAAAAATCTCTGCCGCCTCGCGCCAGGCCTTCTCTCCGGCCTCGTCAACTGGCACCACGGACAGGCCGCGCTGCTTCATCTGCTCGACCGCTTTGTCGTCCTGTTTCGGGATTTCGGAGCGAAGGTGCCGCTCCGTTTCCATGGCGGCTTTCTTCACGGCTTGCCTAGCCTCGGCGTCCAAGCGCTTCCAGATGCGCTTGGACATCACCGTGCCACCGACCAAGGGCGCGAGGCCGAGATCCTGCATATAGGGCGTTTGACGGAACCATTGCAGCGACAGCGCGGCTAAAGGCGTGGTCGGGACCACTTCCACGAGCCCGGTTTGCAGGGAGGTCAATATATCCGTGGTCGCCAGGGCCACCGGCTTGAACCGGTTCTCGCGCCACATCTGAATCATGCCCTCGTCGCCGGCACTGCTGAAAATCTTCTGCGCCCGAAGGTCGTCGACTTCGACGATCGGGCCCTTGGAAAAGAGGTGGATCCAACCTCCGTTGCCCCAGCTCAGAAGCACGTAGCCTTTGGCGTCCAGGCGTTTTTCAAAGTCCGGGCGCAAGGTATCGAGCACGTGGTGCAGCTCGTCGTAGGACTCGAAAAACATCGGGATGGTGAAGACGTCAAACCCCGAGTCGATGGCGGTCAGCCCGGTGATCGACAGCGCCGCCGCATGCAGCTGCCCCACCCGCATCTTGCGGACGATATCGGGCTCGTCACCGGCGACGCCGCCCGGGTAGAGGCGAAGTCGGACATCGCCGCCCGTGGACTCTTGCCACTCGGCCCCCATATCGCGGAGTACCGTGTCCCAAACGGAGCCCTCGGGAACCAGCGTCGCCATCTTGACGACGGTGCGGGCGGACGCGGACGCGGTGAGACCCAGGAAAAAGACCATAACCCCGACCATCCCGACGGTTCGGCGAGCCCGCGACGGGAATCGGACCGGAGGGGAAGACGCAAGGGATCTCAAAAACATAAACGGCTCCGTCATTGTCCTTCGCGAGGGGGGATTCGAAATCGGCGCCCGAGGCCCAAAGCCCGGGGCTCGGCGCTGGAAGAGCCAGCGACATATTTACTCTCTTAAATATACGCGCCCTTAGCGGCGTAGATCCCCATTTTTCTCGGAAATTTTGCCGTCTTCGTCGAGATTGCCGGCCGATTCCGGATCTTGAACGCTCCCGTCGTCCATATTCTCGAAATCGACGTCTTCAAAATCATCGTCTTCGAGATCATCGAGGAAAAGTTCGTCGGCCTGGTCGCGCAAAAAGCGAGCGAAATCTCGATTGACGGCGTTGGCGAGGCGGTCCTCTTCAGCTTCGTCAGACGACCGGACGCTCAAGGCCTTGTCGAGGGCCGCTTCAAAGCCTGCCCTATCCTGCCGGCCGATCATGACCAACCAGGCCCAGTTGAGATGCGATCCCACACGCCGGTCGCCGTTGAGTTCGACGGCCCGCCGATAGTGGATCTGGGCCTGCTCGTAGGATCCGCCCATGGCCTCGGGAAGTGCCGCGAGGGCGACCATGGCGTCGTGCAAGACGCCCCGCCCGTAGTCCTCATCGAGTTCGAGGGTGCGTCCAAGCACCTGGCGAACCACTTCGAGGTCGATCAGCAGCTCGGATCGGTGTCGTCCGTTCGAGATCGCCGATCCCCATGAGCCGGCCGTCCAGTAGAGCAGCGAAACATCGGATTCGTCAAAAGACGCGAGCGTGGTCGCCGAATCTCGCAGCAGGCCGGCGGATGCCCCCGGGCGGCGCACATCCAAAGCCTTGAGGCAGTAATCCCGCGCCCTCAGATAGAGCTTTACCGCCCGCTCCCGAACCCGTCGAGATTCTCGAAAGCTCTTAGGCCGCAGGCGTTCGGCTTCGAGCTCGACGTAGGCATACGTATATTGGGTGTAGCTCGAGCAGGTCGTCAGGAGCAGCTCGGCATTCTCCGGATCGAGGTCGATCAAAGCTTCGAGCGTCTTGAGCGCGAAAGGGAGGGCTTGGCCGATGAGCTCCGGGTCATCGTCGGTGGAAAAGACGTTCGCGTCGCCTGAAACCAGCGCACTGGAAAGCGTGCGCACCGCGGCTTGACGCACAGAGCACCCGCCGAGGCCGACAGCCAGGGCGAAGATGACGAACGCGAGGACCTGACGAAGAAGCGGATTCGCCGTGGACACGGGCCCAGGCGGGTTGACATTTCCCATCAGTGCGACTGTAACGGCGGCCCGGCAGACCGTCAAGAAGAGCTATTGGAAAACGACCGAGTTGGTCAAAGCCCGCCGGTCGATGTCAAAGAATGGTCAACGTTTCAAAGACACGGCAACCGTCCACCCCCGACTTTCCAGGCTCTTTCGCGGCCGTCGATCGGCCCCTTCGCTTCCGGCTGCGCCCGACGCGCAACCCCACAAACAGGTCTCCGTAAGTTAGACTAAGAGTCTGACACCCCCGACTTCCGATCTTCTTTCTTTTCTGGATCTTTCATGCTTCAGAGTTCTTCGACAGCAGCGGCCGACGCTGCGGCGTCGCCGTCGGCGCTGCCGCACAAAAGCCATGGAGATGAGAGGGAGTTCCCGATCACTCCGTGGGCTGAACCCGAAACCGCCGAGCCGCCGACTCGCTCATTTCTGCGCGAACAGATGGTGCTGCTCAAGCTCGCTTATCGGGTGTTGACCCAGCTTTCGCCCAAAGCGCTCTTCAAGATGCTTTACCTCTATGGCTTGAAGGGCGCCTTCGCGATCTGGGCCTACGAGCGACGCCTCAAGAAGAAGGAGCTCTATCCGCCCTTCCTCTTCATCGCCGTCACCAATACTTGCAACCTCCGCTGCCACGGCTGCTGGGTCGAGAAAGAAGGCACGGCCCACTTCCTCGACGACCGCGACATCGACCGCATGATCGATAGTGGCAAGAAGCGCAAGGCCCACTACTACACCCTGCTCGGCGGCGAGCCCTATCTCTGGAAAGGCATCTGGGACGTCTTCGAGCGGCATTCGGACTGCTATTTCCAGACCATCACCAACGGCATGCTCTTCACCGACGACAACGTCGAGCGCCTAAAGAAGGCCGGCAACGTGACGCCGCTGATCAGCCTCGACGGCTTCGAGTCGCAAAACGACCTGCGGCGCGGCAAGGGCGTCTGGAAGTCGGCCTTGAAGGGCATGGAGAAGCTCAAGGAAGCCAAGCTCTTCTACGGCGTCGCCACCACCGCCACCGCCCTCAACATGCACGAGGTGATGTCGGACGAGTACGTGCAGACCTTCATCGACCGCGGCGCCATGTACATCTGGTATTACGTCTACCGGCCGATGAGCCCGGAGCCCCACACCGAGTACTGCGTCTCTGAAGAGCAGCTCGTGTGGATGCGCAAGCGTCTCCTGGAGCTCCGGCGGACCCATCCGATTTTGATCATCGACACCTACTGGACGGCCGACGGCGAAGCCTTCTGCCCGGCCGCCACCGGCCTCGGCTTCCACATCGGCCCCCAGGGGTCCGTCGAGATCTGCCCCGCCCTGTCTTTCGCCACCGACTCCGTCAAGGACGGTGACGGCGATTTGTGGTCGACATTCAACGACAGCCGCTTCCTGCGCGGCTTCCAGGACTTCGTCAAGGAACGCACCAAGGGCTGCGTCATCCTCGAGCACCCCAAAGAGCTCCACGACTTCATCGAGGACGTGGGCGCCCGCGACTACAGCGGCCGCGGTACGGCTTTCGAAGAGCTGGGCTCACTCCACCCACGGCACAGCCACCACCTCCCCGGCCGAGAGATCCCGGAAGACTTCTGGTTCTATCGACTGCTGAAGAAAAATGTTTTCTTCGGTATGGGGGCCATCGGGTGATCGGAACCGAGCCCGGAATCTATCTCGACCACCACGCGACGACGCCGTGCGATCCCCAGGTGATCGAAGCCATGCTGCCGTGCTTCGCCGAGGACTTCGGCAACGCCTCGAGCACCCAGCACCCGTGGGGCCGGCGGGCCGCCCGGCGAGTGGACGACGCGCGCCTCCAGATCGCGACGCTGCTCGACGTCGAGCCGTCGGAAATCGTCTTCACCTCGGGCGCCACCGAGTCCAATAACTTGGCCCTCTTCGGCGCCGTCGAGGCCTCCGCAGGACGCATCGATCGACCCCACGTCATCACCCAGGTCACCGAGCATAAAGCGGTGCTCGACGCTTGTGCCGCCCTCGAAGGCCGCGGCGTTGACGTCACCTACCTGCCGGTGGACGAAGGCGGCCGGGTCGATCCGCAGGCCGTCGAGGCCGCCCTCCACGATACGACGGTCTTGGTCTCGATCATGCTGGCGAATAACGAAATCGGCACGGTTCAACCGATCGCTGAGATCGGGAACCTCTGTCGGCGGCGCGGCATTTGGCTACACACCGACGCCGCCCAGGCGCTCGCCCTGCTCGACTGTCGGCCGGCCAGCCTTGGCGCCGACCTGATCTCGCTTTCGGCCCACAAAGCCTATGGCCCCAAAGGCATCGGCGCGCTCTACGTGCGACGCCGTCGGCCGCGGGTCCGATTGGTTCCCCGCCAATTCGGCGGCGGCCACGAGCGGGGACGACGCTCCGGCACCCTCGACGTGCCGAGCATCGTCGGCTTCGGGCGCGCCTGCGAGCTGATCGGCGATCGGCGGGAGACGGAAGCTGAACGTCTCCGCGGCCTGCGCGACCAGCTGCTCGACGGCCTCCGACGCGCCTTCCCAGATCTGCTCGTCAATGGCACCTTGGAGCAGCGCTTGCCCAACAACCTCAATATTTCGCTGCCTGCCACGGTCGCTTCGGACCTGCTGGAAGAGCTCGAGACCGTGGCGATCTCGAGCGGCTCGGCGTGCACCTCCACCGCCGGCGCCTCGTCCCACGTGCTCACCGCCATCGGCGGCCGGGATCGCGCGGAATCGGCGCTCCGCTTTGGCCTCGGCCGCGGCACTCGACCCGGGGATCTCGACGTCGCGGTCACTGAGCTCGCTAAGGCCGCGTCGACCGTCAAGGCCCGCGGACCGCGAGCCGAAGTCGTCTGCGGGGTGCCGTCGTGAGCCCGGTGCCGTCCCACGAGATGGTGCGGTTCAAGCGCAATCGATTCGTCGCGCGCTTCCCCAAGCTTTACCGCTACAGCGCAGCCCATTTTTGGCTCTGCGAAGACCCGGATGACCCCGGCCTCTGGCGGGTCGGACTGACCCACTTCGCCACCCGCATGCTCGGCGAAATCGTGGAATTCGACGTCGAGACCAAGCCCGGCGGAGCCGTCGAACCTGGAGCTGTCATCGGCTGGGCCGAAGGGATGAAAGCGGTCACAGACCTTTATTGCGTGCTGTCCGGCGACATGGCGGAAGTCAACGCGGAGGCACTCAACGATCCGGAGCTGGTGTGCAAAGACCCTTACGACCGCGGCTGGCTCTACGCAGTGCGCGGCCGTCCGGAAAAAGACACGCTTGAAGTGGGGGCGTATTTGGAAATGCTCGGCGAGAAGATCGACGCGATGGAAGATCAGCCGTGGAAGTCTCCGGAGATGGCGTCATGAGCGAGGCCGTCAGCCAGAAAGCCCGCTACGTGATGATCGGCGGCTTCCTCGGCGCCGGCAAGTCGACCGCCGTCGGCGCGCTGGCCAAGCGCCTGGAGAGCCGCGGACTTAAGCTCGGTCTGATCACCAACGACCAGGGCCGCGGCCTCGTCGACACGCGCAGCCTGCGACACCAAGGGTTCAACGTCGAAGAGATCGCCGGCGGCTGCTTCTGCTGCCGATTCGACTCGCTGAAAAGCGCTGCGGACCGGCTCACCGCCGCCGAGCGCCCCGACGTCTTCATCGCCGAGCCCGTGGGCTCTTGCACCGACCTGGTGGCGACCGTCAGCTATCCCCTGCGGCGGCTTTACGGCGACAGTTTCGAGATCGCCCCACTGTCCGTACTGGTCGATCCGGTACGCTGCGCGCGGGTCCTCGGGCTCGACGAGGGTCGCCGCTTCTCGACCAAGGTTCGCTATGTCTACGAGAAGCAGCTCGAAGAAGCCAACGTCCTGGTCATCAACAAGACCGACTTGCTGACCCCCGAGAAGCTCGACGCCCTGCGCTCCGAGCTCGAGCGACGCTACCCCGGCCGACCGATCTTCGCCGTCCAGGCGCGGACCGGCGAAGGCCTCGATGCGTGGTTTGGGTACCTGGACAGCGAATCGATCCCCCACCATCCGACCCTCGAGATCGACTACCAGCTCTACGGCGAAGGCGAGGCCCTCCTCGGCTGGCTGAACGCCACGCTTCGCCTCGACGCCCCGGACGAGATCGACGGCAACGCGTGGACGGAGGATTTTGCACGTCGCCTCCAGGGCCGCCTCCAGGACGCCGGGGCGGAGGTGGCGCACCTGAAGATGACCTTGTCCCCCGGGGCTGCGGGGGACGACGCGTCGCCGGACATCCTGCCGGGGGACCTGGCGCTCATCAACCTGGTCAACAACGACTTTGTGCCCGAATTGAGCGAGCGCCTCGCGGCGCCGCTGCGCACGGGCCAGCTCGTGGTGAACCTGCGCGCCGAAGCCTCACCCCGACAGCTCCGCGACGCCGTAGACGCCGAGCTCGGCCGTACCGAGCACCTGGAGCTTGAGCACGTCGAGTGCTTTGAGCCGGGACAGCCCGAACCCACCCACCGCATGGAATACCAAGCCGCTGAACCGTGACCCGCAGACGGACCTCTTAACGAAAGCGCCGGGAGCCCCCAACACCGATGCCTGAAGACACCCCGTCCTTGAATACCGGATCGTCGAATGCCGAATCCTCGGATCGGCGCATCCTCTATTGCCACTGCGCCTTTTCCCGCGTCGTCGACGCCAAGAAGAAAGGCGAAGTGCTCGCCGGCTTGGCCAGTTCCGGCCTCGCCTTTGACGCCGTGCCCGACCTCTGCGAGCTCGCCGCCCGCCAAGACCCCGACCTTGAGCGCCTCGCGGCGTCGGGTTGCGCCGTCGATATCGTCGCCTGCTATCCGCGGGCCGTTCGCTGGCTCTTCCACGCCGCCGAGGTGGAGCTGCCCGAAGATGGCGTGCGCATCCACAATATGCGCGCCGATGAGCCGGAGCAGATCCTGGCGGATCTGCACGACCCGGACGCCGGTTCCGCCGACGGCGCCGCCTTGGAGAACGACACCGCCCAGGAGAACGCGGCGTGAGCGGCGCCGGCCTGAGCGTTTCCGCCGGACTCGAGCATCCGCTCGAAGGCGAGCGGCAGCGGGTCGTCCTCGATAAAGGGCCCGGGGACCGGTTCGCCGTGCTCGACGCACTGCTTTCGGGCGGCGTCGCCGTAACCTCGGCGGGCGACGGCGCCGTGGCCCCGCTCGACGGCGCCGAGCTGCTGGTGCTCCGCCCCGACGCCCCCGGCGATGCGGACCCCGCCACCAGCGCCGGTGACATCACCGTGCGCGAGCTCGGCATCGACGGCCTGGAACCCGAGGCCGTGCTCGACAAGGCCAAAGAGCACGCCCCCGGCCGAAACTCCGGCCACTGGACGCCCTGGTTCCCGGTCATCGACTACGACCGCTGCACCAACTGCATGCAGTGCCTGAGCTTCTGCCTGTTCGGCGTCTACGACGTGGACGACGACAAAAAAATCGACGTCGCCCACCCGGAACGCTGCAAGACGCTCTGCCCGGCCTGCTCGCGGGTCTGCCCGGAAGTCGCGATTCTCTTCCCGAAATATAAGGCCGGTCCGATCAACGGCGACGTCGTCCAGGAGGAAGACCTGACGCGGGAAAAGATGAAGACCGATATCTCGTCGCTGCTCGGCGGCGATATCTACTCCCTTCTGCGGAAACGCAGCGAACGGGCCACCTCCCGATTCGCCAAAGAGCGTGACGAAGATCGTGCCCTCAAGGAGCGCCAACGCTGCCTGAAGAAATTGCAGAAAAGCCTCGACATCCCCGACGAGGTCCTGCAGCAGCTGCCGACCGCCGACGCGATCCGCAACAAAGCCGCCGAGCGCATGGCCGTCCAAGACGACCCGACCGACGCTTCCACCGACGCCCCATCTGACGCCTGATTCTCAAACGCGAGGTCTTCCGATGCCATTGCCGATCGTTCCCTTGCCGAAAGTGATGCCGCCGCGCCCCGAGCGTCCGGTGCAGTCGAATATCCCCCAGACCCGCGAAGAGCGCGAAAAGCTGCGTAGCTTGGCCAAGCGCTTCGCCGCCGAGACCGACCTGGTGCCGCCGCTACCTATGGATGAGCTCCAGGCCGAGGCGCGCGTGCTCTGCGAACGCAACGGCTTTGACCCGGTTTATGACGAAGTGGCGGCGCTCCTAATCAACAACGAGCTGTGGCGTGAAGAGCTCGCCCGGGTGCCCTACGAGCGACGCCTGCTGCTGCTGCCGAAGTGCATGCGCGTGGAAGAACACTGCCCCGCCCCCTTCGACGAGCTCGGCCTCCTATGCAAAAAATGCGGCATGTGCTCGATTGAGGACCTCCAGGAAGAAGCCGAGCGCATGGGCTACGCGGTGCTCGTCGCCGAAGGCTCGCCACTCGTCATGGCCATCATCGAAACCGGTCAGATCGACGCCATTGTCGGCGTCAGCTGCTTGAACGTCCTCGAGCGCGTCTACACCTATATGGAAGCCGCGGCCATCCCTGGTATCGCAATCCCCCTGCTCCAGGACGATTGCCTCGACACCAACGTCGACCTCGACTGGATCTGGGACTCGGTCCATCTCACCAGCGACGACAAGACCCGCCGCCTCGACCTCGGCGCCCTGCGGGACGAAGTGCGCACATTCTTCGACGAGCTCGCCCTCAAGGAGCTGCTCGGGGAGCCGGAGAGCGAGACGGAGAAACTTGGCTACGCCTACCTCGCCGAAGCCGGCAAGCGCTGGCGCCCTTTCCTCACCGTCGCCATCCACCAGGCGCTCCAGGACCAGCCTGACCTCGAGCTCAGCGACGACATCAAGAAAGTCGCGATCGCCGTCGAGTGCTTTCATAAAGCCTCATTGATCCACGACGACATCGAAGATGGCGACGCCACGCGCGACGGCGCCGAGACCCTGCACGCCAAGGAAGGCGTGCCGGTGGCGCTCAACGTCGGCGACTACCTGCTCGGCGAGGGCTACCGCCTGCTCGCCGAAACCGACGTGCCCGCCGAACGTCGCGTGGAGATGATGCGCCTCGCCGCCCTCGGCCACCGCACGCTCTGCCTCGGCCAGGGTGACGACCTCGCCTTCGCCCACCAGCCGAAGCCGCTCCGCGCCACCGAGGTGGTCTCGATCTTCCGCCGTAAGACGGCGCCGGCCTTCGAAATCGCCCTGCGCCTGGGCGCCGCCTGCGCCGGCGCGCCGGAGGCCCTCCACGAGACCCTCAGCACCTATAGCGACGCCCTCGGGGTGGCTTACCAAATCCGCGACGACCTGGGCGAGCTGCGCGAAGCCCGGGAAGCCGGCGAGGCTCCGGAGCTGCGGCCGACGCTGGTCTGGGCCCTGGCCCGCGAGGCGGCGAAGAAGGCGGAAAAGAAGCGCGTCACCGAGCTGTGGACCGGCGAACGCCAAGAGCCCGCCGAGGATATCCACCGCCTCCTGGTCGACCTCGGCGCCGAAAAGCGTGCCGACGAGCTGCGGCAGGCCTACGAAGACGAAGCGATCCGTTCCCTACGCCTGCTCGAGAATGCCAACGTCAAAGGCCTTCTCCGCCGCGTGCTGGGCAAGATCTTCGATGAGCTCCAGATCGAGGGGTGGTGCAGTGAGCACGAGGCTCGAAATGCTGCAGGTCGCCAGGTTGGCGCCGCGGCTGCTGGATGAAGCAGCCGAGAATGTCCGCGCCTTCCACCACCGACTAGCGACGCCGGAGGGTTTCCTCGACCGCGACGACAAGCCCGACCTCTATTACACCGTTTTCGGCCTCGACTCCCTCACCGCCCTCGGCGATACCGAGGGCACGCCGGAGCTCTCCGTCGACATGCAGCCGTGGCTCGACAGCTACGGCGGCGGCGACGGTCTCGATCTCGTCCACCTCGTGTGCCTGGCGCGGGCGCGCACCGCCACGGGCACCGTCGACCGGGGGCTCGACGGCATGGCGGATCGCCTGCTTGCCCTGCGCCGCGACGACGGCGGTTGGGCGATGCAGGACGACGACGAGGCGAGCACCTCCTACGGCACCTTCCTGGCCGTCGCGGCGATGCAGGACCTGGGACTGCCGATCGGTCGACCGGCGGACGCGATCGAATTCCTGGAGCGCATGGCCCTGCCCGAGGGCGGCTACGCCCCGGACGCCCGGACCGCCGTCGCCACGACGCCGACCACCGCCGCCGCCGTCGTCGCCCTGCGTCAGCTCGGCGGTCGAGGGTCGGACCAGGCCGCCGACTGGCTGCTCCAGCGATACCACCGCCAAGGCGGTTTCCTGGCCGCCGACGGCGCCCCGATGCCGGACCTGCTCTCCACCGCCGTCGCCCTCCACGCCCTCTCGGTGCTCGACGCGACGCCGGACCGCCTGAAGGAGCCGCTGCTCGACTTCGTCGACTCGCTGTGGACTTCCAAGGGCGGGTTCTACGGCCACTGGGCGGACGATGTGGTGGATGTCGAATACACCTATTACGGCCTGCTCGCCCTCGGGCACTTGGCGGTGATGGGCTAGCGCAGCGCCTAAACCTGAAAAGAGACCCACCGTGACGCCCGATGTTCGACGCGTCGCCGCCGAAGTGCGCGACGAGCTGCTTTCCCGCCGCAACCCCCGCGGCCACTGGCGCGGCGGCCTGGCGTCGAGCGCCCTCTCCACCGCGGTGGCGTCGTGCGCGCTGGCCGTCGTCGCGCGGGAGCGGGGTCACCTCGAGCCCGCGGCGGCGACCCGCATCCGCGACGGCCTGGCCTGGCTCAGCCTCAACGTCAACGCCGACGGCGGCTGGGGTGACACCGTGCGGTCGCACTCGAACCTGCCGACGACGCTCTTGAGCTGGGCCTCGCTCGTGGCCGGCGTCGAAGTAATCTCTAGCGCGGGGGAAGTCGACGGGGCCATTTCCGAAGCCGTCGCGGGCGCCGAAGCCTGGATCCGCGAGCGCTCGGGCGACCTTGAGCCCGACTCGTTGAAGCGCACCATCGAAGGCCTCTACGGTGAAGACAAGACCTTCTCCGTGCCGATCCTGACCCTCGCCGCCCTCGCCGGCGTGCTCGGCCCGGAGCCGGATGCATGGAAAGGCCCGCCGTCGCTGCCCTTCGAGCTTGCGGCCCTGCCGCAGTCGACCTTCCGCTTCGTCGGCCTGCCGGTGGTCAGCTACGCACTGCCGGCGCTCATCGCCGTCGGCCAGGTCCAGCACCACCGAAGGCCGTCCCGCAATCCGGCACTCCGAATCCTCCGGCAGGCCATGCGCGGGCCGACGCTCCGGCGACTCGAGGCGATCCAGCCGTCGAGCGGCGGCTTCCTGGAGGCGATCCCGCTCACCGGCTTCGTCACCCTCTCCCTCGCCGGCGCCGGCGTCACCGAGCACCCGGTCGTCGAGCGGGCCCTCGATTTCCTCGATCGCTCCCAGCGCCCGAACGGTGCTTGGCCCATCGATATCGACCTCGCCACCTGGGTGACGACCCTCTCAATCCATGGCCTCGACGACCTCGGTGCCCTCGTCGAAGACGACCGAGCGCAGCTGCGTCGGTGGCTGCTCGGCCAGCAATATCGCGAGCGCCACCCGTTCACCGGCGCGGGCCCCGGCGGCTGGGCCTGGACCGACCTCCCCGGCGGCGTCCCCGACGCCGACGACACCCCCGGAGCGCTGCTCGCCCTCCACCGCCTCGGCCCCGTCGACGACGAGCTCGTCGCCGCAGCCCGCGCCGGGGTGCGGTGGCTGATCGACCTGCAGAATCGTGACGGCGGACTCCCGACCTTTTGCCGCGGCTGGGGCAAGCTGCCCTTTGACCGCAGCTCCCCGGACCTCACCGCCCACACGCTCCGCGCCTTCTCCGTCTGGCGTCCGCACCTGGATCCATCGACGCAGCGCGACCTCGACCGCGCGGCCCGCCGCGCCCTGTCCTACCTGCGGGCGACGCAGCAGCCGGACGGCGCCTGGCTGCCGCTGTGGTTCGGTCATCAAGACGCCGAAGACCTCGGCAATCGGGTCTACGGAACGTCGAAAGTGGTCCGCGCCCTGCGCGACATCCGGGGGGTCTCCGGTCTTCCGGAGGCGCCCGCAGCACTCCTGACGACCGGGACCCGCTACTTACTCGACGCGCAGAACGCCGACGGCAGCTGGGGCGGGGCCCTCGAGCTCACCGGTTCGGTCGAGGAAACGTCCCTCGCCCTCGACGCCCTGCTCGCACCCGGAGAGCGGACCCCCTGCCCCGAGACCCGAGACGCCTGCGGTCGCGGCCTCGACTGGCTGTGCGGCGCCTGGGATCAAGGCCTCTGGCGCGAAGCGACCCCCATCGGCTTCTACTTCGCCAACCTCTGGTATTTCGAAGAGCTCTATCCCCTGGCGTTTGCGACGGCGGCGCTCGGCCGCGCCGCGGAGAATTCCTCGCCATAATCTCTGCCGCAGCTGAAAATTCCGGTTTTTCGCTTCTTTACCGGGTGACCTGCCGAAAGTCCGGCCGGTCAGAACGGAGGAGCTATGTACAGGCACGACACGCTGTGGAAAGGGCTGATCCAAGCTTTCTTTCCAGACTTTTTGAAGGCCGTGGTCCCAGACATCGCGGCCGACCTGCGCACCGAAGCGCCCACATTTCTCGAGCAGGAGGCCTTTGCCGATCTGCCGGAAGGCAAGAAGGCCCTGGTCGACCTGCTCGCTGAAGTGCCCTCGCGGAGCGGGCGGAGAAAGGTCGTTCTCGTTCACATCGAAGTCGAGCGCACCTTCCAAGCGACGATGGACCTGCGGATGTGGCGCTACTTCGCCTACCTGAGCTTGAAGTACTCGGTGTCGATCCTGCCGATCGTGCTCTTTCTCCGCGGCGGACCCGGCGGCGTTCACCGACGCCGGGTTGAGCACAAAGTCGGCGACCACACCGTCAATCAATTCACCTACTGGTCCCTCGGCCTGTCCCAAGCGCGGGTCCATGACCTCCTCGAGCACGGCCCCCTCGGCGTCGCCCTCGCGGCCTGCGTGCGGCGGGACCTGCCGAAAGACGAGCAAAAGCTGCTCTGCATGTCGACCCTCGCCGCCAGCACCGTCGACCCGGCCCGCCAGCACCTGCTGCTGGCGGCCATCCAGACTTACCTCAAGTTGAACGAGAGCGAAAGAATGAAATACGCTGACCGCATGGAAGAAGACACCCACTCGGAAAAAATCGGCATGATGGAGCTCACCTGGGCCGGCGAGTTGGAACAGGAATATCGGCTGAAATACACCGAGGTCGGCCGGCAGACCGGACGACGCGACGCGAACCGACGATTCCTACTGAAGATCCTCGCTTCGCGCTTCGGCGAGAAGGCGCAGCCGGTCGCCGACCGGATCCGACGCCTCGATGATGCCGACGTGCTCGAGGAGCTCGTCGACATGGCCCTCGAAGCCACCGACGTCGCCGAGGTCATCGCCGCGCTGGACGCCCGCGGCTAATCGACCCGATCCCTCCCGGTCGCGGAGACCGGGCTCTTTTCCCCGCTCTCCCGGTTCGACTCAATCCGCGTCGCGGTGCCGCTTGGCGGCGATGCGGCCGGCGACGCGGCCGGCCCAGCGGCGGAAGCTGAAGCGCTGGCCGACGCCGCCGCGGCGCTTGCTGAACGAGCCGATGGCGCCGCCGAGGCTGAACTCCCTCAGCACGGCCTCCGTATTTTCGCCGATCGACGCCAGGCGCTCGCCGCCCCGCGGACGTTCGCCGTTGAATTTCGCCGGGTAGCCGAGACGCAGAAGACCGTCGTCCCCGCGCCGGGCGAGGCCGCGGGCCTGGACCTGGGGATGTTCGAGCGCCTCGGCCGGCGAGAGCACGGGCTCGGCCGGGATGTCGTGCTCGGTCATAAAGGCCGCCCACTCGTCCCGGGTTTTGGTCGCCACCAGCTCGGCGACCCGCCGACGCACGGACGGGTCGGCGCTGAACTGCTTCAGCAGCAGGTCCTTTCGCCCCGAGTGCTGGCAGAAGCGGCGCCAAAACTTCGGCTCGAGGGCCGCCAGCGCCAGGGAGCCGTCGTCCTTGGTCCGGTAGAGGTCGTAGCACGGGATGGCGCCGGTGAGCATCAGCGGCTCCGCGACCTTCTTGGCGCCGTCGGCTTCCGCCGCCCACGCGGTCAGCGCGGAGTGGCCGGCGGCGTCGAGTAGGGACTGGTCGATCCAGCAGCCGAGTCCGGTCAACGCACGCCGGTGGAGGGCCGAGCTCACCGCCAGGGCGGCGCTCCAGCCGCCGACGAGGTCCGCCACCTGCACCGCCGGCATGCCGCCGCCGGCGGCGAGGGTGCCGGCGACGGCTTGATAGCCGAGGTCGTGGCCGGCGCGCCACGCGTAGTCGCCGTCCTGGCCCCAGCCCGTAACCGAGCAGACGATCAGCGACGGGAAGAGGCTACGCAGCTCCTCTGCCCCCAATCCCACCTTGTCGAGGGTCCCGGGGCGGAAGCTCTCCACCAGCACATCCGCCGACATCAGGAGCTCTTCGAGCAGCTCTTTGGCCAGCGGTTTCTTGAAGTCCAGGGCCACGCTTTCATGGCCCGCGAGCAGCAGCGTCGCCAAGCTCGACCGATTATCGACAAAGGGCGGGGCTTGCCGCGACGGATCGCCGAGCTTCGGCTCTTCGACCTTGATCACCCGCGCCCCCAGGTCCGCTAGAAGGCGGCCGACGAGCGGCCCCGGCAAATAGCGGGACAAATCGACGACCGTCACCCCCTCGAGCGGCCGGTGGGCCGGGATATCAAGGTCAGCCGCCGGCGGCCGGGCCGGCCCCGCGTCGCTCAGCGCTCCACCACCATCGAGAAGCCGCTGCCCCCCGCGGCGCAGACCGTGATCAGGCCGAATTGACCGTCGCGGCGACGCAGCTCGTTGAGCACCTGCATGGTGACGCGGGCGCCGGTGGCGCCGAACGGATGGCCGATCGAGATGGAGCCGCCGTTGACGTTGAAGCGATCGAGGTCGATCTCGCCGACGGCTTCGGAGCGGCCGAGCTCATCCTGGGCGAATTTCTTCGACGCCAGGGCCTTCATATTCGACAGCACCTGGGCGGCGAAGGCTTCGTGCATCTCCACGAGGTCCATCGACGAGAGCTTGAGGCCGGCGCGGTCCAGCGCCTGCGGCGCGGCGTAGGCCGGGCCCTGGAGCAGCTGGGTGCCGGGATCGAGGGCGGCGTAGGCGTAGGAGCGAATGTAGCCGAGGGGCTCGAGGCCGAGGGCCTTGGCCTTCGACTCGCTCATCAAAATCACCGCCGAAGCGCCGTCGGTGAGCGGGCTGGAGTTGCCGGCGGTCAGCGACCCGTAGCCGCGGTCGAAGACCGGACGCAGATTTGACAGCGCCTCGAGGCTGGAATTCGGCCGCACGCCGGTGTCGCCGTCAACGACCTTGTCGTACCCCGGCATGGCGAAGGTCGGAACGATCTGACCCTCAAACCGCCCCTCCGCCTGCGCCGCAGCCGCCGCCAGGTGGGAGTGGAGGGCGATCTCGTCCTGCGCTCGGCGGGTGATGGCGTTCTCCTTGGCCATCTTTTCGCAGGATTGACCCATGGTCTCGCCGGTCGAAAACTCGGCGATCGCCGGCGGGTTGGGCGCTAGGTCCTTCGGGCTGATCTTGGCGAGGGTCGCGGCCTTGGCGGCGAAGGACTTGGCCTTCGCGGCCTCCATGAAGCGGCGCGACGCGTTGCGGCTGTAGGTGATCGGCACCGTCGACAGCGACTCGGCGCCGCCGGCGAGCACCACGTCGGCCTGGCCGGCGAGGATCGCTTCGGCGCCTTGGGTAATCGCCCGATTCGAGGACGCGCAGGCCAAATTGACGGTCGTGCCGGGAATCGAGTCGGGCAGCGTCGTGCGTAGCACCACTTCGCGGCCGAGGTTCGGCGCATAGAGCGTCGGCACGACCACGCCGAATATAGAGAGGTCGATGTCGTGGGGATCGAGCTCCAAGCGCCGCACCAGCTCCATCGCCGGCACGCTCGCCAAGTCGATCGCGTCCATATGTTTGAATTCCTCGCCGGCCTTGACGAAGGGCGTGCGGCAACCGTCGACAATGGCGACGCGGCCTCGGCTGCCCGCCTTGAGCGCCTGCTTGCGGCGGCTCTTGATCATCGGCGCTTTGCCCTCGCCGCGGGTCCATACGCTGTCGGCCCGCTCGCTGATCTCGGCGAGGCTCTCCTTCAAGGGGGCATTCTCCTGTGCATCTTGGGCCATGCTGCGCTCCTGCTTTCTGGTCTGGGCGGGATCCGGGGCGGGTCTTTGCTAACCGCGGGTGGGCACCATCTCCGGAGTTCTGGGAAGGGATTCCGCCGATGGCGGCCCCCTATTATGACGCATCACGGCAAAAAATGCCGCAATCCGCCAAAAGCACCTCCCCAGGTCCGAAACGAGCCCTCAAAAAACAGGCCGTTTGAATCCTCATCGGCGGCGGCGCGGGCCATCTGGGGTGAGGGAAGATGAAGGTAGACTCGGTCGGACAAACGTGCCACAAAATTCAACCCCTCAACCCGGAGCGCGCCGGCTACTCGGCTATTGGCGAGACAGCCTCGCCGATGCGGACTTGCCGTCCCCGACGCTCCACGACGGCGATTTTCTGGACGTCGACCTCGACGATGTCGAAGCCGGGCGCTTGCCGCTTCCGCTGGCCCAATCTCTCTTCGTGAAGGCGGGCCGCGCGGAGCCCCGTCGGGTGAGCTCCGACGACCCGCTGGCGGAAGACAATGAAGATCCGCCGATCCCGGTGCGGTTCGCGCTCTTCCGCCTGCGCCCCGTCGTGCAGCACGGTAAGCGCCTGGGGCTCGACCGGCTCTACCACGCTCCGCTCTGGATCGCGGGGCACCTCAGCCGCACCGGTCACCTCACCCCGATTGAAGGCCGCGCCGTGTGGTTGGCCCGACGCTACCTTGAGCCGGTGACCGCCTCCGGACCCGCGGTCGGTACCGTCGACGCCATGGATCAGTTCTTGACCCTCCACGGGGAGCCCCTGCAGCAGGCGAGCTGGCCCGAGCTTTGGGCCTTCGCGGAGCAGCTTTTCCACGCCGCCGCCCGTCGTCCGCTGGCGAGATTCCGCCTCAGTCAGTACGAGCGCTTCGGCCCCGTGGTGGACATCCGGGGTCACCGCGGCGGTGCCGTCGACGCCCTGGTCCAGCTCTATGATCGGTCCCTTCGACAGGCTCAGCTTCCGCCTTTGCTCGACGCCATCTGCCGAGAAGGTCCGGCGGAGCCGCTGCTGCCGGACATCGAGCGCGCTGCGCTGCCCGCGCACTGCGGCCAGATGACCGCGCGATTCGGCCTCGGCCGCGCCCAGCGCCGAGCCCTCGCCGGCGCCCTCGCCCTCGCCGACGGGGAGCTTGTGGCCGTCAACGGCCCGCCGGGGACCGGCAAGACGACGCTGATCCAAATCCTGGCGGCGTCCATGTGGGTGCAGCGGGCGATCGAAGCCGGGGAGCCCCCGATTCAGGTGGTGTGCTCGAATAACAACCGCGCCGTCACCCAGGTCCTCGACACCTTCGCCGACGCCCGGGGCGGGGGCGGCGCCGACGGGGACGCGGCCGATCGCTGGCTGCCGGACATCCCGTCCCTCGGTCTCTACCTCCCGGCCTACAGTCGGAAATCACCGCCTGGCCACCGCTATTGCATCGCCCGACGCGAAGGGTCGAGCTGGACCGGTTTTCCGGACCGGGTCGAATCCCGCGACTACCTCGACGAAGCCCGGGCGCTTTACCTCGAACGGGCCGCGCGCTTCTTCGATCAACCCTTCGACAACGTCGCGAGCGCCGTCGGCGCCGTGCACACCCGGCTGCTCAAAGAGCACGCCGACCTCGCGGAGCTGCGCCGTGACGCCGGGCTCACGGGCGAAGCCGAAGGCCCCCCCAGCGCGCCGGACGAATCCGGCCTGAAGCGCCTTCTCGCCGAGCGGGACGAGCTCGACCGCCGCCTCGGAGCGGTCGACGGGTTGCGCCGCGAGCTGAACGATGTGCTCACCGAGCAGCCGGCCTGGGAAGACCTGCTCGCGCGGCTCGACTCGGTGCGAGAGCGCCGCGACGAGCGTCTCCAGGCGCCGTTTCGCCAGCGCGGCCTCGAGCCGCCGGATATCCCGACCAAAGACATTCGATCCGCGCTCGATCGCCACCTCGAAGGGCTCGACCACCGCGACCGAGAGCGCCGGAGTGCAGTGGCGCGAGAGCTCGACCGCCGCGACGCCGAGCGCGGTCGCGCCGAGGCCTGGCGGCGACGGATCACGGCCCTCGCCAAGACCGTCGGCGAAGGCGGGCCACCCGACGGGCTCGCCGGCGACCCCGGGGCGCTCGAAGTGCTCTTTGACCGCACCTTGAGGCGCCGCCTCTTCGACCTCGCCGGCCGATACTGGGAAGGTCGCTGGCTGCTCGAGGCCGACCGCGTGCTGATGGAACCCCAGAATCGAAATCGCCAGTCGAGGAAGTGGGTGCTGCGGCGCTTCCGACGCTGGTCGATGCTGACGCCGGTTCTGATCGCCACCCTCTACCAGCTGCCCAAGCTCTTCAACCACTTCGACGGCGAGCAGCGCGCTCTTTGGGGCGCCGTCGACCAGCTCATCGTCGACGAGGCCGGACAGGTCGCGCCGGAGGTCGGTGCCGTCGTCTTCGGCCTCGCCAAACGGGCGGTGGTGTTCGGCGACGTCCATCAGCTCGAGCCGATCTGGAACGTGCCGCCGGCGGCCGACGTCGGAAATTTGGGGACCGCCGGTATCGATCGCGAAGCGCTCGAGGACATCAACGAAGGCTTCGGACTCAAGGCCTCCGAAGGCAGCTTGATGCGCGTCGCCCGGCGGGCGTCGAGGTGGCGCGACTCCGACGCCGCGGCGACCGGCGAACGGGGCGTCTGGCTGCTCGACCACCGCCGGTCGGTTCCCGAGGTCGTCCGCTTCTGTAACCGCCTCGTCTACCGCGGCAGACTCCGCCCGCGCCGGCCCGCGCTGCCGCGTTCGGTGGCTCCGTCCATCGACGGCGAAGGCGGCCCCGGGCGCGGCCACCCGCTGCCGGCTTTAGGATGGGCCCACGTGCTCGCCGACGGCGAGCACGCCGGGTCGTCCAGGCGCAACGCCGGACAGGCTTTCGCCGTCGCCGAGTGGCTGGGGCGGCACCGCGGGGACCTGGAAGAGCACTACGACCGGCCGCTGGGGGACATTGTCGGCCTGGTCACGCCCTATAGCGCACACATCCAAACGCTGGTGAGCGCCTGCGAGGCGGAAGGCCTGCCGGTCGCGGGCCGAAGCGACGGCGACGACGGACCGCCGATCGCCGTCGGCACCGTGCACACCTTCCAAGGCGGCGAGCGTCCGGTCATGGTCTTCTCGCCGGCCGTCAGCCGCCGTCGACCCGGTTATTTCATCGACAGCCGACCGAACCTCTTGAACGTCGCTGTCTCGAGGGCACGCGACGCTTTCTTGGTCTTCGGCGACCTCGCCGTTTTCGATCCCGAGGTCGGCCGGCCCTCGGGGGTTCTCGCCCAGCACCTCTTCGAGCACCCCGGCAACGAGCTCAAGGACGTGCACACCGCGCCGGCGCTCCGACAGTGCGAAGGATGGCTCGAGCTCACTGACCCCGCCGAACATCGCCGCAGGCTCCGTGAAGCCATCCACACCGCCCGGCGGCGGGCGCTTGTCGTCTCGCCGACCCTCGAGGCCTCAGCCCTCGACGCCGTCGACCTGGAGGCGACGATCCAGCGCAGCGTCGCCCGGGGTGTACGGGTGGTGATCGCCTATGCGCCGAGTCTCGGCGACGACGAGGCCGCGGTTGAGCGGCTGCGCGGCGCCGGAGCCCGCGTCATCGCCATCGGCCGCTATCTGGCCAGAATTCTGGCGGTGGATAGCGACAGCTTCACCGTCGGCACGTTCAACTGGCTCGCCGGCGACGCTGACGGCGACGGCGAAACCGGCGACGGCGCCAGGTCGCTGCGCCTTGACGGCCAAGGGGCCGTCGACTTCGTGAAAGAGGCCTGGCGAGACATGCGAGAAGTCCGAATCCCAGAGCCGTAATCGGGTCGCGGTATACTCGGTGGTCCAGCCCCCAAAAATCGAAAAATTTCCAGACAACCCACAGACAGACGAGGTGTGAATGGGAGTAGTGGCGCACGACATCGAAGCGAATCGCGGCCCGGTGGACGCCCCGCCGTATACGTACCTGGCGCTCGAAGGCCGGGCCGTTTACGAATGGGGGTCGATGTACCTCGCGATGCCCTGGCTGCTCGACGGCCCCCAAGGTGACGGCCATCCGGTGGTCGTTTTGCCCGGCTTCATCGCCAGCGGCGTCTCCACCAAGCCCCTGCGCAGCTTCTTGCACCATAAAGGCTATAACTCCCACTGCTGGAAACAGGGGCGCAACCTCGGGATCCGCGCCCAGCTCGAAGGACCGATGGTCGAACGCCTGCGCGAGCTTTCGGAGCGCTACGGCAGCAAGGTCAGTCTCATCGGCTGGAGCCTCGGCGGCGTTTACTCGCGCTGGCTCGCCAATCGCGTCCCCGAATACGTGCGTTCGATCATCACCCTCGGCTCGCCGTTCACCGGCAATCCCAAAGCCAACCATCCCTGGCGCCTCTACGAAAGCCTCTCGGGTCAGCGCGTCGACAAAATCGACCCCGAGACCTACGCCGCCATTCGGGCGACGCCGCCGGTGCCGACCACCTCGATCTACTCCCGCACCGACGGCATCACCTCCTGGCTGTGCTGCGTCACCGAAGAAACCGACCTGTCCGAGAACGTTGAAGTAACCGGCAGCCACTGTGGCCTCGGGGTCAACCCGCTGGCGCTGCACGTCATCGCCGACCGGCTCGCCCAGCCCGAGAATGGCTGGCAGCGATTCCGCAGAACCGGACTCCGCCGGCACTTTTACCCTCGACCGGCGAACCAAAAAACGGGATACTCCGCGACCACCCATTGAGCCGGGCCCCGGCTCCATTCGGAAATGCTGGCCCGGGCCGCTGGCCCACTAACAGCCCGTGGTGAGAGTCAGCCGAACGCGAGAGCGAGCAATTTTTCGCTGGATTGAGGCGAAAGATGCAGGAATACTGGTTGTATTTTGAGATTTTTCAACGAAAAGCCAGCGAAGAAGGGCCGCTCGCAGCGCGGCTGGACTTTGCCACGGGCTGCTAGGAGGCGATAGCACCCATGAAAAGACTCAGCGGCCTCGACTCCGCTTTCCTCTACCTCGAGACGAAAAACGCGCCGATGCACATCGGCGGCGTGGCGATCGTCGAGTCCACGACGCCGGACGGCCCCTTCACGCTCGAGAAGCTGCGCGAGATGATCTCGTCGCGACTCGCCGCCAGCCGGACGCTCACCGAGAAGCTGATCGACGTGCCCCTCGGCCTCGGTCGGCCGTATTGGATCCAGGACGATAAATTCGCGATCGAGAACCACATCGAGCGCACCCAGCTGCCGGAGCCGGGCGGATATCGCGAGCTCGCCGCCCTGGTGTCGTGGCAGATCGCGGAGATGCTGCCGCGGGACCGTCCCCTCTGGCACCTCCTGCTGGTGGAAGGGCTCAACGAGGTGCCGAATATCCCGCCGGGCTCGATGGCCATCATCAGCCGCGTGCACCACGCGGCGGTCGACGGCATGTCGGGGACCGAGATTATGCGCGCACTCTACGATCCGACGCCGGTGCCCGCCGAGCTGCCGGCCAAGCCGCTGCCGGAGGCGCCCAAGAAGCCGAATCCGATCTCCTTGCTCACCGGCAAGGCGGCGTCGGACGTCGAGAGCAAAGGACTCGGATCGCTGGTCAAAGACGCGCTCGAGGGCGTCGCCCGCTCCGGCGCCACCTGGGCCTTCAAGCGGGTCGAGCCTCCCCCATTCCCGTTCACGGCGCCGCGCAGCGTCTTCAACGCCCGGGTGCCGGCCGAGCGCACGTGGGATTGTGCCCACATCTCCCTCAACCGCATCAAGAAGATCCGCCAGGCCACCGGCGCCACCGTCAATGACGTGGTGCTGGCGGTGTGCGGCGGCGCCCTGCGCCAATACTTGACCGAGCAAGGCGAGCTCCCCGACGATCCGCTCGTCGCCATGGTGCCGATCTCAATCCGCGCCGAGGAGCAGAAGAAGGCCATGGGCAACCAGGTCTCCGCCATGCTGGTCTCCCTCGCCACGGACGTCGAAACCGCGGAAGAACGATTCGCCAAGGTGCGCACCAGCGCCCAGCATTCGAAGCTCTACAACCGAGCCGTCGGCGCCCGCACCCTCACCGACGCGAGCGACTTCGTGCCCTTCTCCGTCGCCGGCCTCGCGACGCGCCTCTACACCCGCATGCACCTGGCCGAGCGCCACCGTCCGGTCTTCAACCTGGTGATCACCAACGTGCCGGGGCCGCAGATTCCGCTCTATGTCGCCGGCGCCAAGCTCATCGCCAACGTCGGCATCGGGCCGATCGTCGACGGCATGGGCCTGATCGTGCCGGTGTTCAGCTACAATGGAAAAATTTCAATCAGCTTCTGTTCGGCGCCGACCCTGCTCAAGGACCCGTCACGCCTCGCGGCGCTGATCGAGCCCGCCCTCGAGGAGCTCGAAGCGACGCTGCTCGCCGACGACGAAGAAGGCCAGGAAGACGGAGAATCGGCGGAAGCCTGACTCCATCCCCATACCGCCGGACGAATGGAGCGGTATGGACGGCTACTACGACTACGGACCCGTGGTGTCCCTCGAGCGCCACGTGGTGCTCGGCGGCTACCTTCCGGAAGAAACGCGCATGGTGGCTTTCAGGGCCGCGGCCCTGCTCGGCCTGTCCGCCGTCGACATCGACCGCAACGTCGAACACGAGGTCGGCAGCTCGGTGTGGGACCTGATCTGGAAGAGCGGCGAAGAGACCTACCGTCGACTCGAGAGTCAGCACTTGAAAAGGGCGCTCGAGACTCTGCCATTCACGCTGATCAGCGTCGGCGACGGCGCCTTGATCGATGAGGACTCCCAAGCTCGGGTCCGCGAGCTCTCGCACTCCGTCGTGCTCGACGTCGATCTGGCGAATTGCTTCTGGCGCCTAAAGGCCACGGACCGCGCCGCCACCGACTACTGGCACCCCCTCTTCGCCGGCCCCTTGGAACGCATCGAACAGGTCCGTCCGTTCTACCAGCGAAGGCGCGCCGGCATGGATACCGCCGCCCACCAGCTACCGCTCGGCGGTTCGAGCGCCCACCGCGCCGTTGACACTCTGGTCAGCCTCGTCAAGGGCCTCTGCGGCCCTTGACGGAGCTCCCCCTGAGCCGTCTCAGCCCGCGCCGGGATCGGCAAAGAGAACCACCACCAGCACGACCAGCAGGGCCATCACCGCCGCCACCGTAATCGCCACGTAGTGGTCCCGGGTCAGCGTCGGCAGCGTCGGATGGAGTCCCGAGAGCGTCCCCGCCGTTTCGACCGGCGCGCCGAGCGCCCGAATGATCGCCGCCCCGTCTGGATAGCGATCCTCTGGACGGCGTTCGAGGCACCTATCGATCACCTCCACCAGCCGCGGATCCAGGTCCGGTCGCGTTTCGACGGGCGACGGCGCCGGTTCCCGGACGCGCATGAAAAGCGCCTTGAGCGGCTGCTCGTCTTCGAACGGCAGCGTGCCGGTGGTCATCTGGAAGGCCACCAGTCCGAGCGCATAGAAATCGCTCGCCGGCAGCGCCTCCTCGAGCTCAAGCAGCTCCGGCGCCATGAACTCGGGGGTCCCGATCACCACATTCGAGGCGGTCAAAGAGTCGCCGGAAAACTCGCTCTCGCCCATCTGGGGCTTCCGGCGAGCGACGCCGAAGTCCGTCAAAACCACCCGCCATGGTCTCGCCGCCGTGCCGTCCGCATCCGGCACCAGGAACACGTTGTCCGGCTTCAGGTCGCGGTGCACGATGCCGGCGCGGTGGGCGGCGTCAAGGGCCGCCGCCATCTGCACCACGATCGAGATCACCTGCGAATCCGACAGCGGACCCCGCCGCTCAATGGCGTCCGCGACGCTTTCACCCTGTAAATACTCCATCACCAAGCACGGAATCGGCAGCTGTAGCCGGCGGCCGGCGACCGGCTCGAGCCGCAGGAACTCGAAGATCCGCATCACGTTGGGATGGTCGATGGCCTGGGTGCTCTTCACTTCCCGTTCGAAACGGGCGAGGGACTTCTCGTTGTTGAGCAGCTCCGGCAGCAGCATCTTGAGCGCCACGGCGTCACCGCCGTTGACGCGCTGCGCCAAATAAACCTCTCCCATGCCGCCGGCGCCCAGCAAGCGCTCGATCCGGAAACGCCCTTCGATGACGTCGCCTGGGGCGAAGAGGGTATCTGTGGCGCGCTCCATCGACTACCGGCCACGGATGGAGGCGATCTTGTCCTCGGTCGCGTGGTCGTGGAGGTAGAGATACATCACCGCCATCGAGTCCTGCATCTCTTCGGAGTCATTCTGGTAGACGCTGACCAGCTCATATTCGTGGTCGGGGAAGACCGTGACGCCTTCAACGCTCGAGAAAGCGTCGACGTGGTGGAGGCCGATGAGGTCTTCGAAATTCCGCGCTTGGCTCTCGAAGAGCGTCTCGCCGGTGGTCAAGTCCCGCAGCACCAGCGATTCGGCGTAAGGGTGGAGGTGGACGGCGATGTAGTGGATCGTCGTTTCATAGGGCACCCGCATCAGGTGGGTGACCAGGGTCCGATTCTCTTGCCGTCCGGGCGGCACTTGCCAATGGCCGGTGAACACGCGGCCGAGGCCGTCGGAGTAGGAGTGCTCAGAGGCCGAGTCTTCCACCAGGCAGCCGGGGCCGTGGTGCTCTTCGGGATTCTTCACCCCGAAGAAGCCGTCCGGACCGTCGAGCAGCGCCAGGCCATAGGCCGCGGTCGGCAGCAGCGGCGTCATCTGCTCGCCGAACTCGCTGTCGAGCACGTAGTCCACGGACACCTTGTGGCGCACCTGCTGGGCCTCGCCGCGGTGGTTGAGGTTCAGGACCTGGGTGGTGAGGTTGAGGGCCTCGCTCGAGCGCACCGGAATGCCGAAACCGGGCGGAAAATCAATCTCCAGCTGTCCCTGGGACAGGGTAAACAGCCGGGGGCCAAAGCCCGGACTCTCCCCTAAGGCCTCGCGGTGCCGGGCGAGGTCAATATCGAGGTTCGAGTGGCACATGTACTGCTGGGGCATTTCCGTCTCGCCGTCGGCTCCGACCATCACCGCCCGATAGCCCGTGATCCACACCAGCTCCTCCGTATCGGCCGGTCCCAGCTGGATCCGCTGCGTCCCCCACGGACCGGTCATCGAGCGGTAGATCTTGTCGACGGAGTAGACCTCGGACAGCACGGTCCGCCGCTGCTCGACCTCGGCCTGGCGCTCTTCGAGCGGCAGGCGTTCGCGTTCCGCCATCAATACGCCGCCGCCGACCAGCGCCGCCGCCGCCGCCACGCCGACCCACACCTTGCGAGAACGTCGAGTCTCTTGGTTCACTTCTCGATCCATACCGTCGAATGTTCCTTTTGATGTTGTGCCGATGTCGTGACGTCGAGGTGCGGTGCCGAGGCATCGCATTACGGACATCGCCGGGGAGCCCCGGCTCGGATAGAGTTCTCCGTCGGACCCATTCTGCCAGAACTACACCACGAGCCCATGAACCACTTCGCCGTGACCCTGACCGCGCTCACCGCCTTGACCGCCCTTTCCTGCTCCGCACCCGGCGGCGATCCCGCCCAGCGCGCCGAGCGAGACTTCTACCTCGGCGGCATCCAGATCCACGAGGAATCACTCGACGGCTGGTTCGACGGCCTCGAGCAGCACGGCTTGAATACCGTGCACATCACGGACTACGCCGTCCAGGGGGAGTGGGATAGCGACGACCTCCGCTTCGAGGCCGGGAAGCCGTGGCTCGTCGACGAAATCCGGGCCGCCAAAAGACGCGGCCTCTCTGTGGCCCTCGTCCTCCGCGTCCACCTCGACGACGAGCTCGAGCGCAACGCTTTCCTCTGGCACGGCATGATCGTCCCCAAGACCGACTCGCTGCTCCGGTCCTGGTTCACCAAATACACCCGGTATTGCCTCGAATGGGCCCGCATTGCCGAGGCCGAGGGTGTGGACGTGCTTTTCTTCGCCAGCGAGATGAACGCTTTGGCCTCGACCCGCCCCGCCGACCACGTCCCGCAACTCGAGGAATACTTCCTCAACGATCAGAAGCAGCAAGAGCGCCGGGAAAATATTGAAGCCCAGCGCCAGATGATCGAAGAGTCGGAGACGTCTTTCGCCGCCAAAAAGCGCATCGATGACGTCGAGAACTATCTGGACACCCGGATCCGCAACGAGCAGGAGTGGGCGCGGACAGTGGTCGGCGACGCCCAGGACGCCAGCGTCCTCAACCGTCGACGAGAGCAGCTCCAGGGCCACTGGGGCGAGCTGACCGGCGCGCTGCGGGGGGTGTACTCCGGCCCCTTGGGCTACGCCGCGAACTTCGACCAATTCCACGACGTCGGCTTCTGGCCCCAGGTCGACGTCATGGGCATCAACGCCTACTTCCCGCTCCGCAACCAGCTCTTCGACGCGTTCAACGCCGAGGCGCTCTACCCCCTGCTGCTCGACGGCTGGCGCCAGGCCCTTCACCAACTCGACGCTTTCCGAGCCGCGAACGGCCTCGGCCTGCCGGTGATCTTCACCGAGCTCGGATACACCTGGCGACGGCGCTCAACCCTAAAGCCGTGGGAGCACGAGGGCTTCTCGGTGATTTACGGCGACTCGGACGATCAACGGCGCGTTGTCGTCTGGCAGGACCAACCCAGGGAGCTGCGCGAACGGGCGCTGGCCATCCGCGCCCTGCGACAAGCCCACGGCGAGCTCGAGACGCCGTTCTTGCGCGGCATCCTCTATTGGAAGTTATCGAGCCACGACTACCACGAGGCGGACGAGCCTTACGTCATCCATATCGGGAAGAGCTCCAGGGATCCGGCGCTCGCCGAGCTTCGAGCTTTCGTCGGGTAGCCGCAGCCGAGGAGCCTACGCGCCGACGCCGTAAAAGACCTCGGCGTTCCGCTTGAGGTCGGCGACCAGATCATCGGCGGACGGCGCACGGCCCGTCGCGCGCTCGATCAGCTCGGGTGCGTCGAAACGACTCCCGTGGCCGTGGACTTTCTCCCGCAGCCACCCCAGGATCGGCCCGAACTCGCCGGCCGCCAGCGCGCCATTCCACGCCCCGTCCTCTTCGAGCCCGAGGTCCCGACGCAGGGCCGCGGTGAGCTGCGACGCGTTCAGGCTGCCGAGGGTATAGGTTGGAAAATAGCCGAAAATCGCCTGTGACCAGTGGATATCTTGCAGCACGCCGTCCGACGCGGACGGCGCCCGCACGCCGAGGCTCGAGGCGTAGCGCTCGTCCCACGCGGACGGCAGGTCCGCCACCGTGAGGCCGCCGCCGAAGAGCTCGCGCTCGAGCTCGAAACGGATCGCGACGTGCAGGTTGTAGGTCGTCTCATCGGCGTCGACCCGGATCAGGCTCGGCTTGACGACGTGGAGCGTGGGCCACAGGGCCTCCGCGTCGTGTCCGGCGGTGTGCGGGAAGTGGGCATGGAACGTCGGCAGCAGCCAGCGCCAGAACCCGAGGCTGCGGCCGATCTGGTTCTCGACGAATCGGCTCTGCGACTCGTGGATCCCCAAAGACACGGCGGCGCCCAGCGGCGTGCCCATCCACGCCGACGGCAGGCCCTGCTCGTAGAGTCCGTGGCCCGCCTCGTGGAGGACGCCGAAAAGGCCGGGCCGCGGGTCTTCCGTATCGAAACGCCAGGTCAGCCTCACGTCGCTCGGCGCGAGGCCGACGCAAAAGGGGTGCGCCGCGAGGTCGAGACGCCCGGCCTTGAAATCGAAGCCGAGGCCGGCCGCCGCGTGGGTCGCGAGCGCCCTCTGCCCAGCCTCCGGGAAGACGCCGGCCACCGGCGACTCGTCGATCGTCCGGCCGCTGTCGGCGATGGCGCCGACCAGCGGCACGAGCTCGGCCAGCAGGTCGTCGAAGATCGGCACCAGGTCCGCTTCCCGCGCCCCCGGCTCCCACTTCTCGAGCAGCGCGTCGTAGAGGTCGAGGTCGGGCTGGGCGGCGGCGGCCTCTTCCCGGGTGAGGCTGACCAGCTCCTCGAGGGCCGGCTCAAAAAGCCGCCACTCGCTCTGTTTTCGCGCCTCTTGCCACGCCGCCGTGCCTCGACTGCGCGCTTCGGCCAATGCCCGCGTCAGCGACTCGGGCACGCGCCGCGCCCGCGCTACGGCCCTCCGGGCGACGCGCGCCTGGGCTTCGAGGTCGCCGCCGCTTTCCGCGTCCTCGGCGCACGCCAGGATCGACTCCCAGAGCCGGTCGTCGGTCAAGAGCCGGTGTTTGAGCGCCGCGAGGGTGCCGCACATCGAGGCGCGGGCGCCGTGGGCCGCCTCCGGCATCTTGGTTTCTTGGTCCCAATCGAGGAGTTGCTGGATCGACTGGAGGTCGTGGATCTCGCCCCAGAGGGCGCGGAGCTGCTCTTCGGAGTTGCGCATGGGCGAGATCATAGCGGGCGGCAGTAGTAAGCTCGCCATGTCGCCGACGCCGGGCGACGATTGTGGTGCCCGGCCTCGCCGCGGCGACCTTCCGCGCCCTTTCCCAACCGTCTGATTCCGTGCCGCCCACCGAGTCGCCTGATCTCCTCGAGAAGCTCAGCTTTCGCTTCGTGCGGGAGCTGCCGCGCTTGCCGTCGGCGGCGGACCTCGGCATCGCCACCGCCGGCGTCGCCCCGTGGCCGCACCAGCTCAAAGTCATCCGACGGGCCGTGGAGCGCTACCCCCAGAGCTTTCTTTTTTGCGACGAAGTCGGCCTCGGTAAAACGATCGAAGCGGCCCTCGCCCTGCGCTCGCTGTGGCTCTCGGGCCGGGTCCGCCGCGCCCTGATCCTGGTGCCGAAGGCGGTGCTGCGCCAGTGGCACGAAGAGCTGCACGAAAAGGCCTTCCTGCCGGTGGCGCGCTACGAGGGCGGCGACTTTGTCGACGTGGGGGGCGAGCCCCTCGCGCCGGATCGCCGGGTCGATTCCCCCTGGGATCGGCACGACCTGATCCTCGCCTCGACCCAGACCGCGCGCACGCCGTCGCGGCGCCGCGAGATTCTCGGGGCCCCGAGGTGGGACCTGGTCATCGTCGACGAAGCCCACCATGCCCGCAGGCGCCAGATCCCCGGGCCCTTTCGGCCCAACCGGCTCCTGGAGCTCCTAGCCGGAGACGGCGAAGGGCCCGGATTGAGACACCGGACGAAGGCGCTTTACCTATTGAGCGCCACGCCGATGCAGATCCACCCCCTGGAAGTCTGGGATCTGCTGCGCCTGCTCGGCCTCGGCGGGCGCTGGGGCACGGAAGAGCGCGCCTTCCTCGACTATTTCGAGCAGCTGAAGAGGCCATTTTCAGACCGCGACTGGTCGCTGCTACTCGACCTCGCCCGCGAGTCCGCGGTGGCGCCGCCCGCCGACGTCGAGGCGATTCTGCGCGACGGCGTCGCCGCCGTTCGGCCCCGAGACCGTCCGACGGTCGACGCTTGGCTGCGTCGAGCCACGCCGATCCACGGGGTAGTGTGGCGCCACACCCGTCCGCTGCTCCGCCGCTACCGCGACGCCGGGCTGCTCAAGGCCGGCGTGCCCGAAAGGCGACCGCGCAACGTCTGGGTCGAGCTGACGCCGGTGCAGCGGCGCCTATACCGCCGCATCGAGGCCTATCTGACGGAGTTCTACCAGCGCTACGAAGCGAGGCGCCGCGGCCTCGGCTTCGTCATGACGGTCTACCGACGGCGGCTGACGAGCTCCTTCGAGGCCGTCCGCCGCAGCCTGGAGAGGCGGCGTCGCTACCTGCTCGGCGAGGGCGAGCGGGACCCGGGGGACGGCGTATGGCAGGGCGTCGACGGCGCCCAGCAGGAGCTCGATCTGGACGCGCCGGCGGAGGGCGAGCTGCCGACGCCGTCGGTTTTCTCGCGAGATGAGCTCGGCCACCTCGACGACATCCTGCGTGAGCTGTCGAGCGTCCGCGATGAGCCCAAGCTCGACCGGCTTCGCGCCGACCTGCGGCGATTTCTCCGCCGGCGGGACCGCGCCTTGGTCTTCACCCAGTACCTCGACACCCTCGACTCGCTGCGGGAGGCCTTGCGCGCCGACTTCCGGATGGCGTGCTATTCGGGACGGGGCGGCGAGGTCTTCCGCGACGGCGAATGGCGTGCAGCCCCGAAAGAGGCCCTCAAGACCGCCTTCGCCGCCGGTGATATTCAGGTGCTGCTGTGCACCGAAGCGGCCAGCGAAGGACTGAACCTGCAAACCTGCGGCGTGCTCATCAATTACGACATGCCGTGGAATCCCATGCGCGTCGAGCAGCGGATCGGACGCATCGACCGCATTGGCCAGGTCCACAGGCGGGTGTGGATCCGAAATTACTTCTACGCCGGGACCGTCGAAGCCACGGTCTACGAACGCCTCCACGACCGCATCGATGCTTTTCGGGCCATCCTGGGTGATCTGCAGCCGATTCTGCACCTCGGCGAAACGATCGAGCGCCTGGCCCTGACCCCCGAAGGCCGTCGGCGTCGGCGCCTCGAAGAGGCGGTCCAGGACCTGCAAAGCCGCCTTGACGATCGGCCCGTGGATCCCCTGCCCGTCGACGGCGGGGGAGCCGACACGCGAGCAGCCGATGAAACCTCCCCGGCGCAGGAGCCCGAAGCGCGTTCGACGGTCTCGCCGCGCGAGCTCGAAGCGCTGTTCATCGAATCCCGGGTCTTCACCGGACGCTTCGAACGGACCTCGGAGCCGGCCGTCTTCCGGCTGACGGACCGAGGAGCCTCCGAGGACGAGGCCCTCACCGTCACCTTCGACCCGCAAATATTCGCCGAACGGCCGTACAGCCTGCACTTGATCTCCTGGGGGACGTCGCTTTTCGAGTCCCTGCTCTCCGAGGTCGAAGACCCTGAGGTTGACGGCGATCCGGCCGGGCTCGGCCTCTACGCCAGCCGAAACCCGGCGCCGGTGTCGGTCTTCGCGGCTCCGCGGGCCGGAGACGGCGACGTGGCGGCGATCACCGACCTCGGCGCCCTGCGCCGGCTCCTCCACTCGGCCCCGGGCCGCTGGCGTCCGGACCAGGAGGCGGCGGCCGCGTCGCTCTTCTCGACGCGGCGTCGCCACGTGCTCCGCGGCCTCGAGGACGTGGAAGCCGCCCGGCGCCTGACGGCCCGAAAGGCGCTGCGGGCCGAGGCCTCGGACCTGCTGCTGCGGGCCGCCGCCGCCGAGCTGCTCGCCGCGGAAAATCCAGGCCTCTTCGACGCCCCCGTGGCCTACGGCTGGGGCCCCGGCGCCGTCCCCGCCCAGGCGGCCCGCGGCGGCCCTTACCCCGCGCTGCTCAAAATCGCGGGCGAAGCCCCCGACCTTCCGGCCGATCATCCGGAAGCGGCGGGCCTGCGCGGACGGTCTCCGGAGCATCTGGCGCGGGTGGCGCTCGAGGTTGAACGGCGCGGATGGCAGGTCGCCGAGCGCTGGGCCGACTTGACCGCCGCCGACGAAGCCGCCCGTCGGGCGGTGACGGACCGCAGCGCAGGCCTGCTCGACCGCCTGTACTTTCCC
>JBCDKB010000007.1:0-46534 GCA_038747035.1 Acidobacteriota bacterium | reverse complement strand
GTCGGACGCCGGGTCATAGCCGTCGACCGCATCGAGCGGCCCGGCGATCGACGTGCCGCCGGCGGCGAAGAGTCGGTCCCCCCCCGAGGTCGCCGCGACTTCGGAGCGCGGGCTCGGCAGGTGGGCGAGGTGCTCGAGCCACCGGTCGCTCGGCGGGTGGTAGGCCTCCACCGTCGACACCAGGCGACAGCCGAAGCGATCGAGCGTCGGCTTCACGGCGCCGCCCAAGGCGTAGACCCGGCCGCAGACCGACGCCGCAGCGAGGTCGAATCGGCCCCGGGGCATGGGCCGGGCATCCGCCCAGCGGTCGAGCACCGGGTCATAGGCTTCGAGCCGACGCGACGCGCGCTGTCCCTCAAGTCCGCCGGCGGCGTAAAGCTGGCCGGCGAGGGCGGCGACGCCGAGGTGCGACCGGCGGTGGCGGAGCGGAGAAATCAGCTCCCACTGGCCGACCCGAGGGTCGAAGCGGAGCGCGTGCTGGCCCCGCTCCGAGCCGCCGACGAGATAGAGCACTCCGTCCAGGGACGCGACGCTGAATCCCCGCCGCGGCGCCGGCAGCGCCGGGCCCGGCTGCCAGCAGCTGCCGGCGACGTCGTACGCCCACACTTCGCCGGATTCATAGATCAACCACACGAAACCCGGCGTTGACGCGGCGTGACACCGCGAGTCCGTGCGCGGCATCGGCGCCAGACGGCACCACACCAAGTCGGCGTGGTCGATGCGGTGCACCGCGCCGGTGTATTGGTAGCCGAGCGGCGCCTCGGGGGTTTCGCCGAGGATCGACGCCCCCGGCGGCACGACGCCGACGTCGCCGGCCAGCGCACGGGCGGTGACGGCGCCGTCTTGCAGGTTGGGCGCCGACACGGCGCCGACGCTTCCGAGCCGACCGACCAATTCGCCGGCCGACACGACCCCGGCCACTTCGAGGTTCGACTCGATGCGCAGCGGACCGTACATCGTGTCGCCGGCTTTGCTCACCGCTCCGTCGATCGCCGGCTGGAATGTACGCCGGTAGTCGACCAGCGAGAGCTCGCCGTCACCGCGCATCGCCGACGCCGCCAGCAGCGCCCGGCGCCTCTCGATCCCCTCCGGCGGACGGCGCTCGGCGAGACCGTCCGCGCCCCGCGGCCACTCGATATCGGAGAGGGCGGTGCGGGCCGGCATCCACCAATAGTCGCCGGCGACGTACGGACCGTCGCCGCTCCAATGCACCTCGATGCCCGACTCCAGCGACTGCCACTGGTCCTCCAGCATCACCACCGCTCCGCCCACCAGCGGCGCGCCTTCAAGCGGCTGCTGGTCCCAGCGGCGGAGCACCGCGGCGTCCGCTGCGGTAGAGGTCGGCGAAGAAGCCGCCGGCGCGACCCCCGGCTCAAGCTCCACGGTACCCAGGTCGCGGTGGATCGCCACCACCTGGTGCAGCGTTCCGGGCGAGCCCGCTCCGTCCGTCGCCAACCACTCGACCCAGTCGTCGACGTTGAGCTCGAATTGCCGCACCGTCGTCATCAGCTGTACGGACAGACCGTCGTCATCCACGTGCTCCACCGGGAAGAGCACCGAGCCGTTGTCCCGCGACCACACCCACGTCGCCAAACGACGGATCGCGAGCCCGGTGGCGCGGGCGAATTTCTCGATCTTGTCGGACTCGACCACCAGCTCCCGGGCCGCCGCGTCGACCCCCACGACGGCGGCGAAGAGCAGGTCCACTTCCTCAGCCCCGTCCCCGGTTTCCGCGCCCCGTCCGGAAAGCTCCAGCGCATCGCCGACGCGCCACGGCGTCGACGGCGCGCCCGCGGCGTCCAGTCCGTGGCCGCTCGGCCAGGTCTCCACGCGAAGCCGGGCGCGGCCGGGCACGCACTGCTGACTGGTCGACAGCAGCTCGACCCACGACGCGTCGCTTTCTCCGGCGCCGGTCCACGGCGAGCCGCCGAGGGCACCGCCGCTGCGCACCTCGGCGCGGTAAAGCAGGTTGCCGAGCTCCACGCCCACCATCTGACCCTGTCGACGGGCCCGGACGGTGCCGCGCCGGGACGCGGCGTTAGCGAATTGGCGCCACGCCCGGTCGACCGCGTCGCCGTCCTCCGGATCAATTGCCTGCGGGAGCTGGACCGTTTTCACTTCGCTCACGACCCGCGACCGCGCCGACGTATCGGCGCCGCCGAGGGCGGGCTCAATCAGCGTCGGATCCTGGGCGACGGTGACCAGCACCTCGAAGGCTTCGAGGTAAAACAACCACGTGCCGCGGGCGAGCTCGTCCCGCGTCGGTGAGTCGAGGACTTCGGGGCTGTGCCGTCGGCAGAGCATGCCCTCCAGCCAAAACCGACCGGCGGTGACGTGGAGACGGTGGTCGCGGCGGCGGGGTGCTCGATCGGCGTGCCCGCCGCCGAGCACCGCCGGCACCCCGTGGCGCCCGCGGTCGGGGACTTCAAGGCCCGAACCCGGACGATCGAATCGCCACCAGCCGCCGAGGCCGGGGGTCGCCGGATCGAGCCGCTCCGGGTCCACGGTCTCTTCGAGCTGCCGGACGCTGCGCTCTTCATCCCAGAATCGAAGCTCGTGCACGCTTCCGGCGAAGCCCTGGGTGGGCTCGCCGCCGCGCAGAGTCGCCCCCAGCACCGCCACGCTCGGCGAGCGCCGCAGCGGCAGCTCGGCGTCGACGGTGGCGGAGTGACCGTTCACCCACCACCGGACTCGCCCGGCGACCCACGACAGCGCCAGGTGGTTGCGTCGGCCCCAGCGCGCCGGCATCGGCGCCTCGAAACGGTCGCCGCCGACGTGGAGCCCGATGCGGCCGTCGGCTTCGAGCGCCAAAGTCAGATCGTGGCCGAAGCCCTCGTCCGCTCGCCGACTAAACCGTCCGATCAGGACGCCGCCGCGCCCGGGGGTGGGCTCGAAAATCAACTCGATGCAGGCGCCGGCGCCGCCGCCCCACACCTCCACCCCGTCGCCGCCGATGACCACCAGCGACGACTCGCCGTCGAAATGCAGCGACGGTTCGGCGAACACACCGAATCCTGCGCCCTCCGCCGGCGCCCCCGCCGGCCCGATTAGGTCGGCAAATCCGCGGCGCCGACGGTCCGCGGTGATCTCGGCCTGGAGATTCCAATCGCTGTCGAGGATCACCCGCCCCTGGAGCAAGCGCACGGCGCTGTCGTCGGTGCCGGCGGCGGTGCGGATCCTCGAAAAATCGCCGTCCAGTCGGCCCGTCAAGCGCTTATGACTCATCGTTTTCACTTTCCAACCCGGCGATGGGGCCGGTCATTTTCAAAAGGTCTTGGGGCGGGCCTATACCGTCGACCAGCACCACCTGCGCTTCCATGCCGGTGCGGATCGAAGTCGAGAAAATCGGCCGCAGGCGCTCGAGTCGTTCCGCTTCAAAGAGTCGATGCTGGACGCCCACGGCGGAGCCTTCCGTACCGCCGACCCACAGCGCCCGCGGCGCGCGGGAGCGGATCTGGCCATAGCCCGGATCTCCGTAGACCGTCGACGCTAGCCAGTTCTCACTGCGCGCGGCGTCGGCCCAGCCAGGGGCTTCGCAGCACGGGTTCGAAGAGGCCGGCGGCAAGCCGTGGTGGCTGGTCGGCAGCGGCGCGTCACCCGGAGGCACGAAGCAGTGTCGAAGAAAGCCGAGACTCGGGCGGCGGACCTTGGGGCGGTGAGTAAAGAACGTGTCGAGGGCCTCGACGTTCATCGTCCGCAACCCGCCGAGGATCGTGGAACGCTCGACCTTCAGCGGCGCGCCGAGTTCGTCCTCCGACAGGCCGGCGAAGGCCACCGGCTCGGCGTCGGACTGCCACAAGCCGGCGTCGAGGATCGAATCTTGAATCTCGATCGCGACGCCGCGGGACGGGAGGCGCACGGGCCCGATGATGGAGCCGTCGATCAGGATCAGGGCCATGATCGGTTCGCGGGCACAGAGCGCGCCGCCGGGGCGAAGGGTCGGCGTGTGCTTAGCCGAACGCCCCTGGGGACGGCGCAGGGGCGGCCCGAGGGTCGAGTCTTGGATCCTCACCACCAAGGAGCCGGTCAGGCCGAGGCTGCCGTCGAGCCACAGGCCACCGAGCCGCAAAAGCGGCTGCTCCTCTTCGAGACTGGTCACCGGCCCCTTGCAGTCGCGGCCGTGGGCGACGAGGTGTCCGGAGAGGTAGGGTCTCGAGCCTTCGGCGGCTTCGAGGATCAGACTCCGCCGCGACCGTAGGTCGAGCTGCCAGACGCCGCGCGGGGCGTCGAGCCGCCCGGAGCCGATGATGCGCAGGTGGGCGTTCTCTTGGTCCTTCGGCCAACCCTCCAGCGCCGCTTCGAGGGTCGGGTAGATCGGCGGGCCCGCGTAGTCCGCACTGGTCGGGTGGGACTCCGTGGTCACCAGCGCCCGCCACGCGGCGCCGTCCCGCACGTCCGGATCCCGACGGTGGGGGCCGCCGCCGACGTCGCACGCCATGCCGTAGCTGTAGGACACGAGCACTTCGGGTGACTCCTTCGACGTCGCCGCCGGAGGTGCACCGGCGGACCGGCGACTGGAGAATTGTCCGTCACTGAGCCCGCCGACCAAACCCCCGGCGAAGGCGCCGTCGCTGGCCGCCGACTCGCCGAAGCGCTCAGCCAAGGTCAAACGACCGCGCTCGGGGTCGATCGCCACTTCGATCGGGTATTCGATCTCGCGGTGATAGCCCTTCACCCGGAAAACGTCACCGGGCCCGGGTCGACGCCACGAGCTCAAATCCCAAGCGGCGATCGCCCGCAGCGGCACCGGCAGGCCGCTCCGGACATTGAAGACCTCGAGCCAGTGGCGGACCGGGGACTGGCCTTCCTGCCCGGGAACCTTCTGCTCACGCAGCGCCTCCAGCAGGTCGGCGAGGGTCTTGGTGCGCAGCGGGATCGGCAGGTCGGCTTCCCCCAGCGGCTGCCCCTCCCCAGGCACCCGCTCGGGCTGGATAAAAAGCGGCACGTCCTGACCGAACGGGTCGAAGGTGTAGCAGCCCGGGGCGATCTGACGGGGCGCACCGCGCCAGATCGGGCGGGCGCCGACGCGCCAAATGTTGACCGAGATGCGGGGCAGGTTGAAGAGGCTCGCTCCGTACACGACGTCGGGCCCCGGCGCCTGACGCACGTCGACGGTATGGGCACTGACGTCAAAAGGCGTTTGCAGCTGCCGCAGCGCCGCCGGATTCCTCAGATCGATAAAGGCCCCGAAACCGGGGCGCACGGCGCGCACGTCCTGACTCCAAGCCAAGGAGTCGGCCTGCTCGCGGGCCAAGACGCTCCAACCGGTGGCGTCCTGTACCGAGCGCTCGAGACACGAGACCGTGCCTTTGTAGCGCCGCCGCGCGACGGCCTTCGCCACCAGCGGCCGCCACGTGAAGCGACCGCGGCCATTGCGGTGGAGCCGGTCGAGGCCGACGAGGTCGCCGATAAAAGGCACCAAAAAATCCTGGCAGGTCTCGATGAACCAGTCTTCGTAGAGTCTCTCCGTGCCCTGTTGCAGACGCTGATACTCGAGGTCGAGGGCGCCCATCAAGGCTTCGAGCGCCTGGCCGTCGTTCTGGTCACGGAAGCGGATATAGCGCGGCAGCAGGTCATAGAGCTGGGAACGCTCGCTCATGACTCGATCTCCAGTTGCACGGTCGCCAAACGCAGCAGCTGCGCCGGCTCCACCCGCTCTTGGGGCCGCACCACGCGCGCCAGCTGCGCCTCGAGCCGTCCGTTCGGGGCCGGCTTCAAACCCCAGTCAAACGCCCGGTCGATTGTCGACTCGTCCCCGGCCGTCGCCCCGGCCGCGGCCGCCCGCCCGAGTTCCGTTTCAAGGACCGGCTCGACGTCGCGTGGATCGACGTCGGCGGCCGCCGGCGGCGAGACGCCGGCCACGAATCGGGCCCCCCGGATCGTGGCGTCCGCTTCGGCGCGGAGCGCGGCGCCGAGGGCCCCGCCGGCGATTTTCTGACGGTCCGGACCCATTCGCCAGCCGACGGATAGGGTGCCGAATTCGGTCGTCTCGGCGGACTCCACCCCGTCGACCTCGAGGGCGGCGTCGACCAGCTCGCCGACGAAAATACGCTGCCCGAAACTCGCATTCGAAAAGCCAAAGCGCCGATACAGGAGTGTCCTCACCCGCTCCGCGACGTCGGCGCGGTCCGCGCCGAGACCGAGCCGCAGGCGCAGGCCGATGAGCCAATTCACCGGCTCGTAATTGGTCACCCGCACCGGCGGCCCCGGCGTCCTCTGGGCAGCGATCGACGCCACCAAGCGCCGGTAGAGGGCGCCCCGGGGATCGACGTAGTCGCCGCCGTGTCCGGCGACCGTGATCTGGATCTGCGCCTGACCGCGCACGTGGAGCGGCGCCACCAGCGCCAAAGCGATGGCCGTATTCTGACTGACGAAATCTTCGAAATCCTGGAGAGAAACGATCCGGTCCAGCGGCCGGAGCCAAGCCGGCATGCGCTGGCGACTGCCCTCCCGGCTCTCCGGCGGCGGTCCGGGCTCGGTCGGAAGCGGGTTATCGGCGTGCCGGAGGCCCATCGGCCGGGTCTGGAGGATCGACAGTTGGTGCGGCGCGAGCTTCTCAGGCCACATGCCGCTGCGAAACGTGGCCACAACGTTATTGCGGCCGGTCGGCAGCCGGGCGCCGTTGACGCCGTCGCCGAAGATGGCCGACGATCGGCCGGCGAGGTCCGGACGCACCATATAAACGTGGGCCGTCGATTCGGCCCCTTGCAGGTGGGGCACCTGCTGCCAGTCGGCGCCGGCGACCTTGACCTCCAGGGTGGACTTGAAGCCGTCTTCGGTCAACGCCGGGACGTAGGTGAGCGGGAGGTCGATGGGGAAATGCTGGAGCGACTGGGCCGCATCGCCGCTGCCGAGTGGCCGGCTCATGGTCACACCTTGGTTCGCCGGCGCCACGTTGCCGTAGACGACGACCGTCGTCGGATCGAGGAGCAGGTCGATCGGCGCGTCGAGGCGCAGCGTCGAATAGCGCTCCACGTCCACCGCGATCGACGCCACCGCCGCCTGGAGCGCGGCCCCGGCGGAGAGCGACCGAGACCGGGTCTCCGGATCGGGCGAATCCGAAGTGGATTGGGCCGACGGCCTCGTCGGGGCGTTCTCGGCGGCGTCGAATTGACGACCGAGCACGTTCACCGCCTCGCCGATCACCTCGTCGTCTTCCCGAGCGGGCACCCACTCCAAGTGCCCGGCGGGGAGGATGAACTGGCGCCCGTGTCGATCCAAGACCTCGAGTGCCCGCGGCCCGTCCGGTGTTCTCGACGAGCGCCACCGCACGGCCCGCCACGAGTCTTGGGACGACGCATCATCCACCGAGTCGGCCCGGACGCGGACCCGGACCCGCTTGCCGGTGACGATCATGCGCCGCTGGCTTTCCGGGACCCGCATCAGCGCCGGCGTCACCCGCAGCGTCGATCCCGAGATCGGCGCCAGGTCCGGCTTCGTCTGCCGCCACGGCTCGAGGCCTTCGCTGCCCAGGTAGGCGCGGGTCAAGCGTAGGTCGAAGGTCCCGAGCGTTCCGTCGTCATCGACGAGGAGGCGGGTCACCAGGCCGTCGAGCTCGAAATCCGACCGCTCGATGACCTCGACGCCCCGGATCTTAAAAATAGAGAACGAGACGCCGCCCACGCTTTCCGGCTGGCGCAGCACCACCCAGCCACCGACCACCGCGCGGTCGTAGGTGCGGTCCAAGTCGATAACGCCGGCCTCCAGGTGGAAGTGGGGCCATTCATCGGTACCGAAGCCGGCGAACGGCACGGCGACCAGAATGCCTCCGGCGGCGTCGGCCGCCAAGGCGTCGACGTGGGAGACCGGCGCCAGGGATTCGACCTCACCCCAGCTTTCCCCGCCGTCGGTGGAGCGGAAGAGCCCCGCCGGGGTGCCGGCAAAAACGTGGTGACCGAGCGTCATCGGATCCAGCCGGCTGGTGAGCGCGGTGATCTCGGGCGGCGCCGACGCGTCGGGCGCGGGGTCGATCAGGCCGGTACTGGCGAGGCCCCAGCCGCGCTCCGGGTCGTCCGAGCGGTAAACGCCCTTGGCGGTGCCGGCGAAGAAAGTGGAGCGGCGACGACGCGCATCGACGGTGCTTACGATCGTGCGCACGGCCGTCTCCTCCGGCAGTCCGCGCTCGGCGCCCTGCCACCGATCGCCGCCGTCCCGCGACGAAAAGAGCCCTTTGTCACAGCCGAGCAAAAGTCGACGACCGGCCCCGGCGCACAGTGCCCGCACCGCCGTCGCCGCTTGGCCGGTCTTCGGATCGGCGCCCGGTAGACCGGAGCTGACGGCCTGCCAGCCGCCGGCGGGCAGCTGGAATCGGAAGACGCCTTTATCGGTGCCGGCGAAGAGCTCGAGACCGTCTGCATCCGTGGGCCGCGCCAGCAAAGCGTGCACCGAACCGACGGGCAGCGTCGGACGGGCCGTCGGCGGCCGCTCCAGGTGGAGGGGCTTGGTCAACCGTTCGGCGCTCTTGCTGAGCAGCGCCCGGAGGCCAGCGACCTGGGGCTCGACCCGGCCCTGGATCGGCGAAAAGCTCTCGCCGCCGTCTGAGCTCTGGTAGACCTGACCGCGGGTGTCGGCGGCCCACAGGTGGTCGCCGGAGGGCTCGTCGAGGCCGGCGAGGGCGCAAATCTGAAGCCGGCCGATACCGTTGTCGCACAAAATCCACCCGGAGCCCGCGGCGCCCGGGCTCGCAGCGGACGGGTCGAGGCCGGCGTCAGATCGACGGTAGAGCCCTTTGGAGGTGCCGGCGAAGAGGTGCGGCCCGGCGGCGAGCAAACAGTGCACCTCGAGTTCGGGTAAACCGGCGTCAAGGGGCGACCAGGTCCCGCCGTCGTCGTTCGAGTATTGGACGCCGCCTTCGATGGCCGCGTATTGGCGCCGGACCGTGTCGGAGACCTGCGACCACACCGGCGCGTCGTAGCCGAAGAGGTGGCCACGGGAGCGGAAGCGAAAAGCCGCCGTCAAAAGCGTCTCATCGACCCCGGGGGCGAGCGCCGAGGTCAAGGTCACTTCGGTCGCTGGCTCGTCGAAGGCGCGCAAAGATTTGCGGCCGGGCGTCACCGTCGAGCCGGGAACCGGACGCTGGGCGCTGCCTTTCTTTCGCTTGGTCTTGTCGACGATACGCAACACCGGCGCGGCGACGTCGAGCAGCTCGAGGATCAGCGGATCGCCGGACTTGAGCGACGCCTCGTAGCCCGCGAGCTCGATGCTCTTGGCGTCGCCCGCCAGGGGCGGCGCATAGCGGTAGTGGGACACCAGGCCGGGCATCTGGTTCCATTCCGCCCGTCCGCCGACCGCGGCGTTGGTTTCGAAGACCTGGGGCAGCTCGTTGCCCAGGGGAACCCCTTGGATCCTCGCCCCTTTGGGGATCTCCACGACCTCCGGCATGCCGTTGGCGCCGGACACCAAGAAGATCGGCAAAGCTTCGGCGCCGGTGCCCGGGAAGGGTTGGTAGTCCACCATGCGCAGTAGTTCCTGGACCGAAATCTCTTCGATCGCGCTCGCCAGGAAGCCTTCAGTCACCATGCGCTCCTGGTAAAAGCCGAGGACCTCAGCCACCAGGGACCACGACTCGAGCAGCGCCATGACCCAATTGGAGCCGTCGTCGAGCTTCAGCGTGCGCAGCGGCTGCACCCAGCCGCTGCCGTCGCTCGCGCGCACCGTATAGCTCGGCAGCCGCAGACGCATGCGCTCGAGGCTCGAGCCGTAGTCGGTGGTCCGGTAGCGCAACGGGAGCCGCCCGAACAGATTGACCGCCGCCAGCTCGGTCTCCACGTCCCGCCACAGCAACTCGACGCGCCGCTCCCAGCCCTGCTCCAATAGGTCTTCGCCGAAGGTCTCGCTCATGCCGAGTCCGTCCAGCGCAGGACCAGCCGGCCGTGTTCCGGCGTCAACTCGGCGATCTCGCCCGGGCCGATCGGAATAACGCCACGCGCCAGCTCGTGGCCGCTGGTGCTCGCCAAGCGACGGAAAACGGTCACTTCCACGTCCAATATGCCGTCGACGTCGGTCGCCGCCGCCACCAGGTCATCGAGGGCCACGTCGTCGCCGAAGGTGAAGGCGCCGGGATGAAAAAACGCCGGGTCCCCTTCGTAGGTCACGCCGTTGCCGAGGGCCGCCTCGAGGCGCCGCTGGACCCATCGCGGCTCGGCCTGGGTCGTGAGGCGCACCGCGAGCTCAATCCACAGCGGGACCCACCGCGGCGGCCGCACCGCCAGCTGGTATCCCATGACCAGCCGGCCGTCGAAGGCGGCTTCGACGCGGTTGCGGAATGAAGCGTCGGCCACCCGGCCGCCGACGCGTTGGACGCGCACAATCGCCAGCGTCCAGGAGCCGCCCCACTGGAGCTCGGCGTGGGCATTCCACACCTCGTCGAGCGCGCGGGCGCGGCGGGTGAAGTCTTCCGCCGTCACCACCCGCTCCTGCCGGTGTACGTCCCCCGGGGCAAAGAGGCGGGCGTGGGCGTTGGTCTCGGCGACGGAGCCGCCCGTCGCGCCGACCGGAAAGCTCGCCCCCATGACGCGGACTTCGAGATCCGGCGGCATCGCCGGAGTGCCGCTGTCGCTGACGGTGCCCGCTGCCACCAGCTGCGCGGCGGTGCCGGCGCCGATGGCGCCCCGCGCCGCTTGGGCCACGCGATAGAACGCCCAGAAATGGGTCTCCGGCTCCGGCCGCTGACCGAATTGACCGTCGCCGAAACGCAGCGTGACCGTGCCGTCATTTTCGGTTTCCACCACGAACCGCCGGTCGAAGCGGCCGCTGCGCATCAAGTCCCGAGCCGCCGACCAGCGACGGCCGTCAATCGGATCCATCAGCGCGCCGTGCTGGATCCACGACGAGCCGCTGAGCTGGGCCAGGGCGAGCGCCGGCACGATCTCCTCTTCCAACCGCTCGATCGCCGCCGACGCCGGTTCGTCGACCGCCGAGGCGAGGACGAACGGCTGGTGGTAGACCAGTCGGTGGCGGAGGCCGAGCTGGTCCAGCTGCGGACGGTAGGGGCGCGCGGCTGGCACCGCCGGCAGCGCTTCGAAGGTGGTGCGCCCGAGGTCCGCCAGCACCAGGTTGCCGCGCACCACCGCCAGCACCCGATCGCGCATTTGGTGGCGGCGCACCGGCAGCAAAAACGGCAGCGCGTCTTCGGCGAACCACTCGATCTCGGTGAGCTCGAGGGTCGGGTCGAGCGGATCCTGGGCCGCGGTCGGCGCCGCGCACAGGCGGACGACGTGTCGCTTGGCCAAATCGACCTCGTGGGGTCGCGCGGCGTCCTGGCCGACCGCCTGCTCGAAGCAGAGCACGTCCCCTTTGGCGAGGCGGTCCAGGTAGTCACCGCGCAGCGTCGCGCGGGTGGCGCCCGGCTCCAAGCTGTAATCCGCCACCCGCCAGGCATAGATCTCGAGACGATTCATCGACGGCCGCAGGACGGTTCCGTAGAGCGTCTCGAAGACATCGGCGCCGCCGCGAATGCGGCGGTCATAGTCGAGTGAGGGGTAGGGGATGACCGCCGGAGTGTCGCCGTCGGCCATGAATTGAGCGCCTTGGGGAAGCCAGGCGATTTGGTCTTCGGGCCCGGCGTCCGCTTCGCCGAGGCGGACGTGGACCCACGCCCGCGGCGTGCACCCTTCACCCAACGGGTAGTCGAGGAGCACGCCGTGGCGCCGGATCGAGACCCGCCGCCGGGCGGTCTGCAAATAGGCCTCGGTGCCGACGGCGTCCTGGTAATAGCTCACGTAGTCCGCGGCATAGGCCAACGTCTCGACGATCGTCACCCCGAGGTCCGACGGATTCCGCTCTTTCCACCCCGGCACCGCCCGCGCCATATGGTCGAGCATCAAGGTGCGGAAGCTCTCGTAGTCCTTCGCCAGATAGTCGACATCTTCGGGCGGCGGCGTCGCTTGGCGACGGTCGACGACGGTGTGGTCGCGGACCGCATCTTCGGGGGTGGCGAAGTGGAGCGCGGCGCGGGAGAAGAAGGGGTCCAAACGTTCGACGTCCACCAGCTCCACGGCGTACGCCGTCGTATCGATGGCCAACCGCCGCGCCGCCTCAGCGTCGTTGACGACGAGCGCGAAAACGACTCCATCAAAGGCCTCCATCCGCTTCGCCTCCGCCGCGTCCACCGGATGGATCTCAAAAGCCGGCGCCGGTCGCCCCTCGGGGTCGTAGAGCCGGACCTGGGTCGGTCGCAGCTGGGGCTGGCGGTCCACCGGAAAGAAACTCAGGCCCAGGAGCCAGCGCTGGGGATCTTCGGGCTGCACGCGCGCGCTGGCCATGCCGAAGATCTCGGCACTATGGGCGATGAGGAATTGCCGCTGCGACAGGAATTCCGTCCACCCCCCCTCGCCGTGGCCCCTCAAGTTCACGGTAGACCCCGACGCTCGAAGGTGGCGGTGCGCTCCTGGCCGTCCCGACGGACCAGGTAGTTGACGATGACCTTGAGGGCATCTTGGCCGAGCATCTCGACGGCCACCGACCGCGCATCGATCACGTGCCCGAGCCACTGCTGGAGCTGGGACTGGGCCTGGAATTGCACCGCCGCCAGGGTCTCGGGGTTGCGGGGAGAGAAGACCAAGCGCAGCAAGCCCGACCCGAAGTCGGGCCGATTAACCCGTTCGCCCGGCGCGGTGAAGAGCACGAGCTCGATCATTTCCCGCACGTGCTCGTCGTAGGTCGGATCCACTAGCCGACCGCGACCGCCCACCGCGAAGGGAAAACCGACGTTCACAAGACCCCCATGTCCACTTGAGCCCCGGGTCGACCTAGACCACCAGCGGCTGCTGGCCGTCGATGAGCAGGTCGCCGTTCACTTCCACCAGTCCGGTGAGCATTTGGGTGATACCCGTAATCGCCACGTCCGCCAGCGCCGTCACTTCGCACGCCCCGAGGGCGGAGACCGCACAATCGCCGAGCGCCGAGACTTCGCACGCCCCGAGGGCGGAGATCGCGCAATCGCCGAGGGCCGACAATTCGGCCGCCCCGAGGGCGGAGAGGGCTAAATCGCCGAGGGCCGAAACCTCGCAGGCGCCGAGCGCCGAAACCGCCACGTCGCCGGCGGCGGACACCTCCGCGGCGCCGGCCGCCGCGATGCTGACGTCGCCGCCCGCCGTCACTTCGGCGGCGCCGCCGGCGGTGACCGAAACGTCGCCGCCGCCTTCGATCTCCACCGCCGCCCCCGCCGTCGCGTTGATATTGGCGTCGGCCTCGATCTGGATCGCCGGGCCGTTCATGGTGATGCCTTCTTCATTGATCAGAATCGTGGAGTCGCCGACGGTGAGCGTGATGCCCTCCTCCGGGCTCATCAGCATCTGGGAGATGCCGCAGTTGATCTCGACGCCGAGGGTCGAGAAAGTCATGGTGATCGGGTCCGGAACCTCGACTGCGGGCTCGCTGGTCTCCAGGATGATGCCGCCCTCGGCCGGCGTATCGTTCATCACGAAGGTGCTGAACGCGGTGCGCCACATCTTCACCAAGGGCGCATCCGCCGGGTCGAGCGCCATCGGCTCCGGGAATTCCCCTTCCTCCCAGAAACAGCCGGACCAGATCGGGTAGCTCGGATTGCCGCCTTCAAACTCGATCCACACGTTGGCGCCGATCGGCGGGATCGAATAGAAACCCACCGCTTCTCCGCCGTAGGGCACGCACGGCATGGCCCAATTGAGCAACGAGCCCGGGATCGCGGGGACGATCGCCAGGATGCGGCCGCGGGCTTCGAGGTCGTCATTTTCGATCACTTCGCCCCGGTACTTGCCGTAGAAACGCCCCGGCGCTTCGGGGGTGGCGTCTTGGTTGGGGTCTTGGCAGCCGGTGGAGGGGTCAGGGGTCATGGTCGGAAACATCCTCGATGGTCGAGCCGGAGCCGTCGCGGCTCAGCGTGAAGTTCTGCACGTAGGACCAGTTGCCCTGGACCGTGTTCATGACATGGACGACTTTTTTGACGTAGTAGAGCCCGTTGTAGCGGTACCCGGCGCCTCGCACCGCGATCACCCCCGGCGCGTCGATGACCTCGCCGTAGCGCTCGGTCTCGAGCGAACCCTGCACCGTGACGACGTCATCCGTCGATTGATTGGTTTGGGATTGCGCGAGGAGCTCGGCCGAGATCAGCCCCATGCCCTGGTGTTGGAAAAGGCTGCCGCGGGTCTCAAGCGAGAGGATCTTGCTCATGATCGAAAGCGGATCGAGCAGCATCTCTTTGATCAGACCGCCGTAGGAGCCGATGGCCGGATCCGCCGACAGCTCCGGTGTCCGCGTGCTCGCCGGCGCCATCACCGGGATCGGAATCGGCGGGATGAAGTCTTGCTGCACCGCGCCATAGGTCATGGTCGGGGCCATGCCGTTGTAGCTGAATTGGATCGACTTGACGTTGGTCGACGGCCCCATATCCACCGTCAAAGCGCGCTGCGGCGTGGCGTCGTATTCCGGCGGCCCCCAATAGGCCGTCGAGCTGCCGACGTCGGGGCCCGGTTTGATGTAGAAGCGATAGCCGTTCTTCGCCGCCAGCTGCTTCACATAGTCCCGGTCAGTACAGTTCTGCTGCGGCACGAAATCGAGGGGGGTCACCGACATGACCGTCGGCGTCACCGACGGCTTGATGCCGATCAGCAGGTACTTGGCGAGCACCGCTTCGCAGATCAAGAAGTCGCCCATCGACGGGTATTCGAGGGAGAACTCGAACATCCCCATTTTGACGCTCACGTCTTCCCCCGACACCGTCAGCGTCGTGCCGGCCTCCTGGTCCAAAGGGCTCAGCTGCTGCTGGGTGATGTAGCCGTCGAAGAGCACGCTCGGCGAGCTCTCGACCGAGATCTCGAGGATGACGCGCTTGAACGGCTCGAGCTGGGAGACGAGCAGCAGGTCAAAGTCCGTCGAACCCACCGCCCGGGTCAACGTGAAGGTGAGCTGGAAAGTGTCGGGCGCCTCGTCGCCCCGCTCGACCTGCACCCGCCGCAGGGCCTGCATGATCTCGAGGGGCGCCGGCGAGCCGTCGAGGTGGAGCGTCAGATCGACGGTGCTCACCGCGCTCGTCCAGTCCGTGGTCGACTCATCGCACAGGCTTCATTGGGGCGGCAGCGGGCCTTCGATCTGCGGCACCGGCACGCGCAGGGTGCGGTTTGACCTCGCCGTCAGCTGGAAGGGGTCCATGGCGTCGTTGGCGTCGGCGATGCGCCAGAAAAACTGGGACTGGCCGAGGGTGCGGGCGGCGATAAGGTCGAGCCGGTCCCCCTGCCGAACCACGGCGCCGCCCTTGGCCGGAATCCGGCCGGCCTGGGGCAAGAAGCGGCGCGCTTTATAGCGCACGATGCGACCGACGTCATCGCGGATCTCGAGGTCGGGGATCGGAGCGTAGCGGCTGGACTTGCTAAACATGGGTGATCTCCGGTCGACGGCTCACGAATCGAGGGTGTCGGGGTCGATACCGATGATGTCTTTGGCGGAGGAGGTCGGCACGCTCGAGGCGAGCTTCTCCATCGCCTGCTGGTGGCTGTAGAAGAGCTTGTACTCGAGATTGCCGGGGTAGGCGTCGGAGTAGGTCAAGACCCGCAGGTCGAGGGCGACGCTGGCGCTGATCGGCGTCAGGTTGCCGTTGAAAAGCTCCTCGGTGATCGCCATCGATTCCAAACGCACCGGCAGCACCCGCTGCTGTCCCCACACGAAGATGAGGTGGGGCGCCAGTGGCGGTACCACATTCACCGTGCCGGCCTTGAGCTGGGATTCGTAGAGCGTCACATCCGCCGTCGACGGGTAAGCTAAGAGCTGGAGCGCCGCGAGCTCGGGCAAAATACCGTTGGTTTCGGTGTCCGAGTCGCCGGCGTCAAGGCCGTCAAAAGCGTCGATCTGGGCCGTCAGGCTGATCGTCTCCGTCGCCGCACCGGAGAATCGCACCGCCGAGGACCGGTCCCCGGGGCCCTGGCCGACGGTGAACGGCTTCACGCTCCGACGCAGGGATTCCGGATTGAATTGGAACGGCACCGTGGTGGTGGTGTCGGGGTGGTCGCTGATCGACACGAGCGCCCCTTTGAGCAACGGCACGTTGCGAGGATAGGGCGGCGGCAGCGGTTTGACCGAGCGAGGTGAGGTCACGGTCGTCCTCCAGAAGGTTCAGCGCTTCCGTTTCCTCGGCGCTCGACGGCTTCGCGCTGTAGCCGGGCCCGCGCCTCGGCGGCGTCGGCCTGGGCGGTGGTGATGCGATTCCGAGTCTGTTCGGAAACCGGCGCCGCTGACCCGGACGGCGTGGAGCCCGGGGAGGCATCAGCAGAGTCTTTCGACGCCTGGGCCGCCTGGGCGGCGCGCACCTGGGTCCGCAAGGCTTTGAAGTCGACGCGGCCGAGCTCCTTGGTGAGTCGACGCCGAAGGCCTTCCCGCCCCTCCCGGAGGCGACGCCTGAGGTCGGAGCGATCTTCGCGGGTCATGCGCACCGGTGTTTCACCTCAGGCCTCCGCCGACGAGAAAAAATCGCCCACGGACTCCGCCTGGGCGTCGGCCGCCTGGCGGTCGGCGAGGCCAGCGAGTGCGCCGCTGTGGGCTCCGCCGCCAGAAGCTCGCATATGGCTTTCGAGGCGCGAGGCCCGCGATTCCCCGAGGCGGCCGGCGGCGTGGAACATCACGCTGCGTCGATTGACACTGCCCATGGACGGGTGGCTCGAGACGGCGCCGTGCAGGTGACCCGCCAGGCTCTGTCCCGTGGCCGGGCCACCGATCCCGGCTTTAGCGAGGGCTGCGTTTTGTCGGTCCGAGATCTTGGCCGCGACCGCGCTCTCGGTGCCCCGGCCGCCGCTCGCGATGTCCCCGAGGCGCTCCTTCCGGCGGGCATGGCGGGCCGCACTCGAGGCGCGGATCTCGGCCACGGACCGGGTCGACGGACGGCGCGCATCAAAGAGTCGACGCGCTTCGCTGCGGTGTCGGGCGCGTTCGCCGTCGGTCTGCTTATGCCCATCGGCCGCCGCCGTGTTGTCAGCCGCCGCCGGGGGCGCGGCGGCGGCGGCATCCGCGGCCTCCGGAGCCGCCGACGCGGCGGGAGGGACCTCGGCGTCCGGCGCCGCGTCGGCGTCGGGCCGGTTGGCGGCCGCCTCATGGCGGGAGGCGTCGTGGCGGTTCTCCGGAAAGGGCGACGCGCCGTCGGCACAGCACTGGGCCTTGGAGCTCTCTTCCTTCTCCTCTGGCTTCTCGCGCTTCTCCTCGAGGCCGAAGCGCTTATTCCATTTCTTTTCCGCGGCGATCTGCGACTTGAAAGCGTGGCGGGCGTCCTTGCCCCGAATGCCGCCGGCGAGCCCGAGGTTCCCGAGCACCGCTCGGACCTGTCGAACCTTGCGATTTTTGGTGAACTTGTCGAGCCGATTCCGGGCGCCGGGGTGGAGGCGGATGGCCGACTCGGCGAGGCCCGGGATCGAAAGCCGCTGGATCGGCGGGCCCCACAATCCCCCGAAAGAGGTCGAGCTGCCGCCGCCGGCACCGCCGGCACCGCCGGCACCGCCGGACGCAGCCGCCGCGGCTTTGGGCGCGAGGCTCCGGGCCGATTCGGAGTCGGTGGACTTCTCTTCGAAAGCCCGGCGCGACGGGAGCGCCCGTCCCGAATTCGGAGCCGACGGCGAAGCTTGGAGTGGTGCGCGGGTGGACAAAGGGGGGCCCCGTCCCGGATCGTGAAGAAAAGCTCGGGGTTTGGACGAGGAAGAAGCGAATGAGGAAGCGCTAAGTCCCCGACATCTCTGCTTTTAGACCCGGTGAGTCCGGGTATCTTAGCAAGGTCTCTAGCCCACAGTCACGAACTCGACGCCCGCCGCCAGGCACAGTGACAAGCCGTCGTGCCTAATCGCTCTGTGCCGGCGAAGTCAGCTAGATTGACCCGGCCGCGGGGCGCGCGCCCTTCCGAGCCCAAAGCTCGGCTCGAGAACCGATCGCACCCCGGTGCGTAACGGGCTGTGAGCCCCCACGTCCGATCACCCAGGAAAGAACATTAGACATGACCCAGTGCACCTTTCTGAAAGACCGAATTGCCGATTTCGAAGCGGCCCGCGCCCAATACGAGGAGCTCGCCTCGGGCCTCGATGAGTCTTCGGCGAATCGCCAGCCGCGGCCCGGGAAGTGGTCCGTCGCCGAGAACCTCGCCCACCTCTCTCTGGTGGCGGCGGGATACTTCCCGAACCTTGAGAAAGCGATCACGGCCGGCCGTAGCCGAGGACGCACCGGCGCCGCCCCGTTCACCAAGAAGAGCTTAGTCGGCGGGCTTCTGCTCAACATGCTCGACCCGGCGAAAAATACGAAACTCAAGGCGCCCGGGGCCTTTAAGGCCTCCGTGCCCAGCATTGACTGGGGTCAGGCTAAGGACCGGTTCGAATCGGATCTCGACCACTTCATCGCGCTCGCCCGCGACGCCGACGGCCTCGACCTCGACCGCTGCCGCCTGCCGACTCCGCTCGCTCCTTGGCCCAAGATGACCGCGGCCGAGGCCTTCAGGCTCCATGCCTTACACATTCCCCGTCACCTCGATCAAGCCGAGCGCGCCGTGAAAGCGACGGCGGGAGCATGAGCGCCGACGACCGGGGACGCGACCTCAGCTGGGCTGAGTTCCAGCGGGTGGAGCTGCGGGTGGGCACCGTCGTCGAGGCCCTGCCTTTCCCCGAAGCGCGAAAACCCGCCTACCGGCTTCGGGTGGACTTCGGTGCCGACATCGGCATCTTGAAGTCCAGTGCTCAGATCACCGACCTCTATTCGCTCGAGGAACTGCCGGGCAAGCAGGTGGTGGCGGTGGTCAACTTCCCGCCCAAGCAGATCGGCCCGGTGCGCTCCGAATGTCTGGTGACCGGCTTCTACCGTCAAGACGGCGCCGTGGTGCTCGCCACGCCGGACCGCCCCGTGGAAAACGGCGCCCGCTTGGCCTAAATCGACCGGCGGACGCCTCCAGCCGCCCGCTTCAGGCTAGCGCGCCCTCGGCGCCCCCTCTTGCGACGACGACTTCTCCACCGGCGCCTTCGGGTCGGCGTGCCACTCGATGAACGAGCCGTCGTAGAGGTGGGGGCGGTAGCCCAGGTAGCGCAGGACAAAATACGTGTGCGACGCCTTGACGCCGGTCCGGCAGTAGGCGACCACCGGCCCTTCGACGTTGACGTCGGCGTAGAGCGCCTGCAGCTCGTCGAGGGGCTTGAGGCGCGGCGCATCGCCGTCGGCGAGGTGCTCGGTCCACGGCACGTTCCGGGCCCCCGGCAGGTGACCGGCGCGCATCGGCGAGACATCGCGGCCGGCCTTGGCGCCGCTCCACTCGGCGGCGCTGCGACTGTCCACGAGCTGCGGCGCACTTCCGGCGAGCGCTCTCTTGACGTCGTTCGCCTTCACCACCACGGCGCTATCGGAGCCCAGCGTCAGCGACGCCGCCTCCACCGGCTGCGGTGCACCGACCTGAATCTGCCGATTCTCGACCGCCCACGCCGCCAGCTGGCCGTCGAGCACCGAAACGTCCCCGCGGAAGCCGATCAGCTCGAGCGCCACGAAGGCGCGCGCGGAAAGCAGCCCCTTGGCGGCGTCGTAGAGCACCACCGTGCTCCCGTCGCCGACCCCGAGCTCGGAGAAGGTTGTTCGCAGCTCTTGCCGCGTCGGAAACTCATTGGCGACGCCGTCCCGCTCGACGGCGATCGAGCTCCACTCGAGGAAGCGGGCGCCCGGCACGTGGCCGCCGTCGAAGCTCTCCCGGTCAGCGCCGACGTGGAGGATCACCAGTCCGTCGTCGGCCAGCATGCCGGCGAGCTTCTCGGTCGAGGTGAGCAGGTGCTTCTGCGGCCTGGCGTCGGCGCTCGTCGCGAGCATTAAGCCCATGGCGAGGGTGACCGCCGTCGACAGGGCGGGACGAAACGATAAGCGGGGACGCGAAAAAGTCGAACGCATGGCGAAACTCCTTCGGGATATTTCTTCGGCGGCGCCGAATCCTTGAGCGGACAACAAGACAGAAATCGAGTCGAGCGGCGAGTCGGCTGTGGGCGTCCGCGGGCCCAACCGGGCGCCGCGGACCCCACCGCCCGGCCGGGGTCAGGCGTCGGCTTCGACGCCGGCTAGGCCTTCGACCACCGAGCGGTCACCTTGGAGCGCCACCCGCTGCATGTAGCGGGTCACGCCCACGAGGCCGCCGAGCTCTTCGCCGCCGCCGGCCCGACCGGGGCCGCCGTGCAGCGTTTGGGGCAAGGCCGCCCCGGAGCCGAAGGAGACGTCGGCGGAGCCTTCGGAGCCGACGTAGATCCGCCCGCAGTGGGCGCCCGCGCCGGCGAGGAAAGTGTCGAGCCAGGCGCCGTCGTCGCCGTAGACCGAGGTCACCAGCATGCCGCCGCCGCGCGCCACCAGGCCGGCGGCTTCAGCCGCGTCGCCGGCATACGGCATCAAGGTCGCCACCGGCGCGAAGACTTCGCGCCGGTGCAAGACTTCGGCCGTGGCCGGGTCTTTGGCCCGCAGCAGGGTCGGCGGGAAGAAGAAGCCGGCGCCTTCCGGCGCACCGACGCCGTCCGCCCGCTCGCCCGTACCGTGCACGAGCTCGGCCTCGGCGAGCAGCTCCTGGACGCCCGCAACGGCGTCTTGGAGCTGGGACGCGTTGGCTAAGGGGCCCATCCTGACGCCGTCCGCCGTCGGGTCGCCGGTGACCGTGCGGGCGAGTTTCGCCGACAGGGCCTCCTGCACGCCGTCGGCGGCGTCTTCCGGCACCAGGATGCGCCGAACCGCGGTGCACTTCTGGCCGCTCTTCTGGGTCATCTCCCGCGCCACGTCGCGGATGAAGAGCTTAAAAGTCGCCGAGGCGGGGTCAACGCCCGGGGCCAAGACCGCGGCGTTCAGGCTATCGGCCTCGACATTCACCACCGTCGAGCATTCGAGCAGATTCGGCCGACTGCGCAGCGTGAGCGCCGTATCGGCCGAGCCGGTGAAGGCCAGCACGTCCTGGGCGTCGAGGTGGTCGAGCAGGTCGCCGGTGGAGCCGCAGATCAGCTGCAGGGCGCCGTCCGGCAGGACGTTCTGCTCGAGCAATATCTCGACCATGCGCTCGGTGAGCAGCGCCGTCGACGTCGCGGGCTTGGCGATCACCGGCACGCCGGCGAGCCAGGCGCACGCGGCCTTCTCCGCCAGTCCCCAGGCCGGGAAGTTGAAGGCGTTGATACACACCGCCGCACCCTGCTTCGAGACCCACGCGTGCTGGGCCCAGAAGCCTTCGGTCTTGCCGAGCTGGGCGCCCGCGCCGTCGACGATGCGGGTGCGCTCGCCGAGCTTGCGCGCCTGCACGGCGTAATAAGCGAAGACACCGCTGGCGCCGTCGATATCGAATGAGCCATCACCGTCGGTGGTGCCGGTCGAGCTGGCCGAGAGGGCGAGCAGCTCATCGCGGTGGTCCCGCAGGGCCCGTGACAGCGCCTTCAAAATGGCGCCGCGCTCGGTGAACGTCAACGCTCGGAGCGCCGGCCCGCCGACGCCGCGGGCGTGCCCCAGCACCTCGGCAAAGTCGACGCCGCGGGAGGAGACGCGCCCGATCTCTTCTTCCGTCGACGGATTGTGGATGGCGACGAAGCCATCCTCCGCCCGGTGCCACGCACCCTGGACGTAGCTGCCCAGAATTCTGGAGTCGGTCATCGTCGGCTCACTTCTTGACCGTGGCTTTTTTGATCACCACCGGCTCCTGCGGCACGTCCCGCATCCGGTTCTTCTGGCCCGTGGGGACTTCGGAGATCGCGTCCACGACATCCATACCTTCAACGACGCGGGCGAACACCGCGTAGCCCCAGCCGCGGGGCGTCTTGGCGGTGTGGTTTAGGAAGTCGTTATTGATCGAGTTGATGAAAAACTGGGCAGTGGCGCTATTCGGGTTGCCGGTGCGAGCCATGGCCAAGGTGCCGCGGTCGTTCTTGAGACCGTTATCCGCCTCGTTCTGGATTGCCGCGCGGGTCTGTTTCTTCTTCATGTCCGGCGAGAAGCCGCCGCCTTGGATCATGAAGCCTGGAATGACGCGGTGGAAGATCGTGCCGTCGTAGAAGCCGGCATTGACGTAGCTCAAGAAATTCTCGACCGTCTTCGGCGCTTTGTCCGGAAAGAGCTCGATCACGATCGTGCCCTTTGAAGTGTCGACCGTCACCTGGGGGCCGGCGGACGCTTCCGCGGCGGCGGGTTCGGCGGTGGCCGACGCCGAAGCAGCGGCTTCCTGGGCGGAGACGGGGGCGGTAGCGAGCAACGTCAGCAGTGACATGGCGATCAGTTTCGTCATGGTGGAGATCTCTTTATCGTGAAATGCGGGGATGCGGCGGACGCCGCGCCGGGACACAGCGGCACCTTACCGGAGGTGCCCACACCGCGCAACGCGGGCGACTACGGCGGGTCCAGGCGCCCGGAAAGACTTGCGCTGCGATTGGCTATCGCTATACTTATAGCGATTCATCTATATTTATTCAGCTCCCCCTGGATCACCCAGAGGAGAAAAAATCCGTGCTCCGTCGCCGCCACTACGATTGCCCCGCCCCCTTCCGCCGCTCGATTCCTAAAGTCTTTGGCCGCCTCGCCCTCTGTGGCTGCATCCTCGCGGCCACCGCTGTGATCGCGGCTCCGAGCTTCGCCCAGACCCCGCCGACATGGGCGCTCGAAGAGACCTTCGACGGCGACCCGCCGGCCCCGTCCCAGGCGCTGCTGCCCGACCATTTCGACTACCTGGTGACCCACCGCACCCACCCCCAGGAACAGTTCACGAAGGTCTACCGGACCTTTCCCGGCGACCACGGACCCGACTGCGCCGGCCCGAGCCCGGAAGTCACCCCCTTGCCCCAGCATGCGATCCAGACTCGGCAAGACAGCGACGGCGTCAACCGCGACGAGAGCTTCTTCCTGTGCAAGAACCACATGATGACGGCCCTCGGCGAGGTCGAGGCCTATTCCCTCAGCTCTTTCTGGCCGCGCCAGGACTTTGATTTCACCGACGGCGGCACCCTCGAATTCGAAGTCAACGTCAACCTCGGGCACGACAACCGCAGCTGGTGGGAGGTGTTGATCACGCCCCGCGACCAGATGCGCGCCGCCGCCGGCCCGGTGGACGCGGCGATCGACGAGAAATATCCCCACGACCGCATCGTCTTCGACTTCAACCGCCTCATCCGCCGCATCAAAGTCGGCACCGGCGCCCTCGCCCCCGACGGCTGGATCGTCAACGAGCGGCAGCGCGGGCAGTGGGACTGGGCCTACTGGAACGCCCTCCACCCCGACGATCCGGCGCTCACCGATCGCCGCATCCGGCGGACCATGCGCATCACGTTCGAGGACGAGCGCATCACCTGGGCCATCGAAACCGACGGCGGCGAGTTCGACGCCTGGAGCGTCGACGTTCCAGGCGGCCTGCCTTTCACCCGCGGCCTCGTCCAGTTCAAGACCCACGCCTACACCCCCGAGTCCACCGCCGGCAATACGGACACCTACACCTTCCACTGGGACAACCTGCGCTTCAGCGGCCCCGTGGTCGGCGCCTACGACGCCTTCGCGGCGAGTGACGTGGTGTATCTCCAAGCCAACGGCCACCGTCCGATCGGTGAGACGCAGACCGTCACCGTCGACCTGCCGGAGGTCGGACAAAATCCGGTGCTCTTCGGCCAGCTCCACCAGCCCCTCGTCGGGCAGGTCCTACTGAGTATCAACGGCGGCAATGACCTGGTCGTGCACCCCTATGAATACGACCGCGACGGCGGCTGCTATAGCGGCGACTGGAAGAGCTTCCGGCTCGAGCTCGAACCGGCGTGGCTGCGTCCGGGCGCCAACACCCTGCGCTGGACGATCGGTCCCCGGCCCGCCTGCGCCGACCCGCAGTGGGCTTGGGACGGCTTCTCGGTCAAGTTTCTCCAGGTGCAGATGGAGGGCACGACGCCGATCTTCCGAGACGGCTTCGAGTCGGGATCGACGTCGGCCTGGTCGCTTTCTTTTCCTTAGCCGGCCCGCATCCTGAAAAACCACACTCGAGAGAGGCCCGGTGGGACGAGCACGGAGCGCAACGTGTTTGAACTCAGGGGAGAAGGTAGCGCGAGTTTGAGCACAGCGCGCAGCCCACCGGGCCGACCCCAAGCCAAGCGTTCCCAGACGGAAGCCATCTAAAGCGACGAGCCCGTGAGGCCGAAACGCGCCAGGTATTTGCGCACCCGGTCCGTGTCGTTGGGGTTGGAGCGCTCGAGGCGAGAGCTGGCGAAGAGCTCGCGGCCCGCCGCCGCGAGGGACGGTGAACGTCGGCAGACGCGGATGACCTCGGCGAGCTGGACGCGGTCGAAGAGGTCAAGCGCGTCGGCCCGCTCGCCGAGGGCGCCGCGCAAGAGCTCAAGGTCGGACTCCGCGGCCGACGTCGGCCCGGCGCCGCGCCAGCCGCGTTCGAGGCGGGCGACCTCCTCGTCGACCCCGTCACGGTCGATCCGGCCGCCGGGCGCGAGCGTCGCCATGCGGGTGACGGCGGCGGAGAGATCCCGGAAATTCGCCGACCAGCGGGCGCCGTCGGACGTCGCGAAACCCACGAAGCGTCGACGGGCTTCCCGGTTGATCGTCACCCGCGTGCCGAGACGCCGGCCGGCCCGATCCAGCTCGTAGTCGAGGTTGGGCTCGATATCTTCGCGGCGCTCCGCAAGGCCCGGCAGCTCGAAGGTCCACAGATCGATGCGCGCCAGCAGGTCTTCGCGGAACGAGCCGTCGGCGACCCGGGCCCGCAGGTCGCGGTTGGTGCCGGCGATGAGCTGGAAGTCGCTCGACTTCTCCGTGTCCGCCCCCATCGGTAAGAAGCGCCCGTCTTCGATCGCGCGCAGAAACATGGCCTGCTCGTCGGAGCCGAGCTCGCCGATTTCGTCGAGGAAGAGTACGCCGCCGTCGGCCGCCGTCAGCAGGCCCGGCCGGTCGGCGAGGGCGCCGGTGAACGCACCCCGCCGGTGGCCGAAGAGCGTCGACATGGCGGCGTCGCCGCGCAGCGTCGCGCAATTGACTTCCACGAAACGGCCCGAGACCTGCCGGCGCTGGGCCTTCAGCTCGTAAATTCTCTTCGCCAGCCGCGACTTGCCGGCGCCGGTCGGACCGGTGATCAGCATCGGCTCCCGGGACCGGAGCGCCACCGTCTCGATCCGTTCGATCAGCGCGTTGAAAGCCGCGCTGCGGGTCTCGATGCCCTGCTTCAAGAAGGATAAGTCGTCCCGACGCTGCTCAGCGAAACGGCGAGCCAAAGCGTCGTATCGGGAAAGGTCGAGGTCGATGATGCCGAATTCGCCCTCCGGTCCACGCTGGCGGCGCCGGGGGGAGGTCTGCAGCAGTCGGGCGGGGAAGTACTTGGCCTCCGCCAGCAGGAAGAGGCAGATCTGCCATACGTGGGAGCCCGTGGTGATGTGCAGCAGGTAGTCCTCGGTTTCCGGCGTGAAGTCATAGCCGACGGCGCCGTCGAGCAGCGCGGCGTAGACCTCCTCGAAATCCCAGGGATCCTTGAGCGGGAGTGGTCGAGGCACCACCTCGGTCTCCGGCGACACCGCCGCCAGGTCGCCCTGGACCAGCTCCAGCAGACTTGACGCCGACGGGTCGTACCAAAGCTCCAGCCTGTCGACGATCAGATCATCCTGCATGCCCAAGGCGACGGTCGGTCGCCAGCGACGCCAGCGCGTATCCAGCGCAGCGGCGTCCAGGGTCACACCGAGGATGCCGAAGACCACGGTGCGGCGTTCGGAGTTTATCGACGGAGAGATACTGGGGCGAGTTCTTGTCACTCGCCAATTCTATCTTAAAAGATAGTTATCTATTCCTTAATCTATTTTTGAAGGGTCGACGCACAACGCTCCCGCTCACCCATCAGGCGAGATGCAGACCACTAAAATTCGCTAAGTCTATTTATTTCAGTGCTTATGCGATTCGCTGAAAATAAATCTCGCAGCCAGTCCCGACCTGGCACACCGCTTGTAATAACTCCTCCTCGACGCGGCATGATGATCGGCCGCGGACAAGGAGAACACCATGGCCAACAAGCACCTTTTCAGCACGCGCACCCCGCTCCCCGCCGCCGACACCACCAACCGGGCCGGCGGCGCCGCCTACCGACGGACGCCAGAGCAGTCACTGGCCCAGTTCGTCACCACCGGATGCTTGAACGACACCTTCTACGCCTCGGCCGCCACCCAGCTCGACGAGGTCCTCGGCCTCGCCAAGCAGGTGGACGGCGAGTTCTTGGCCAAGGTCGCGATCTACGGTCGCCGGCGCGCCCACATGAAGGACCTACCGGCCCTGCTGGTGGCCATGCTCTCGGTCCGGGCGCCGGAGCACTTCGAAACCGCGTTCGAGGCCGTCATCGACTCGCCGCGCATGCTGCGGACTTTCGTCCAGATCATGCGCTCGGGCACCGTCGGCCGACGCTCCCTCGGCTCCCGGCCGAAGCGACTGATCCGGCGCTGGCTCGAGGCCCGCTCCGACGACGCGATCTTCCGCGCCAGCATCGGCCAGTCGCCGTCGATGGCCGACATCATCAAGATGGTGCATCCGAAGCCGCAATCGCCGACCCGCCAGGCCCTTTTTGGCCACCTGATCGGTCGGCCGGTGGACGCCGAGCAGCTGCCGGAGCTCGTCCGGAGCTACGAAGCCTGGAAGCGCGAGCCGAGCACCCAACCGCCCGACGTGCCTTTCCAGATGCTGACGGCCTTTGATCTTTCCACCGAACAATGGACCGACATCGCGCGGCGAGCGCCGTGGCAGATGACCCGCATGAATCTCGCGACCTTCCTGCGCCACGGCGTCTTCGACCAGCCCGGCATGACCTCGATGATCGCGAGTCGCCTGCGGGATCCGAAGCTCATCGCACGCTCCCGGGTGCTGCCGTACCAGCTGTTGATGGCCTACAAGATGGCCGGAGACAACGTGCCGAAGAACGTCCGCCAAGCGCTCCATGACGCCATGGAACATTCGCTGCGCAACGTCCCGAAGATCGACGGTCGCGTCTTCGTCTTCCCGGACGTCTCGGGGTCCATGCACTCGCCGGTCACCGGTTTTCGCCACGGTTCGAGCTCGGCGGTTCGGTGCATCGACGTGGCGGGCCTGGTGGCCGCGGCCCTGCTGCGCACCAATCCGCAAACGACCGTGATGCCCTTTGAAAGCGATGTCGTTCCGGTGCGCCTCGAAGCCCGACATACCGTCATGCACAACGCCCGGAAGCTCGCTTCGCTCAACGCCGGCGGCACCAACTGCTCGGCGCCCCTGCGTCGGCTGAATGAACAGAAGGCCAAAGGAGATCTCTTGATCTACGTGTCCGACAACGAGTCGTGGATCGACACCAAGCACCGCCAGTGGCGCCGCCAGGCGGCCACCGCCACCCTGAAGCAGTGGCAGCTCTTCAAGGCGCGCAACCCGAAGGCGCGGCTGGTGTGCATCGACCTCCAGCCAAGCACGACGACCCAGGCGGCCGAAGGCAAGGATATTTGGAACGTCGGCGGATTCTCCGATGACGTCTTCAGCCTCCTCGCCCAGATCGCACAAGGCGACGGAACGCTCAACCACTGGGTCCGCGAGGTCAACCAGATCGAACTCGATCGCCAAGCGGCCTAGTGCACCGGGGCGCGAGGGGGGCCGGCTCGAAAAAAGTCTGGCTCGAAAAAGTCCGGCTCCCCTCGCCGCCCAGCCAGACCAAGCTCATTGAAAACGAATTCTCGGAGTTGATGGCGAATGCCCGCGGAACTACAAGGCACCGGGTGTTCCAGGTTCGAGTCCTGGGTGCGGGGCCAACCCGCACTAGCTCAACTGGTAGAGCATCGGATACGTTTCGCAATTCCTCGTCGCCATCTTCACTCACACTTCTATAAACTCGTAGATCTCTTCAATATCACTTCGATGGCGAATGCCCGTGGAACTACAAGGGACCGGAGGTTCCAGGTTCGAACCCTGGGTGCGGGGCCGACCCGCACTAGCTCAACTGGATAGAGCGCCGGTATAAACGTTTCACAACCCCTTGTCGCCATCTTTTTTCGAGAGACTCACGCGGTCTACGAATACCCTCTGAAGAATCACTTTGACGGCGGATGCCGATGGAACTCCATGGGATCCGATAGATCCGGGTTCGAGTCCCGGGTGCGGGGAATCTCGCACTGGCCCAACCGGTAGAGGCGTCGGAATGTTCGTTTCATCATCCCCTCGCCGCCGCTCAAATCTTCAGGGCAATACAGTACCGATTTCACAACCTTTTTTGCGGCGAATGCCGACGGAACTACATCTTTCACGATACCCCGTTTCGTCCTTCTCGTCGCCGCACATTCACACTCGATCGCTTCGGCGGATGCCGACGGAACTCCATGTCCAAAAGGTTTCGTTAAACCTCGCCGCCGCTTACTCCTTCAGGACAATACAGTACCGATTTCAGGTCCTCGGGCCCAGGCCCCTCGGACCATCGGGCGAATGCCGATGGAACTCCATGATCCTCATCTCGTGGTTGCGGGTTCGAGTCCCGCCGGTCCCACCATTTTCGCTTCGTGCGATGACGCGTCCTAACCGACGCCCAAGTTTTGGGGCCGTAGCTCAAACGGTAGAGCACGATTGTTTCATCAAAACCTTGTCGCCCAACCTTTCTCCAGTTAAAACCTAAACCGTGACGCGAAACCCACTCCGCGACGATCCGCATGATGACTAAGACCGCAACCCCTGTCCGCATTGACGGCTCGATGGGCGAAGGCGGCGGCCAGGTGATCCGCACTTCCCTCGCGCTCTCGATGCTCACGGGGCAGCCGCTTCAGCTGCGCAAGGCCCGCGCCGGACGCACCAAAGCCGGCCTGCTCCGCCAGCACCTGACCGCGGTCCGCGCCGCCGCCGAAATATCCGGCGGCCGGGCTTCCGGCGCAACGCTCCGCTCAAAAGCCCTGAGCTTCACGCCGGGTCGAGTGCGCCCCGGCACTTATCGATTCGCGATCGGCACCGCCGGCAGCACGGCCCTCGTGCTCCAAACCGTCCTGCCGCCGCTGATGCTCGCCGACGGCCCGTCGACTGTGACCATCGAAGGCGGCACCCACGCTTCCGGCGCACCGGTCTTCGAATTCCTCGATCGAGCCTTCCTACCGACCCTCGAGCGCATGGGGCCGAAGGTGAGCGCCCGCCTCGAGTCCCATGGCTTCTTTCCCGCCGGCGGCGGCCGGATCACCGTCGAGATCGAGCCGGCGGAGCGCCTCAACCCCGTCGAGCTCCACGACCGCGGCCCGCTGCTCGACCGACAGCTCACGGCCGTACTCGCCCACGTGCCGGACGACGTCGGCGGGCGGCTCCTCTCTCGCTATCTCGAGCGCTCCGGCTGGACCGACGTCGAGCCCAGGCGCCCGTCGGCCCAGAGTGCCCGGTCCCCCGGCGCCGCGCTGGTCGCCGAGCTGCGCTACCGGCACGTCACCGAGGTGTTTTCCACCATCGGCGGCAGCGGCATGCGCTCCGAAGCCGTCGCCGACGAGCTGCTCAAGCAGGTCCGCTCGTATCTCAAGAGCCCGGCGCCGGTCGGCGAATACCTCGCCGACCAGCTGATCGTCCCGCTCGCCCTGGCTGGCGGCGGCGGCTTCACCACCCGCGGCCTCTCCCGCCACGCCACCACCCAGCTCGAGCTCGTCCGCCTTTTCCTCGACACTCGCTTCAGTCAAGAAAAGCTCGATCACGGCGTCCGGGTCGAGGTCGACCCCAGTTCAGTGAGCTGGGGATCTGCCGAGGACTAAGGCCAGAGCAGCCCGCCCTCGAGAACATCGAGAAAACGCCGCACCGGCCAGACTTCGACACCGTCCCCCAGCCTCAGCTCGTCGGCGCCCGTGTAGATCACGATGCGACGCAGCAGGCCTGGAAGCTCCTCAATCGCCTTCAGCCCCTTGAGCTGTGATTTCGAGAATCTGGACGCTGCCTTCACTTCGATCGCGACGAACTCCCCGTCTCGCTGCAGAAGAAAGTCAACCTCCAGGCCGGCGCTCTTGCCCGGCGACCAATAAGAGAGTTCATCCCAAAGCTCGTGGCGATCTCGGTACGCCCGGAGTAAACCGTGGATCCACCCTTCGAGGAGCGGCCCACGTTCTTCTTGAACCAGTGGACCCAATTGTCGCCTGACGGCCCTGACCAAGCCCGGGTCGAGCCAGTAGAGCTTCGGGTGCTTACGCTCCTGAACCCGCAGACGCGCTTCAAAGCCGGGCAAGCGCCAGGCCAGTAGCGTGTCCTCGAGGATGTCCAGGTATCCGGCCGCCGTCGTCCGCGCGACGCCGCAATCCCGAGCCATACCCGCGACATTGATGCTTTCGCCGTGAAAGAGCGCGGCGACGGGCAGGAACCGCACAAAGCCGGGCAGGTTCCGAACCAAAGCCTCAGCCTTAATCTCTTCCCGCAGATAGAGCTGCACGTAGGCCTTCAAGGTCTCAACGGGGTCCGGCGAGGTCCAGATCAAGGGAATACTGCCGAGGCGGAGCACGCGCTCAAGCCCGAAATCCTCTCCGAGCTCTTCAGGGACCAGCGGGAACATGGTCTTCCACAGCGCTCGGCCGGCGAGCAGGTTGGTGCCGGCCGTTTTGAGCTTGCGGGCGCTGGAGCCTAGAAGCGCAAACCTGAGACCCCGCTCTTCGATGAATCGATGCACCTCGTTAAGCAGCCCCGGAATCCTTTGCACCTCATCGACCACCACCCACTGCCCTTCCGGCACCGCGCGGAGTATCCTGGCGAAGAGCCCTGGGTCGCCAAGTAGCCGATGGTGCAGAGCCTCGTCTAGCAAGTTGATCGTGCGCGCGTCCGCGAAGCGCTCGCGCGCCCACGTGCTCTTGCCGACACCGCGGGCACCGAAAAGAAAGAAGCTTGAACCTGGCGGCTGGAGCGACCGCGGATAGGATTTTTTGACCATGTCACCGTCATTTTAGGCGATAAAATGACGGCAAGGTATACAAAATACGCTGATCGCCGAAAGCCGAGGCCCTTCAGCTGGACTCCAGATACAGATATGTCATTCTAAATCTGTCACAATCTTCAACGTCGCACGTTTATTCCCCTCGCATCACCTCGGAGGACCACCATGACCGACGCCGCCACCGATCCCCTCGATCCCGTCAACCCGTATGCGCCGCCGACCGCTGCGATCAGCCACTCGGGACCCGAAGACGATGAGGCGCCGGCGCTGTGGAATCCGGACGCCGCCGGGGTCTGGAGCGTCTTCCTAACGCCGGTCTTCGGTTCGTTCCTGATCTGGAAGAACTGGCAGAGCATCGCCGTCGAGGAAGAGAGGACAGACACCGCGATCCTGTGGCTGGTCGGCAGCGTTTTCATGCTGCTCCCGATCATGTTCGCCCGCGGCCTCGGGTTTCTCTGGCTGCTGATTTGGTACTTCGCTTGGCAGCGCAAGCAGACGCGCTACATCCACTCACGCTGGGGCAAGAGCTATCCCAAACGCAGCTGGTTCGTGCCGCTCGGTATCGGCTTCGTCCTGATTGTCGGACTGAACTATCTGGTTGGCCTAGGCCTCGCCTCCTCGGGCTGAGCCGCCTTATCGACGGCCGACCAGCAGCTCCCCGCGGGCGACGGTCACCGCCTGGCCCCGCAGCTCGACGCGGTCGCCGTCGACCCGACAGCGCACGACGCCACCGCGGGGCGAGATCTGCGCCGCCACCACCGCGTCCTGGACAAGGCGCCGGGTCCAGAACGGCGCCAAGACGCAGTGGGCCGATCCCGTGACCGGGTCCTCGTCGACCCCGAGGGCGGGCGCGAAGAATCGCGACACGACCTCGACGTCGTCGCCGAAGTCGCGCTTGGCCTTGGCGTCCGCCCGCGCCGTCACGATCCAGCCGCCTCCGGGCTCAACACCCAGAGCTCGAAAGTCCGGCTCCACCCGCCGTACCGACTCCGCGTCGGCGAGCTCGATGAGCGCATACCAGTCCGTCTCGTGATGGAAGCTCGCTTCCACGGCCACGGTGCGATCGAGACCCGCCTCCCCGAGCGCCGCCCTCGTCGCCTCCGGGAGCGGCCACGGCTCAGGTCGGAGCGCCGGAAAATCCATCGCATAGCCGTCGGCGACGCGACGCACCGACAGCACGCCGCTGTGGGTGTCAAACCGCAGCTCTGACCGCTCCCCGTCGCCATCGAAGATCACGTGCGCCGCCGCCAGCGTCGCATGTCCGCACAGCGGCACCTCCACCGCCGGCGTAAACCAGCGCAGCCCCCACGGCCCGCCCTGGCGCGGCACGACAAAAGCCGTCTCCGACAGATTCATCTCCGTCGCCACGGACTGCATCCAGTCCGCCGACGCCTCCACCCCGAGCACCATCACCGCCGCCGGATTGCCGGAGAAAGCCCGGTCCGTGAACGCGTCGACTTGAAAAAACGGCTGCGTCTGCTGAACCACCGGGCATCCTCCGAGCTCATCGAGACCCCATCGCCCCGACGCCGAGAGCGTACCGCGCCCCACGGGCTAACAACCTCTCGAAAACCTCCCTTCGTCGAGATTCACCGAGAGGCCTCTTTCTTCGTCGCCACCGGACTGACAACTTGCAAGAATCCGCGCTCTGAAGGAACAACCTCGCATGATCAATCGATCCGCCATCGTCCTCCGCGCCAAGCCGCCCATGATCAAGTGGATCAACAAGACAGGTCCTGACGACTCACCGCCGCTTTCGAAGCGGGACGTGAACCGGGACCGAACGGTCTACCTGATCTCCGAAGAGGCCGGCGAAACCGAAGAGGCCTTTCGGGAGTGGGTTAAAGCTAATTTCGAGACGCTTTTCGAGGCGGAGCTCATGGGGTGGATCACCGACCCCGAATTCTGGCCCCGCTCGCGGACTTTCGCCGTCTTCACGAAGTGGTTCGACGTCGAAATGCACTCCGTGGTTCTCGACACCACGGACGATGACTTCGTGCAGTACGCCTTCGAGCCTTAGACTTCGGCCGGCTCCTGCCGCCGACTCTCTGCGACTTTGAGCATCGCGGCTTGAACCAAAGCGCCGAAGCCAGCGCCGGCGGTGCCGAGCATGGCGAGGACGCAGACGAGGAGGCCGAGCAGACCGAAGGCCTGCCGGTCCCAGCCGTCTTCGCCGATGATCGAGAAGATGATAACCAGGTTATAGATGGCGTAAGACGCGCCGGCGGCGACAAACAGATAGCCGGCGAGCTTCTTGAGTCTCACTATCGCCGGCCGGCTGGTCGTCGATTGGGCCGGGACGTCGCTATCCCCGTTCTTACTTTCCGCGACTTTGAGCATCGCAGCTTCGACTAAGGCCCCCAGCCCGGCTCCGATCGTTCCCACGACGATGACGACGCCAGCAAGAAGCGCAAGCTGGAAGACGGCACTGCCCGTCCAGCCGTCTTTCATGATCAGGGAGATCAAGAGCGACGAGTTGTAGAGCGCGTAGAACACGCAAAGAGCGGCCACAAAGTAACCCGCTGGTTTTTTGAATTTCTTCATCGCGTCCTCCAGACTGAAAAAACTGACGTCCCTCAAGACCAACGCCGTCTAAATTATAGAAATCGGCGCATCTAGTCAAGTAAAGCCTGTCTTTTGCTGTCGCAATCCCGAGGCGGGCATAAAAAAGCGCCGCCGGAGCGACGCGGGCCATAGCAAGTGGGACTCGCTGATCCCGGGGCTGTAAACCGCGGAGGTCCGGTTTCTTGCGGCGGGCCTGCAACTTGGGTCTCGTCGTCTCGAAATTCTGCGACCATAAAAAAGAGGCGTCACCGTCGCGGCGACGCCTGCTGTAGCCAAGGAGGAAGGTGAGGAACTCACCTTCACACTCGGAAACTCGAGATCGGGTCAATCCATGTTCTTGCGCAGCACCGTCGGGATGTCGTAGTCGTCGACGTTGGACCAGTTCGGACCGTAGCCGCCGTCGTCCGCGAGGCGCTGGGCGAGGGCTTTGCGGTAGAACGGCACTTCGTCGAGCTCCTCGAAGGAGCTTTGGGACGGCTCATCGCCGGTCTGGTTCTGCTGGGGGATCACCGGCTGACGGGGCGCCGGCGCGGCCTGCACGGGGCGGGCCGGACGGTACGGCTCGGGGGTGGGCTCCCGCGCCGGTTCGGCGGCGCGGGGCGCTTCGCGGTGGGTGATCACCGGGCGGGACGGCTCGGCACGCCGGGCCTCCGGACGGTGCGACTCGGCGCGGACCGCTTCGGCGCGGGGCGCTTCGCGGGGCGGCTCGGAACGCGCCGGCTCCGGGCGCGGCTGGGCGCGCGGACGGGGCGACTGGCGATGGTGCACCTGCACCGCCGGCTGGGGCGCGCGCTCGGGGCGCGGCGCCGGCGCCTGCGGACGGCGGATCACCGGCACCGCGTCGACGTCCATGTCCGCCGGGCGGTCGGCGCTGCGGTCGAAACCCGTGGCGATGACCGTGACCTTCATCTCGTCGGCGAGCTGGTCGTCGATGACCATGCCCGAGATGATGTTGGCCTCGATATCCACGGCCTCCTGGATGATGCGGGCGGCTTCCGCCACTTCGTGCAGCGTCAGGTCGCGGCCGCCGGCGATGTTGAGCAGCACGCCCTTGGCGCCCTCGATCGACGTGTCCTCGAGCAGCGGCGACGAGATCGCGCGCTGGGCCGCTTCGACGGCGCGGTTCTCGCCCTTGGCGATACCCGTGCCCATGAGCGCCATGCCCATGCCGGTCATGATCGTCTTGACGTCGGCGAAGTCGACGTTGATCTCGCCCGGCACCGTGATCAAATCGCTGATGCCCTGCACCGCCTGGCGCAGCACGTCATCGGCGGCGAGGAACGCTTCGGCGAGCGGCGTGCCGCGGTCCACGAACGAAAGCAGGCGCTCGTTCGGGATCGTGATCAGCGTATCGACCGAGTTGCGCAAGTCCTCGACGCCGCGCTCCGCCAGCATCATGCGACGCTTGCCTTCGAAGCTGAACGGCTTGGTGACCACGGCGACGGTGAGCGCGCCGACCTCCGCCGCCAGGCTGGCGAGGATCGGCGCCGCGCCGGTGCCGGTGCCGCCGCCGAGGCCAGCGGTGATGAACACCATGTCGGCGCCGTCGAGGGTCTTGAGGATATGGTCCGTATCCTCGATCGCCGACTTGCGGCCGATTTCCGGATCGCCGCCGGCGCCCAGGCCGCGGGTCAGGCCGTCGCCCAGCTGGAGCTTATTGCTCGCTTCGTTGCGGCGCAGCGCTTGCTGGTCGGTATTGGCGGCGATGAAATCGATGCCGCGCAACTTCGCCTGAATCATGCGATTCACGGCGTTGCCGCCGCCGCCGCCGACGCCGATCACCTTGATGCGGGCCGGCGTTTCTTCGATATCTAACGTGATCGGGATGTCTTCATTCTGCTGGGGCTCGTCGAACAGAATCATGTCGTTCCCCTTTCCTTGGCTTACCTTGGCTACAGGTGTTGATGACTACAAATCGATGGACAAAAAAGGACTTACAGCAAGTCCGAAAAAACGTTTCGAAGGCTTCCGAAGAGCTGCCGCATGGACGGCAGCCGTCGGCCGGTGCGGTTCTGCTGCTGCTCGGCGACGCGGCCGTAGAGCAGCAGACCCGAGGCGGCGCACCACTGCGGGCTCGACACCACGTCAACCAGGCCCGAGAGGCGCTGCGGCAGGCCGTAGCGCGTGGTGGCCTGGAAGACCTGGCCGGCGAGCTCGAGGATGCCGTCGAGCTTGACGCCGCCGCCGGTGAGCACGACGCCGCCGCGCAGGGTCTCGTCGAGGCCGTTGGCGGCGAGGTCCTGCAGGATCAGCGTGAACAGCTCCTCGGCGCGGGGCTGCAGGATCTCGCACAGCTCGGCCCGCGGCACGATGCGCTGGGTGCCGTCGGCGACGGCGGGCACGGTGACGCCGGCGTCTTCATCGACCATGGAGTCGAGGCAGCAGCCGTAGCGCAGCTTGATGCGCTCCGCTTCAGCAAACGGCGTGCGCAGCACCATGGCGAGGTCGTTGGTGAAGTGGCTGGCGCCGATCGGCAGCACGGCGCTGTGGCGCACCTCGCCGTCGGCGAAGAGGGCGTATTCGGTGCCGCCGTTGCCGATATCGATGAGCAGGGCGCCGAGCTCGCGCTCGTCGCTGCCCAATACCGCCTCGGCGGTGGCCAGCGGCTCGAAGACCAGCTCGAGGATCTCGATGCCGGCGCGATTGACGCAGGTCTGGAGATTCTTCGTGCGCGACGACGTGCCGGTGGTGAGGTGCAACGACACCTCCAGCCGACTGCCGAGCATGCCGAGGGGATCGGCGATGCCGCCCTGCTCATCGACCACGAATTCCTGCGGGATGGCGTGCAGGATCTCCCGGTCCGACGGCAGGGCCGCGGATTGCGCCGCCTCGAGCACCCGGTGGATGTCTTGGCGCGTGATTTCGCGATCCTTGCGCGACACCGAGACGATGGCGCGGGAATTCACGCTGCGGATATCCGAGCCGGCGATGCCGACGTAGGCGCGCGAGATATCGACCCCGGCCATGACCTCGGCTTCCTCGGTGGCGGCGCGCAGCGCCTCCACCGTCTGCTCGACGTTGACGATATTGCCCCGCCTCGTGCCGCGGTTGGGCGCCATGCCCTTGCCCACGACCTCGATCGAATCGCCGTCGCGCTGACCGATCAGCACGCCGACTTTCGAAGAGCCGATATCAATTCCAACTAGGGGTTCATCAACCTTCGGCATGATCACGCTCGCTGCTCGTCGCTACGTCCCGGAGAGTGGGACTCCAGTTTGATGATGATCCGCCGGGCGAAGCGCAGATCCACCGCGTCGATGGCGTCGGGACTCGACGCCAGTCGCGGCAGCAGCGCCCGCAGGTGGCGGGCTTGTTTCTCAAGGCTGCCCTGCCGCACGACGAGCGGAAAAGGCAAGGCGGTTGTATAAAGACGAAAATCTCGGGGGCCCAGGATCTCGACCTCGGAAAGGCCCGGCCCCCAGGCGGTCTTGGCGCGGCGGATCTCGCTGAGGATGCCGAGGGCACCCGGCACCAGGTCCTCAGGGCCACTCAGGATCGGCAGGTCCAGACCCGGCTGGGGCCGCGAAAGATCCACCGGCTCGATCACGCGCCCGGCGCTATCGACCCAGGCGAGGCCATCCTTGGCCCGGTAAAGCGCCGCCGGCCGACGCTCCACCAGCTCCACCACCAGCTTCGACGGCGGCTGCTTGCGCAGGCCTACGTCCAAGAGCCACGGGTGGGCGGTCAAGCGGCTTTCGAGCGCTTCGAGGTCGAGGCGCCACAGATTGCTACCGGCGTCCCGGCGCAGCGCGTTGCGTACCCATTCCGACGACACCCGGCCCTGGGGCGCGGTCTTGACCACCAAGTCGGTCATGGCGAAGGACGGGGCGCTCAGGAGCCAGAAGACAAAGGCGGTGGGGATGCCGACGATCAGGCAGGCGGCGGCGAAGGGCATCATCCAGCGCGCCCACACGCTTTTGCGGCGGCGGCGGATCTTGCTGCCCTTCTTCGGACGACGGAACGGCACGACCGTCCCGGCGCTCGCCCCGTCCGCCGGCACGGTCCACGGCTTCGGCGTGCCGGCGCGGCGCGGCGCGGCTTCGCCCATGCCGGCGTCGGCCTCGGACGACTCGAGATCGGCGCCGTCTTCGGACGGCGGCTTGCGGACAGCGCCCATCAGCTCGGCGTCCATCGCCGCGGCGGCGAGCGCGTCGAAGGCGTCTTCGAATTCCGTCGGCGCCTCCTTCGGCTCGCGAGGTTCTTTGGGTGCGTCCAGGGCCGACGGCGCCTCCGGCCCGGGGCCGGGGAACGCCAGCACCGAATTCTCCTCGCGCGGATCAGACATCGCCGCCCCCTTCCGCGCCGAGCTCGGCGGCCAGGCGGTAGATATCGCCGGCGCCGAGGGTCAAAATCACGTCGCCTTCACCGAGCTTGCCGTCGTCGGCCATGCCGTCGAGCAGCGACCGGGCGTCGGCCCGCCAGTCATCGCAATAGCGCACGCGGCGGTGGCCCGTGGCCCGGGCCGACGTGACCACGGCCTCGCCGCTCACGCCGTCGATCGGCCGTTCGCGGGACGCATAGATCGCGGTCACGATGGCGTCATCGGCGGCGAGCAGGGCTCGGCCGAAGTCTTCGTGCAGGTCGCGGGTGCGGCTGAAGAGATGGGGTTGGAAGACCGCCACGATCCGGCCCTTGGGGAACGCCTGCCGCGCCGCCTCAAGGGTGGCCGCGACCTCCGTCGGATGGTGGGCGTAATCGTCGACCACCGCGGCGCCGCGGTAGCTGCCGAGGCGCTCGAAACGCCGGTGGACGCCGCCGAAATTCGCCAAAGCGCTCGAGATACGCTCGAAGGGAATCTCCAGGAGGCGCCCAACGGCGACGGCGGCCAGGGTGTTCTGAACATTGTGGCGCCCCGGCATCGGCACCGATACGGTACCCAGGGCCTCATCGCCCGCCATCACCGTGAACGAGCAACCGCCGGGGGACGGTTCGATATCGCGGGCCGTCAAGTCAGCCTGCGGCGTGAGCCCGTAGGTCAAGACGCGGTGGCCGGCGGTGAGGCGCGGCAAGATGCTGCGGATATTTTCATCGTCCAGGCAGAGGATCGCCCGGCCGAAAAACGGCACGCGGCTAGCGAAATCGACGAACGCTTCGCGGATGGCGTCGAGGTCGCGGTAGGTGTCGAGGTGATCCTCATCGATCGTCGTGACCACCGCCACCACCGGCATCAAGCGCAGGAAACTGCGGTCGAACTCGTCGGCTTCGGCGACCAGGTAAGGACTCGAGCCGACGCGGGCGCCGGTGCCGGAGACGCGCATGCGGCCGCCGACGATCACCGTCGGGTCGAGCTCGGCGTCGGTGAGCAGCGCGGCGATGAGGGACGTCGTCGTCGTCTTGCCGTGGGTGCCGGCGACCGCGATGCCATATTTCAGGCGCATCAGCTCGCCGAGCATCTCCGCCCGCCGCACCACCGTGATGCCGCGCTCGCGGGCCGCCTGGATTTCCGGGTTGGAGTCGGGGACGGCCGAGGACTTCACCACCAGGTCGACGCCGTCGTCGAGGTGGTTCGGGTCGTGGCCGAGGTGGACCTCAACCCCCAAGCTCTCCAGTCGCTCGACGGCTTCCGAACGGGACTGGTCGCAGCCGGAGACGCGGAGGTTCTCGTCCTGCTCGGCGAGCAACACCTCGGCGATGCCGCTCATGCCGGCGCCGCCGATGCCCACGAAGTGCACGTGGTGGAGTCCGGTAAAGAGCCTAAACATCAGGCGCCCCCTCCAGACTTGAAGGCCACGAAGCCGCTCGAGCTCGGGTTGGGGGTCACCGTCGCCCGCGGCGCCTCGAGGGAGGCGCGGGGCAGCAGGCCGCCGAGCTGCGACGCCGCCACCGCCGGGGCGTAAAGCGCCACGGCGTGGGGGGCGCGGGGACGCTCACCGGAGCAGTGCTCGACGCGGTCGGCGATATCCGAAGCGGCGTCAGGACGGCCGAGGGCGCGGGCCGCCTCCGCCATGCGGGTCAGGCCGCGGCGGTCCTCGAGCAGGGCCAGCAGGGCCGACGCCAGCTCTTCGACCTGGGCGTCTTCGTCCTCGCCCTTGGCGATGAAGACTTTGGAAGCGCCGGCTTCGGCGAGCCGCTCCGCGTTCTGCACCTGGTGGCCGGCGGCGATCGACAGCGGCGCGAGCAGCGTCGGGCGTCCGGCGGCGCAGACCTCGGCGAGGGTGATGGCGCCGGCCCGAGACACGATCAGATGACTCTCCGCCATGGCGCCGGAGACGTTATTGAGGAAGCTCGACAGCTCTACCTGTAGCTGGTCGCCGTCGGGCTTGAAGCCGAGGCCCCGCATGACCGTCTCGATACCGCTCCCGGCGTACGCCTCGCCGGCCGTTTCGAGGTGGCGTTCGCCGGTCTGGTGGCGGACCAGGATCTGGCCGAGCTCATCGCAGCGCTCCGACACCAGTTTCAAAGCCCGCGGCAGCAGGCGGTTGAGCTGGGCGGCGCCTTGGGAACCGCCCAGCACCAGCATCCGGGTGGCCGAGCCCCAGGGTAGGTCCTCGGCGATGTCGAAGAACTCGGCGCGCACCGGCACGCCCGTGACCGTCACCGGGCAGCGTAAACCGGACGCCGTCGTGGGATGGGCGACCATCGCTTCACGGGCGAAACGGGAGAGCGCGCGATTCGCCACGCCGGCTTCCGCATTGGGCTCCAGGAGCAGCGTCGGGACCCCGGCCAAGCGGGCGCCGAGGACCGCCGGCGCCGACACGTAACCGCCGGTGCCGAGCACCACCGACGCCCCCAATCGACGCACCAGCGACCGACCCGCCAGGCCGGCGCTGAAGAGCGTCGCGAGCGCCTTGGCCTTGCCGACCAGGCCACGGCCGAGCAGGGGCTTCGCTTTGAGCGCATGGAATTCCAGGCCACGGCGCCGAACCAGGCGCCGCTCCATGCCGTTCGGGACGCCGACCCACGCCACGTCCCAGCCCCGGCGCAGCAGCTCTTCCGCCACCGCCAAGCCCGGGAAGACGTGGCCGCCGGAGCCGCCGCCGGCGATCAGCGCCAGGGGCGTCGACCCCCGGGTGGGCCGTTCGGTGCGGGGCGACCCGGTCATCGTCCGCTCCCGTGTTGCGACACGTTCAAGATCAGGCCGGCGGCGACCATGCTCGCGATCAGCGAGGAGCCGCCGTGGGAGATGAACGGCAGCGGCACGCCGGTGGTCGGCATCACCCCGAGGGCGACGCTCATATGCACCAACGCCTGGCCGACGAGCAGCGCCGTCAAGCCCCAGGCCAGGAATCGTCCGAAAGCTTCCGGCGCCTGCTGCCCGGCGACGACGCCGCGCCACAGCAGGACGGCGAAGAGGCCGATCAGCACCAGGGAGCCGAAGAAGCCCAGCTCTTCCGCGACGATCGAGAAGACGAAGTCGGCGTGCGGCGACGGCAAGAAGTGCAGCTTCTGCACGCTGCCGCCGGGACCGAGGCCGAAGAGACCGCCGGAGCCGACGGCGATCAGCGACTGCAGGAGCTGGAAGCCGTTACCCAGCGGATCCGCCTCCGGGTCGAGGAACGCCAGCAGGCGACGGCGACGGTATTCCTGCGACGCGATCGCCAGCGCCACCATCGGCACGACCACGGCGGCGCCCGCCATCGCCCAGCGCAGGGGTACGCCGGCGAGGAAGATCATCAGACCCACCGGCAGGAGTAGCAGGGCCGTGGTCCCGAGGTCTTTCCCCGCCAGGATCAAGAGGGCGAGGAAGCCCGTGAGGCCGAGGGCCGGCAGCAGGAAGACATAGCTGCCGACGCGCTCGCGCTTGCGCTCGATTTGGTACGCCACATAGACGACGGCCACCAGCTTGGCGAATTCCGACGGCTGGAACGACAGGCCGGCGAGGCGCAGCCAGCGCCTGGAGCCATTGATTTCACTGCTGAAAAGCACCGCCACCAGCAGCACGGCGATGCCGATGAGGCCCGTGTAAACGAACGCCGGCCGCTTCAGTATCCGGTAGTCGATATGCATCACCACCAGCATGCCGAGCAGGCCGATCACCGCCGCCACGCACTGCTTGATCAACAGCGGATTGGCGAGGAAAAAGCCGGTCTCGCTACCGCGCACCATCGGCGCCGTAGCCGAGGACACCATCACCAGGCCGAGCAGCGAAAGCAGCAGCACGGTGGCGAAGAGAAGTCGGTCGAAAACGAGCTTACGCGCCACGGGCAACCCCTTCGAGGGAGTGGACGAGGCGCTGGAAGACGCGGCCACGCTCGGCGTAGTCGGAGAACTGGTCGAAGCTCGAGCAGGCCGGCGAGAGCAAGACGACGTCGCCCGGGCGGGCGTCGGTCGACGCCTGCTCAACGGCCCGCTCGAGGGTGCCGGAGATCTCGACGTCGGCGGTCATACCCGGGAAAGCCCGCAGCGCCCGGTCGAAGCGATCCGCCGACTCGCCGATAAGGTATGCGTGGCGAGCCTTGCGCGCCACCAGCCGGGCGAGCTCATCCAGCTCGCCGCCTTTGAAGATACCGCCGAGCACGATCAGCACCCGGCCGTCCTCAAAACCCGAGAGCGAGCCGAGGGTGGCGGCCAGGTTGGTGCCCTTCGAGTCGTCGAAATACTCGACGCCGTCCAGCTCGGCCACCTTCTGCAGGCGATGCGGAAGGCCGGTGAAACCGTGCAGCCCGCGGCGCACGTCAGCCGGCGTGGCGCCGGCGGCGAGGGCGAGCAGCGCCGCCGCCATCGCGTTTTCGAGATTATGCGGACCCGGCAGCGGCACGTCGGACACCGTGAAGAGCGCCCGCGGCGCGTCGCCGGGTATCGCCTCGACGACCTGGTCGCCGTCGAGAAAGCAGCCGTCCTCCACCGGCCGACGCCGGGAGAAGTAGCGGCGACGTCCGGCGCCGGGGGCGACGGCCTCGAGGGCCGGGTCGTCGGCGTTGAGCACGGCGACATCGTCGTCCGTGTGGTGGGCGAAGATCTGGGCCTTGGCCGTGCGGTAAGCGTCGAAATCCGCGTGCCGGTCCAGGTGGTCCGGCGCCAGATTGAGCAGCGCCGCCGCCTCGGGGTGGAAGGCCTGGATGCTTTCCAACTGGAAGCTCGAGGCTTCAACCACGTAGACCGGCGCGCCGGGCGGATCCTCGGGGTCGGGCACCACGGCGGAGAAGGGCTGGCCGATATTGCCGCACACGCGGGCATCGAAGCCTGCGTGACGCAGCATGACGCCGGCCAGGGAAGTGGTCGTACTCTTGCCGTTCGAGCCGGTGATGGCGACGACCCGTCCGCCGGCGGAGCGAAAAGCTAGCTCCAGCTCGCCGAGCACCGGCAGGCCCCGATCGCGGGCTTCTTGGAGTAGGGGCTTCTGCGGATCGATACCCGGACTCACGACGATCGCATCCACCGCCGGCGACGCGGGCAAAGCCTCAAGCTCGCCGCCGTCAAGCACGCGGAAGCCGGGGTCCGCGGCCAGGTCTCCGAGCTCGATCTCGTCGGAGCTCCGGCGGTCGATCGCCGCCACCTCGACGCCGCGCCGACGCAGCAGACGCGCGGCGGCGAGCCCGGAAAGCCCGAGCCCGTAAACCAGCGCAGAGCGCCATCGATGCATCGGGCCGCTCATCGCAACTTCAACGTCGAAAGGCTGACCAGCCCGCAGAGCATGGCCAGGATCCAGAAGCGGACGATGATCTTGGGCTCCGTCCAGCCCTTGAGCTCGAAATGATGGTGCAGCGGCGCCATGCGGAAGATGCGCTTGCCGGTGAGCTTGAAAGACGCCACCTGCAGAATCACCGACAGGCCCTCGAGCACGAAGAGGCCGCCGACCACCACCAGGAGCAGCTCCTGCTTCGAGAGCACGGCCACCATGCCGATGGCGCCGCCCAGGGCCAGGGACCCGACATCGCCCATAAAGACTTCCGCCGGGTGGCAGTTGAACCACAGGAAACCGAGGCAGGAGCCCACCAGTGCGCCGCAGAAGACCGTCACTTCGCCGGCCCCGGGCAGGTGCTGGAACTGCAGGTATTCGGAGACCACCAGGTTGCCGGCGACGTAGGTGAAGACCGCATAGGTGGCGCCGGCGATCAGGGTCGAGCCGATCGCCAGGCCGTCGAGGCCGTCGGTGAGGTTCACCGTATTGGACGCCGCCACCAGCACCAGCATTACGAACGGCACGTAGAGCCAGCCGAGGTTGAGGGACACGTCTTTGAAGAACGGCACCATCAAGACCGGCTCGAAGGCGTAAGTCGCCGGCAGCGAGAGCAGCGCCACCGCCGCCAGGCCGGCGACACCGTTCTGGCCGATGAATTTGGCGCGCGCCGTCAGGCCGAGGTTCCGCTTGTTGCGCACCTTCAGGTAATCGTCGGCGAAGCCGATGACGCCGAACGCCAAGGTCACGCCGAGGGCCAGCAGGATCAAAAGATTGCTCAAATCGGCCCACAGCAGGGTCGCCGAGCTGAGGGAGAAGAGGATCAAAAGGCCGCCCATGGTCGGGGTGCCGGCTTTCACCAGGTGGCTTTCGGGGCCGACCTCGCGGATGTTCTGGCCGATCGACAGGCGCCGCAGGGTGGCGATGAACCACGGACCGAGCACCACCGAGAGCACCAGCGCCGTCACCACCGCACCGGCGGTCCGGAAGGTGATGTACCGGAAGACGTTCAGGAAGCCGACGGAGTCGCTCCACGGGAAGAGGAGGTGGTAGAGCATCAGGCCTCTTCCCCGTAGTGGTCCACCAGCGTCTGCACCGCCTTGTCGAGGCCGATGCCGCGGGAGCCCTTGATCAACACCAGATCACCGACCCCGAGTCGACGCTCGCCGATCGCCGGACGGCCGTCGAGCCACGACGCCACGGCGGTCGCGCTGGCGAACCAGCTGGCGCTGCCGCCGACCGCCTCCACCCCTTGCAGCAGATGGCGGGACAGCTCACCGACCGCCACCACGTGGTCGAAACCGAGCTCGGCCGCGCGCTTGCCGACCTGGCTGTGGAATGCCGCCTCTTCCGGGCCCAGCTCCAGCATGTCGCCGAGGATGGCGACGCGGCGGCGGGCCGGCAGCAGGCGCGCGCTCTCGAGGGCGCGGGCGACGGCGTCGGGGTTGGCGTTATAGCTATCGTCGATCACCGTCGGACCGCCGGCTAGGCGATGGACCACGCCGCGCATGGACGCCGGCCGAAAAGACGCGACGGCGCCGGCGATGTCGTCGAGCGAGAGTCCCAGCTCGAGGGCGCATGCCGCGCCCGCCAGGCAGTTCTCGACGTTGTAAAGGCCGTGGATCGGCAGCTCCACCTCGCGCGTGGCGCCGCCGTAGCCGAGGTCGAAGCGGCAGCCGACGACCGGACGATCCGAGCCGTTGGCGAGGGTGCGCACGTTGGCGGCGGTGACGTCGGCCGGCTGCTGGAGGCCGTAGGTGGTCAGACGACCGCCGCGGCCTTCGACGTGGCGCCGGGCGATCCGCATCACCTGCGGGTCGTCGGCGTTAGCGATGATCCGCACGTCGGGGCCGACGCCGGCGAGTAGCTCCGACTTAGCTTCGGCGATGGCGTCCAGGCTGCGGAAATTCTCTAAATGCACCGGACGCACGTTGGTGAAGACAGCGATATCCGGCCGGCCGAGGTGGCTGACCTGCGCCAGCTCGCCGGGGGTCGACATGCCCATCTCGGCGACCATCCACTCGGTGTCGTCGGGGATGCCCAGGAGGGCGATCGGAAAGCCGTAGGTATTGTTGAAGTTGCCGGGGCTGCGGGCGACGCGGAATCGGCGCTCGAGCATCACCGCCAGCAGTTCTTTGGTCGTTGTCTTGCCGGAGGAACCGGTGATCGCCACCAAATTCTCGGGGACTTCGGCGCGCACCGCCCGCGTCAAGGCGTGGAGCGCCTGGAAGGTGTCGTCGACGCGGATCCACGAGCCAGAGGCCTCCCCTTCACCGTCCACGTCCTGGTGGACGACGACGCCGGAGGCGCCATTCGACAGCGCCGCCAGGGCGAAATCGTGGCCGTCGGTGCGGGCGCCGGGCAAGGCGAAGAACAGCTCGCCGTCTGAGGTGCGCCGGGAGTCGATGGCGACGCCGCGGAAGCGCACCTCGCCGTCGCCGCGTAGGAGTCGGCCGCCCATAGCCGCCACCGCCTGGTCGATGGAGCGCTCAGCCATGGCTCACCCCTAGGTCGACACGGCCTGGGTCCGCCGGTCCGGCGGCGCCGGTGACCGAGCCCGGCAACGCCATCGCGCGCCGCAGCTCGTCGCGGTCATCAAATTCAATCGTGCGCTCGCCGAGGTCTTGGCTCGCTTCGTGGCCCTTACCGGCCACCACGATGACGCCACCCAACGCGCGGGCGCGCTCGACCGAGAGCTCGATGGCGCGGCGCCGGTCGGGCTCGAGGACATAGTCGGCCGCGTCGCTTTCGAGCAGTCCGGCCTCCGCGTCAGCGAGGATGCGCGCCGGATCTTCGCGGCGCGGATTATCGGAGGTGAGAACGGCGACGTCGGCGAGCGAGCCGGCGGCGCGACCCATCTCCGGACGCTTGCCGCGGTCGCGCTCCCCGCCGCAGCCGAAGACGACCACCAGCGGCCGCGTCGACAGCTCCCGCATCGACGTGAGCGCCGCCTCCAGCGCCGCCGGCGTATGGGCGTAATCGACGAAGGCCTCGATCGGTCCGTCGACGCGCTCGAGACGCCCCGGCACCACGCGGACGTCCGCGAGTCCGCGCTCGATGACGGCGAGCTCGAGTCCCAAAGCGACGCCGCAGGCCGCCGCCGTAATCAAGTTCAGCAGGTGGAAACGGCCGAGCAACGGCGAACGCAGCGACAGCTCGCCCGCCGGAGTCATCAGACGAGCGGAGATGCCGCCCAGGTCCAGCTGGAGTTCAGCCGGGCTGATGTGGGGAATGTCGAACTCCAGACCCGGGCCGTCCGAAGGCAAGCCGTCGCCGACGCCGCAGGTCACGAGCGACACGCCGCGCTCCGCCAGGCCCGCGGCGAGGCGCCGGCCCCAATCCCCGGCGCCGGCTTCGGCCTCCAGATGGACCACGGCGGTACCGCCGGGCTTCAGCTGGTCGAAGAGGCGGCACTTGGCCTGGAAGTAGCTTTCCATATCGCCGTGGAAATCGAGGTGGTCGCGGCTCAGGTTGGTGAACGCCGCGACGTCGAAAAGCACATCCTCGACGCGACCGAGCTCCAGGGCGTGGGACGAGACCTCCATGGCGGCGGCGCGGGCGCCGGCGTCTTTGATGCCGGCGAGGATGCGGTGCAG
>JBCDKB010000006.1:0-52346 GCA_038747035.1 Acidobacteriota bacterium | reverse complement strand
GGCCAAAGCCAAGGCGGAGGAAGAGGCCAAGCTTGCGGAAGCCCAGCCTAAGCCGATCACGCCGGCACCGGCCGTGGTCACGCCGGCGCAGCCCGCCGCGAAGCCGGCCCGCCCCGCCGTGCGCCGGGGCGATTTGGTGGAGCCAGGTCCGGGGGTCAAACAGCCCACGGCGGTGCGCCCGGTCGCCCCGCGCTACCCCGCCATGGCCCGGCGCTTCAACAAGAAAAACGCCACCGTCTTGGTAAAAGTGCTCATCGACGAGAACGGCAAGGTCCTCAAGGCCGAGCTCGCCGGCAAGCCGCAGAAATTCGGCTTCGATACGGAGGCGCTTTCGGCGGCCAAACGCTCCCAGTGGCGGGCCGCCACCAAGGACGGCGTGCCGGTCAAGATTTGGCACACGCTCACGATCGAGTTCCGAGACTAGCGAGCCTGTTTAGAGCCCGGTCGGTGCACGCCGGCCGGGTCCCAGAAACGCCGGGGCCCACAAGCCCCGGCGTTTTTTGTTTGGCGCGGAGGTTCAGCTAGAGACTGCCGTTGAGCAACTCGCCGCGGGCGACGATCCGAGCGTCACCTCCGAGCCGCGCGCCGTCGCCGCGCCGGTCGACCCCGAGCACGAAACCGCTGGCGGTCGTAAGCTCCGCCGGCGCCTCGACCGCACCCGCCGCGAGGCCGGCGAAGACGCTGGCCACCGCGCCCGTGCCGCACGCCAAGGTCTCCGCCTCCACCCCGCGCTCCCAGGTCCGAATGGCCAGTGACCGACGACCGCGACTCTCTACGAAATTCACATTCGCCCCTTCGGGCCCGAGATCCGCATGACGCCGAAGGTCGGGGGCCACGGCGGCGAGGTCGAGGTCCTCGACCGCCCCGCCGTCTATAAAAACGACGAGGTGCGGCACGCCCACCCGTATGGACCAGCCGCGGAAAACGCCCTGTTCGGTTTCAAGAACACTCGCCGCCGGCGCGTCTATCGCGAAAGGGACATCGATCTCCACCCGGTTCCCGCCGGTGTTTTGCCCCTCCAAGAGGCCGGCGTCGGTGCGGAGCTTCACCGCCCCCCCGTCGGCCCAGCCCAGCGATTCCGCCAAGCGCACGGCGCAGCGGCTGCCGTTCAAGCACAGCTCGGCGCGGCCGCCGTCGGCATTCCAGTGCTTCATGACGACCGCCCCCGCCGCTTCCCGCGACAGCGCCATGACGCCGTCGGCGCCCAAGGACAGGCCCCGCCGACACCAAGCGCGGACGGCGTCCGCCGCGGGGTCCGCGGCGGGCTCAACGAGGGCGATGAAATCGTTCCCCGCCCCGGAGAGCTTGAAGAAAGCCGTCATCGCGGAGCGGGCGAGCGAGGGGCCGCCGTTAGCGGGTCGCCGCCACGACCGCCGGACTCAGATCGCTGGTATTGCCTTCCCCGTCCACCGCCTGGATACGGTAGGCAAACTCGAGACCGCTAGCCAAGCCGCGGTCCAGGTACTCCGTGGACGGCAAAGGCTGGTCGTTCAGGCGGACGAAATTGACTCGACCGACGTCGCGGCGATGGATGAAGTAGCCGACCGTGTCCGCGTCCGGACTCGGCTCCCAGCGCAGGCGAATGGCGCCCTGTTCAGGCAGCGCCACGACGTTTTTCGGCAGGCGCGGCGCGAAGGTGTCCTGGTAGTCGATCTCGGCTTCGCTCGCCAAATCGCTCTCGACCCGCGGATCGTCGCCGGTGATCGCACGCACCGAGTAAATATAGCGTTCGCCGTACTTCGCCCGGAGGTCTGCGATCCGCCTCTTATCCCCCGGCACTTCCATCAGCGGCGGGCCGTAACCGCGCTCGGTGGCCAAGCGGCGGAAGACGTCGAAGGCTTCCGCCTCGCCGCTTTCCCAGCGGATTTCGACGCCGCGGGGCCGGGCGATGAGCTCCAGATTGGTCGGCGGCTCTGGCGGCGGACCCGGAACCAAGGTCGCCCGGTTCGAGAAATCGGAGCTCTCGAGACCCTTGATCGTGCGGACCGCAAAGATCGACGCCTCCGGGGGCTCCTCGTCCGGCGTTTCCATGGAGAGGCGGAACTGGATCCGATTGCCGACGATGGCCGACTCCAGCTCGGTACCGCGCAAACTGCGCACCACTTCGGAGTCGGCTTCGAATTCGGCGGCTTGCGCGGTCGGCGGATCGTCGCCGACCATCGGCTTCGTGATCCGGTAGAGCTCGAGGGAGTCGATGCCGCCGAGGATCAGCCCAGCCGACGTGGTCGCCGGGTAAGTGAGCTCGAAGAGCATCGCGCTGCCCTGCTGGCGCACCTCGAGGTCTTTGGTCACCAGCGGCACCGTGCGCAGCGGCGGCAGCGGATCGCCTTTCTTGCCGCACGCGGCGGCGAGCACCATCACGGCCAGGACCGGGACGAGGCGACGGATCGAGCGTCGGGGCGACGCGGCGGCGGGGTTGGGCAAAGTCGTCATGGTGGCGCGTTTCTCGACGGGCGTCGGGGCGACGTTAGAGGACATAGCGACTCAAATCTTCGTCTTTGACGATCTCCGCCAGCGCGCGGCCGACATAAGCCGCGTCGACTTCGACTTGCGTTCCGGCCATGTCGGGCGCTTCGAAGGAGACCTCTTCGATCAATTTTTCCATCAGCGTCGCCAGCCGGCGGGCGCCGATATTCTCTGTCCGGGAGTTGACTTCCACCGCCAGCCGGGCGATCTCTTCGACCGCCTCGTCGTTGAAGCTCATGAGGACTTCCTCCGTCTCCATGAGCGCCACGTATTGCTTGGTCAGCGACGCTTCCGGCTCCGTCAAAATGCGGACGAAGTCTTCTTGACCCAGCGCGTCGAGCTCGACGCGGATCGGGAGTCGACCCTGGAGCTCGGGGATCAGGTCCGAGGGCTTCGCCAGGTGGAAAGCGCCGGCGGCGATGAAAAGAATGTGGTCGGTCTTGACCATGCCGTATTTGGTCGTGACCGTCGTGCCTTCGACGATCGGTAGCAGGTCCCGCTGGACGCCTTCCCGCGACACGTCGGGGCCGCGGGCGCCGCCTTCGCGCACGGCGACCTTGTCGATCTCGTCGAGGAAGATCAGGCCACCCTGCTCGACGCGTTCGCGTGCTTCCCGCGCCACCTGGCGCTGGTCGATGAGCTTATCGGCCTCCTGCTGCTCGAGGATTTCCCGGGCCTCGGCGACCGTCACCCACTGGCGCTGGCGACGTCCGAAGAGCCCGGGCATCATCTCTTTCAGGTTGATGCCGACCTCTTCGACACCGCCTTGGGGGGTGAACATCTCGAAGCTCGGCATGCGCGACTCATCGACTTCGATTTCGACCTTGCGGTCTTCCAAGTCGCCGTTGCGCAGCCGCTCGCGGAATTTTTCCCGCGTCGGCCCGAGGCTCGAGTCTTCGGTCGAAGAGAGGAAGCCCGTCGCGTTCGGCTGCGGCACGAGCAGCAGCAGCAGACGATCCTCAGCCCGCTCGGCGGCGGTCGCCAGCACGTCGTGGCGGAGCTCTTCTTTGACCATCGCCACGGAGATTTCCACGAGGTCGCGGATCATCGATTCGCAGTCACGGCCCACGTAGCCGACTTCGGTAAATTTGCTCGCCTCCACCTTGAGAAACGGCACCCGCGCCAATCGCGCGAGGCGGCGGGCGATCTCGGTCTTGCCGACGCCCGTCGGGCCGATCATCAAGATGTTCTTCGGCATGATCTCTTCGGCCATCGGGCCGGCGATCTGCTGGCGACGCCAGCGGTTGCGCAGGGCGATGGCCACCGCCCGCTTGGCCGCCTTTTGGCCGACGACGAATTTATCCAGCTCGGCCACGATCTGCCGCGGCGTCAAACTTTCCATCGGCGGCGCCGAAGGGCCCCGACGCGTCTCGCTCCGTTCGCTCATAGCTCCTCGACTGTCAGCTGATCATTGGAGTAGATGCAGATTTCCGCGGCGATCAGCATGGAATTCCGGACGATGTCGACCGTGGACATCTCCGTATGGCGCAGCAGCGAGCGCGCGGCGGCGAGGGCAAAATTCGCCCCGGAACCGATGGCCATGGCGCCTTCGTCGTCGGGCTGCATAAGGTCGCCGGTGCCGGAAAGCAGGAAGCTTTTTTCGCGCCCGGCGATCAAGAGCATCGCCTGCAGTTGGCGCAGTACGCGGTCCGTTCGCCAGTCTTTCGCGAGCTCGATGACCGCGCGTTCCAGGTTGCCTTGGAATTCCTCCAGCTTGGCCTCGAAGCGCGTATAGAGCGCCAGACCGTCGGCGGCGCCGCCGGCGAAGCCGACGAGCACGTCGCCGCGGCCGACCCGCTTCACCTTGGAAGCCGTGTGCTTCATGACCGTATCGCCGACGGTCACTTGGCCGTCGGACGCCATCACCACGGTCCCGCCGCGGCGAACGAGCAGGACGGTGGTGGCGTGCATGGGGGCTGGGGAAATCAACGGACTCGCAGTCGTCGGGGGAAAGCTCATCGGGGGCGGTCGGCTCGCGTCAGGTGGGCGTCTTCGGGGGGCCACGGCGCTCAATCCGCCGGGGCCGTCAGCATATCAGTCTCCCGCGTCGCCTGACCTTCCGGGCTCAGCTCGGGTGCCGCCCGGTTCGGCGGATCCCACCGTCGACTTAGCCCGCGGATGGGCGTCTCGATAGACCCGCAGCATGCGGTCGATATCGACGTGGGTATAGCGCTGGGTGGTGCCGAGGGAGCTATGGCCGAGCAGCTCTTGGATCGTGCGCAGGTCGGCGCCCTCCTCGAGCAGATGGGTCGCGAAGCTGTGGCGCAGCATGTGCGGATGTACGTTCTGGAGTCCGCCGCCCGCCTGCTGACGACGGTCGAGCACCAGCCGCACCGCCCGGTCGGAAAGTCGGCCGCCGCGGAAGTTGAGAAAAATCGGATCCTCGTCGACGCGCCCGGAATGACCTGAACGGACCTCCGGCCACACGCGCTGCCATGAGGCGAGGGCCTCCGACGCCGGACGCCCGAAGGGCACCATCCGCTCTTTGCCGCCCTTGCCGACCACCCGCAGCACGCGGGCCCGCAGGTCCACATCCGGCCAATTCAGGCTCACCAGCTCGCTGACGCGCAGGCCCGTGGCGTAGAGCAGCTCGGCGATCGCCCGGTCCCGATCCGCGAGCGGTCCGTCGCGCTCTTCGACCTCGAGCAGGTCTTCCACCTCGCCAGGCCGCAGGTGGCGCGGCAGCGTCTTTTCAAGCTTCGGCGTTCGCACCGCCGACGCGGGATTCTCCTGGACCCGCCCTTCGCGACACGCCCAGCGGAAGAAGCTCCGCACGGTCGACAGGCGCCGCGCCTGGGTGCGCTTCGCGAGCTTCCGGCGGCTTTGGTCGGCGAGGAATGCCCGCACGGTCGCGGGGTCGATGTGGGTCGCGCGCAGCGCCCCCGGCTCGAGACCCAAATACTCGGCCGCGAAGGACCGGAAGCCGTCGAGATCACGCCCGTAGGCGCGCAGCGTGTGCGCGGACACCCCGCGCTCGAGCTGCATGAATTCCAGAAAGTCGGCGACCGTACGCTCCATGGCCCGACGCTAGCAGAGTCGGCGCCGTCTCTATTTCAGCATCCGGACGGAACCCGCGTCGATTCCGTTCGTACTTCGGGCCATGCCGCCACAACCTCCCCCCTCCTCCGACCCCGCCGCCGGCCTCCACGTCGACCAGCGCGGCGACGGCGAACCGCTGCTGCTGCTCCACGGCTTCACGGGCTCCCATGCCGACTGGTTCCACCTTTTCCCCGAGCCGCCTCGGGGTTTCCGCTGCATCGCCCCCGACCTGCCGGGGCACGGCCGTTCGGCGTCGCCGTTCGTCTCGTTCCGCAAGAGCGCCGAGCGCGTCGCCGCTGTGCTTGAGGCGCTCGGTGTCCGGCGCTTCCGCGCCATCGGGCTGAGCGGCGGAGCCCAGGCGCTTCTCCACCAGGCGACGGCTCTTCCCCAGGCCGTGGAGTCGATGGTGTTGGTGTCGACGGCGCCCTATTTCCCGAGCCGAGCCCGAGAGCTGATGGGCCTTATGGATCCCGAGGACCGGGGCGAGGCGGAATGGACGACCATGCGGGGCCGCCACCACCTCGGTGACGACCAGATCCGAGCCCTGTGGCGCGCGGGCCACGACCTGAAGGACAGCTACGACGACGTGAACTTCACGCCGCCGTCGCTCGCCCGCATCCGCGCCCGTACCCTGGTCGTACACGGCGATCGCGATCCGCTTTATGACGTCGAGCAAGCGCTCGCGCTCCACACCGGCATCGCGGAGAGCCACCTGTGGATCCTCCCCAACGGCGGCCACCTGCCGATCTTCGGCGACGACTCCGCGGAATTCGTCCGCCGGAGCCTCGCTTTCCTGCGCGGCGAATGGACTCAATAGGGCGCCGAGCCGTTATCTCCAAGCCCCGTCGTACATCCTCAAACGAAGGCCTTCCGGCCCAGTCATTCGAATATCGGCAAAGACGCATTGACAATCTTTCTTGGCTTAGCTAACCTTTCCAATTAAGGAGAAGGATTCGAAAGTTCGAATCCGAAGCACCGAACGTCGAGGTCATTTGGGTTGAACCTGGGAAATAACCCCAAGGGAATAAACCAAAGGTCCACCGAAAGCCCCCCGCGGACTTTCTTTTCACATTAGGGATGATCTCTCATCGGACTGGGTCTACGGATCCGGCTCCAGAGGGAATACCTGCAGAAACCCTAGGAATCTCCACTTTACCCTTCGTCGAGTGAATTCCCATCGGGTGGACGCCGAACCGGTCAGCCCCCGTTGACGATTTCACCAAAGAACCTTTTAAGGGTTGTCGGCGCCGCCTGCCCGTAGAAAAACATTTATTGCATTGGAGGAACGATGAACAATCACGATCGCCGTCAAGAGGCACTTCGTGTGCGAATCGCCGCCGCTGAACTCGCCGCCGCGCGGCCCCATCCGCGGCATATCGCAAATACCGACGAGCAGCGTTTTCGCCGCCCGCGCCAGGACGACCCGAGTAAGAACGAGCCGTCCTACCTGATGAGCTTCACCAAAGGTCTCCCCCACGAGCCCAAGACCGGCCTGGTCGCCAGGTCGGCGGACTTCCAGCAATTCGTCAAGGCGATCGATAGCGGCGACCCCCAGGACTTCCGCGACACTCCCCTCGGACCGCCGCCGGGCACGACGCCGCAGAACCCCCACTGGGGCTCGGACAAGGCCAACGACCTCCCCTTCCCGCTGCCCGACGGCAGCAAGGTCGCCCGCGTTCGCGCCTGGGAAAGCCAGGGCGCCGGCAATACCTTCGACCTCGAAGGGCCCGACGCCCAGGCCGAAACCATGCCGCCGGCTCCGCCCCTCGGCAGCGACGAGCTCACCGCCGAGATGGCCGAGGTCTACGCCCAGGCGCTGCTCCGCGACATGCCGTTCACCCTGATCAAAAAGGTGCTGACGGACGAAGAGCAGCTCCAGCGAAGTGCACTGCCGAGGAAGATTCAGGCCGTAGATACGGTCGCTATTCTGGAAGCCCTCGAACGCCTGCCGTGGTTTGCGGACCCCAGCACCGCCGGCCTCACAGACGCCGAAGCCAGTCGCAAGCGGCCCCTCGACGATCAGACTTTCTTCCGCGGCATCACCCCCGGGGACGATGTCGGTCCCTATATCTCCCAATTCATGCTGGTCGGCAACGGCGGCATCAACGGCAACGACGACATCAATACGCCGGATGACGGTCTGATCACATACGGCGCCGTCACCATCAACCAGCGCGTCCGCTTCGCGAAGCCGCTTGAAGACCACATGACGAACTGGGCTGAGTGGCTCGACGTCCAGAACGGCGCTGACCTCCGGGGCCAGGAGAGCTACCGGACCCGCAGCCCCTACCGCTTCATCGCGACGCCCCGCGACCTCGCGACCTACGTCCACTATGACGCCCTCTACGAGGCCTACCTCAACGCGTGCCTGCTGATGCTCGGCATGGGGGTCCCTTTCGACCCCGACATCCCTTTCCAGAACCCGGACGCCATCGACCGGCAGCAAGGCTTCGCCCATTTCGGTGGGCCCCATATTCTGTCGCTCGTGACCGAAGTGGCCACCCGCGCCCTGAAGGCCGTGCGCTTCCAGAAATTCAACGTCCACCGACGCCTCCGCCCCGAAGGTCTGGGCGGCCGTCTGTCTCAATTCGACCAGCTCCGCGGACCGGCGCCGGAGTTGGCGGAGATGGTCGAGGGCAACGCCGACTTCAAGATCATCCTGGACATGATCGCGGCGCGCAACGGCGACGCCACGGGAACCGACGCCAACTACCTGCTGCCGATGGCGTTCTGCGAAGGCTCGCCGATGCACCCCGCCTACGGCGCCGGCCACGCCACCGTCGCCGGCGCATGCGTGACGATCTTGAAGGCGTTTTTCGATCACGCCTACACGCTCGATAAAGCCTATGTCCCCCTCCCCGACGGGTCCGAGCTCCAGGAACGCAGCGACGTACCGCCCCTGACGGTGGAGGGCGAGCTCAACAAGCTGGCGTCGAATATCTCGATCGGCCGCAACTGGGCCGGCGTCCACTACTTCACCGACTACATCGAGTCGATCAGGATGGGCGAGCAGATCGCCATCGGCATCCTCGAAGAGCAGAAGCTCACCTACGGCGAGAATTTCTCGATGACGGTGCCGCTCTTCGACGGCGATTCGATCCGGATCTGATCGCCCCTCGATCAGAAGCAAACCGGCCAGGCCGGATTGTGAAAAAGCCAGGCGGAGTGTCCTCCGTTTGGCTTTTTGCTCGCTGTGCAGACCGGATAGTCTCGACCCATGTCGAGAACCGCTGGCCCGCGCACGGCCGTGATGATCGCCGGCGGCGCCGGTGAACGGCTGCGGCCGCTCACAGCCGAAGTCCCCAAGGCCCTGGTGCCCGTCGGCGGTCGGCCCCTTTTCAGCTGGATCACCGACTGGCTGCGGCGGGAAGGCATCACCCGACTGGTGCTCGGAGTCGCCCACCGCAAGGAGCCGCTCCTCAAAGCCGCCGAAGAGCTCCGCGCCTCGGGCTTCGACGTCGCCATCTCCGAGCACTCCGTCGACGGCGGCACCGCCGAAGCCTTCCGACTGGCCATCGAGCGTCACGTCGATGACGAGCACTTCCTGGCGATGAATTGCGACGAGCTAACGAACCTTTCCGTCGCTCGCCTCGCGCGGCACCACGCCGACACGGGCGCCCTGGTGACCATGGCGCTGGCGCCCCTCGAGTGCCGGTTCTCGGTCGTCGACCTCGGGGACGGTGGCCTGATCCACGGCTTCCGCTACGGCCACACCCTGCCCTTTGTACCGCTCTCGATCGGCGTCTACCTCTTCGACCGCCGGGTCCTTGGCCACATCCCCACGACCGGCTCCATCGAAGACGCCACCTTCACGCCGCTGGCCGGCGAGGGACGGATCGCAGGTCTGATGCTCGACGACCGGGAAGAGTGGATCTCGGTGAACTCGATGAAAGACCTTCGCCACGCCGAGAAGCGTCTGTCGACGATCTTCCCGGAGCCCCCCTAAGCCTGACGGCGGGGCGCTACGACTGGGACTCCCCTCGGCAAGACCTCATCGGTTTCGAACGGGCCCGCGGCGCCGGCCAGGCCGTGCCAGTCACCGCCGAGCTGCGCGAAGGCAACCTCGACGACGGCCCCTTCGGCTTCAACGCCGCCAATCCGGACGATCTGTGGTCGAACTGGAATGTCTCCGCCGGCATCCGGCTCGACTCGGTGCTGAGCGCTCGAGCCGCGGTCCACTCCGCGTTCCGGTACACGAAGATCGTGTCCGACAACGATTATCACGTGCCGTTCGGCCTCTTCCCGGACAACCGCACCGTGCTGCGATTCCTCGTCCGCGGCGGTACGGATTGGCGGGAGTATCAGTCCGACAACTTCTTCACCTACGACCTCGACACCGACAGCGTCGACCATCGGATGGTCGGCGGTTTCGAGATCGGCTACAGCACGACCAACGGCGACACGGGCTTCGGCCCCGCCACCCCGGTCAACCTCTTCGACCCGGTCTACGCGCCGGCGCCGGCGACGACGCTATGCAATTTCACCTCCGATAGCGACACCCGACGCTACGGGGCGTACGTCCAAGACCAGATCACCTTCGGTGACCCCTACGCTCGGGACTCTCCCTCACGTCCGCCGTCTACGACCTGCGGCGGACCAATACCCTCGAAGCCCAGCCCGCCACCGGCCTCTTCCGGCAGATCGGCGAAGGCCAAAGCGAAGGATTTGAGATCGACCTCGTCGGCTCGATCACCCGCGCGTTCGAAATCCGCACCGGCTATGCCTATAACTGGACGGAGATCACCCGCGACACCGAAGGCTTCACCGGCAAGGAGTTCATCAACGCCCCGCGCCACAACTTCAGCCTGTGGGGGTCATACTCCTTCCGCCAGGGGCCGCTCCAAGGCCTCACCGTCAAAGCCGGCGGCGTCTACGTGTCGGAACGCTTCGCCGATAGCAGCAACGACACCACGGTCCCGAGCTATATCCGCTACGACGCCGGCGTCTCCTACGGCTTCGACAACGGTCTGGTGCTCGACCTGTCCGTCGACAACTTGACCGACGTGAACTACATCCAGAGCGGCTCGGCGACCTCCTGGAGCTACGGCAACGAGCGTCGGGTCTCGCTGTCCATCGCCAAGCAGTTTTAGTCGATGGAACGGACCCGGGCGCGGGTCGGGGCGCCGCGGAGCTAGAAGCGGCGCCCCTTCTGTGAGATCCTGTCTCAATAACGCACAGTGGTGCGTCAATGTGGCGGTGCCCCCACCGCAGCCGATCCGCGCCATCGCCAGGCCGGACGGCCCCACCCCAGGCGCCCGGGGGGCCCAAGCCAACCCCGGGGCCAACTACTCAGTCCACGACGATCTCACCGCGGCATTTAGAGACGGCAAAACGATGGTGAAAAAGACTTCTAGATCGGGCCGCTGGCACGTCGCGTCGCGCGTCATCGCCGCCCTGATCCCCGGATTCTTGGTCACCAACACGACCGGTATCCTGCTCTCCTTCCTCATACCCGGAGTCGACAAGCTCACCGCCATCGCCACCGCGACGGTCCTGAGCTACGTGATCTACACGGCGATCATCCTGTGGATTTTTAGCGTTGAGAGGCTCCGAACCGTGTGGCTCGGTTTGCTCGGGGCGCTGGCGGTGACGGGGGCGGGATCCTGGCTGATGTACACCTTGGAGGCGGCGGCATGAAAGAGAGCTTCAGGCGTTCGATGGCATGGCTCCACACGTGGGCGGGCCTGACCTTCTGCTGGATCCTTTACTTCATGTTCGTGACCGGCACCCTCGGCTACTTCGATACCGAGATCGACCACTGGATGGAAGCCGAGTCGCCGGCGCCGCAGACGACCCAAAGCGCCTCCGTCGAGCAGAATCTCAGCGCCGCGGTCGGCTGGCTCAGCCGCGAGGCGGAGGGCGCGGACAGCTGGTTCATCGCCCTGCCGGACGACCGCAACGAGCCGCACCTGCGCACCTTCTGGCGCGCACCGCCGCCGGAGGAAGAGGGCGAAGAGCGCAAGACCGGCAATGACCGGCTCGACTCGATCACCGGCGAACCGCTGGCGGAGGCCGCTCGAGACACCGGCGGCGGGCAGGCGCTTTACCGCATGCACTACGCGCTGCACTACATCGACGGCGGCGCCGCCTTCCGGTTTATCGGCATCGTCGCGCTCTTCATGTTCATCGGCCTGGTGACCGGCGTCGTGATTCACCGCAAGATTTTCGCGGACATGTTCACCTTCCGCGGGGCGGCGCCCGCCAAGCGTGCCTGGCTCGACGCCCACAACCTGCTGAGCGTCGCATCGCTGCCTTTTCAGCTGATGATCACCTACAGCGGACTGCTCTTTACGGTCACCACCTGGATGCCGGCGATCGCCCTCGGCAGCTACGGCTTCAACATCGAGCGGGCCGCAGAGGCGCTGCGCGTCGTGGCCGACGTCCAGGTCGAGCGCACCGGCGAGCCCGCGGAGCTGGCGCCCCTCATGCCTATCGTCGCCGACGCCGCCAGCCAATGGGGCGGGGAGGACGCCATCCGCGGCCTCGACGTCCGCATGCCCGGCGACGCCGCGGCCCGCGTCAGCGTCAGCCGCAAGGCCGGCATCGGCGTGATTGCCGAACAGCGCGTTTACGACGGCGTCACCGGGCAATACCTCGAGACCCTCGACCCGACCTCGCGGGCGCCGATCGCCGCCGCTTCCGTGATGCTCGGTCTCCACGAAGGCCTCTACGCCGGGGCGCTGCTGCGCTGGTTCTACTTTATTTCCGGCCTGCTCGGCGCCGGCATGGTAGCGACCGGGGCCATCTACTGGTCCGCCAAGCGCCGGCGGAAGTCCGTCGCCGACGCCGACCACAGCCGCGGATTCCGCTTTGTCGAGGCGATGAATATCGGCACGATCCTCGGCCTGCCGATCGCCATCGCGGCCTATTTCTGGTCCAACCGCCTCCTGCCCCTCGGCCTCGAAGGGCGACCCGACTGGGAGATGCACTGCCTCTTTATCACCTGGGGCCTGTGCCTGCTCTACCCCCTAACCCGCCCGCGACTCGCCGCCTGGCGGGAGCTCGCCTGGCTCGGCGCCGGTGCATTCGCGGCGCTGCCGGTGATCAACGCCGCGACCACCGAAGTGCACCTGATCAACAGCCTGCGCGCCGGCGACTGGGTGCTCGCGTCCTTCGACTTGACCGCCCTCGCCTTCGGCCTGATCTTCGCCTTGACCGCCAAGAAGATCGGCGGTCGCGCCGACAGCGCCGAGCGCCTGAGCCCGGCGCCCCAGCCCACGGAGGCGACCGCCGCGTGATCGCGTTCCTCTTGACGCTGCTCGGCGCCGGGCTTTTCTGCCTCTCCCAAAAACCGCACTGGCGCCAGATTCTGCGCGGCCGCGACTATTCGAAGTCGGCGGCCATCGCCCTCAGGATCGGCGGCAGCGCCGCCCTCGCCGCGGCGGTGGCGGCGGCCTCCGCGGGGCCGGGCCTCGGCGTCGGCCTGGTGGTCGTGTTCGCCATGCTGAGCGTGGCGACCGTCGGCATCGCCTTCTTGCTCTCGTCCCTCCGCCCCGCGAAACGACGCGCCCGCTAAATCTGCGCGCCTCGAAGTCCCGCGCTACTCGCCGAGCCGAGCCCGCCATCCCTCGACGAGGCGGCGGAGCCCGTCGTCGAGGGACACCCGCGGACGCCACCCGAGCTCACGGCGCGCCTTGGACGCGTCCAGCTCGATGGAGGGCTGGTCTGACGCCGCGGGTCGATTGGGATAGCCAGGCGGGTACTCGCCGAAGACGACGCGATCCGGGTCGTAGTCGAGCAGGGCCGCGAGGCGCAGGCAGACCTCCCGATTGGTGACCGTTTCGTCGGGGGCGATATTGAAGACCTCCCCCGCCGTGCCGGGTCGCTCGATCACGGCGCGGTACGCGGCCACGTGGTCGTCGACGTGCATATAGGTGCGCACCGAATCCGGCATGCCGAGATAAACGGTCTCGCCGCGCAGCATCGCGGTGACGAGGTATTCGATCAAGAACCCCTGGTCGCGCACCCGGCCGTAGCTATTCACCGAGCGTAGGAGCGTCGCCTGAAGGCCGTAGACCGGACCCATCATGCGCAGGTAGGTGTCGGTCATGGACTTGGAGTTAGCGTAAGGACTCGACGGCGCCAAGGTCGCGTCTTCGGTGACCGGCCCCGGCGGCTGGATGCCGTAGACCTCCGCCGTGGAGGCGTAGACCAAGCGGGATCGCTCGGCGAGTCCCAAGTCCACCAAGCCGTGGCCGACGTGCAGCGTGCCGTGGATATTGGTCGTGACGTAGAGGTACGGGTGATCGAAAGAGTGGCTGACGTGGGTCGCCGCGGCCAGGTGCACGACCACGTCGGGCTCGACGGTGCGCAGCACGTGGCGGACCGACTGGGGGTCGGCGAGGTCCCCCGGCACTTCGACGACGCCGGCGGCGAGATCCGCGCCGCGCCGCGCCACGGGGCGCACCAGGCCAAAGACCTCGTGGTCATCGACCAGGATCGGCGCCAGGTGCGAGCCGATGAACCCGGTCACGCCGGTGATGAGGATTCGTGCCATCTTCGCTCGATCTCCGCTTCAGAATTCCTCGAGCCGGGCCGCGTCCACGACGTCGAAGCGCGGCATCATGAAGAGCATGCGGCCACCGGCCCGCAGGTAGTCGGCCTCCTGGCGCACGATCTCCGCCTTAAAGTGGTAGGGCAAGACCCACAGGGCCGCCGGCGGATCCGCGCGGTAGGCGTCGAGGGAAATGATCGGGATGCCGGTGCCGACGATGGTGCGCCCCCACTTCTCGGGATTCTTGTCGACGGCGAAGTCCACCAGGCCGCGGTCAACGCCGGCGTATTGCAGCGCCACCAGGCCGCGGGTGGAGGCGCCGTAGATGCCGACGCGGCCGCCTTCGGCGCGCACCGCCTCGAGCTCGCGGCGCAGCCGTTCGCGCAGCGCAGCAATGCGCCCCGCAAAACGATCGTAGACCTCGCGCGTCTCAAAGCCCGCCGCCCGCTCCCGCTGTCGTAAAGCCGCAACCCGCGCCGCCCCCGGCGCGTCAGCGCCGCGGTTCTCCACCCACGCCGTCTTGCGGATATAGCAGCGGAAGCTGCCGCCGTTGACGTCGTTCTCCTCGACGTCAACGACGGTGAACCGGTACCGTCGAAGCAGATTCTCGAGCGAGAAGAGCGAGTAATACTCGAGGTGCTCGTGGCTGATGTTGTCGAAGGTGTCGTTTTCGAGCATGCCGCCGAGGTAGTTCATCTGCAGGACCCAGAGGCCGTCGTCGGCGAGGCAGCGCTCCAGACCGGCGACGAAGTCATTCGGCCGCTCGAGGTCGTAAAACATGGCGATGCTGGTGATGATCTGCGCCCGCGCTTCGCCGAGCTCCCGGCGCCACGCCTTGTGGGAGAAGTAGTCGTTGATCACCGTCTCGGCGGACGCCAGGCCGTCGCGCCACAGATTCGACGGCTCAAAACCGATCCGGCGCACGCCGGCGGGGGCGTGGCGGCGGTAGGCGGCCAACAGGGTGCCGTCATTGGCGCCGATATCGAGCACGAGATCGCCGTCCGCCAGCGGTCGACGGGCGACAGCCGCGCCCACGATGTCATCGAGCGCCGCGACCATGGTCGTACTGATCCCGGACCGGTACCAGTAGCGTCGGTAGAGCCGGTCCTGGTCGTAGGTGTGGCGGAGCTGGAGCAAGCCGCAGCCGCCGTCTTCGGCGGCGCAGAGCACCAGGTCGAGGGGCGCCTTCGCCACCGGCTCCTCGTCGACCTCCCCGTCCAGGGGAAACGCCACGGCGTACTGCATCCCCAGGGAGAGGATGTCCACAAGCTGCGACTTGTCGCAGGCGCGGCAGCACTTGATTTCGCGGTACGCTCGATCCATGGCCACTCCGTCCAATCCGTCGACGCCGGCGGGTTCGTCTTCCGTTTTCCTTGCGGTTGCCATACCTACGTTCAACCGCGCCCCGCTCCTGGCCGAGCTGCTCGGACAATGTGCCGACGAGCTCGAGGCGGCCCCGGGTCTGGTTGCGAAGGTCGGATTTTACATCCTCGACAACGCATCCACGGACCGCACGCCCGAAGTCGTCGCCGAGTTTCGCCGACGCGTGCCGCAGGTCCCGGTCGAGGGGCTCCGGAGGCCCGAAAACCTCGGCATCCGCATCAACGTGCTCGACGCCTACCGCCGGGCCCAGGGACGATTTCGCTGGGTGATCGGCGACGATGAGATCCTCCACCGGGGCTGCCTTCCACGCGTCGTCGAAGCGCTCGAAACCCACGACCCGGGCCTCACCGTCGCCTTTCCGTCGGGCTACCCCCTCGGCTTCGGGGCTGGACGCTTCGAGAACCTCCAAGCCTTCGTCCGCCGGGCCGCCGCGGCCAACCCCCACGCCCTCGGCGAGCACACCCTGTGCTCGTGCAATATCGTCCGCGAAGACTGCTACGACCCGGCGTGGGCGGAAGAAAATATCGAGATGTTTTACGGCCAGATGTTCGGCGCCATGCGGCCACTGCACCGCGCCGGGGCGCCAGTGCTGGTGCCGGACTTCCCGGTGATCTCGCTGCGCGGCGACGACGCGGCCGGCAGCGAATCCGCCGACGGCGACGGGGCGCGCACCGAACCCGCCGACGGGCGCTGGGCAGACGTCGACGCCTGCTGGATCCACTACCTCAGCTGGCTGCGCGACGAAGTCGACGTGCCCGAGCTCGACCCCCACGCGCCGTCAAAGCGCGCCCAGCGCGAGATGTGGACCGCGATCCGACGCTCGCCGCTCGCTTTCCTCGCGCGACATCGCAAGGCCCTGCTGTCGCCCTCCGCCTACAAATTCGGCCTCCGGCGACTGCTCGGCCTCGGACGCTAACCGGTCACGGGGCCCCCGGGCTGCTCACGACTCCGCTTCGGCCTCTTCCGGGGCTCCATCGTCCAAGACGCTGCCGACCAGCAGCTGCCACGACACGCCGAAGCGGTCGTTGCACCAGGCGAAGAGGCCAAATCCGTAGTCGTCCCTCGGCATCAAGACTTCGCCGCCGTCTGAGAGGCGTTCGAGGATAAAGCCGAGCTCCTCCGCATCTTCGCATTCGACGAAGAGGGAAAAAGACGGGGTGAAGGTGAAGTCATGGGACGCCGGGGAGTCGATGGCGATCAGCCGCTGTCCGCGCAGCCTGAAGACCGCCTGCTTGACCGTGCCCTCGGCCCCCGCTTCGCCGGGGCCGTAGCGCTCGTGGGACAGCACCGCCACGTCTTCGAAGATCGACGCGTAGAGGGCGATCGCGTCGTCGGCGTCGCCTTCAAACATCAAAAAGGGAGTCACTCTCTTCGGCATCGTCGGTCTCCTTCGACGAGAGCGGGGGGCTCCCGCGCATTCTTCCACGTCAGCCCCAGACGACGCATCGGCGCCCACGCCGCGCGGGCGCGAACGCCCCGGTCCCGAAATCGGACACCGCCACGGGATAGACGGCCGAAAAAGAGCCTTTCACAGCAGCAAACGAGGGCCCGGAGCTGGTCCGCATCTTGCTCAATATCTCCGGCGGACCCCACCGGACCCGAGGAGGCCGCCATGTCCAGTGACCTGCGCTTCGCGATTCGACAGCTACTCCGCAATAAGACCTTCACCGCCGTCGCCTTGACGGTGCTGACGCTGGCGGTCGGCGCCAATATCCTGGTCTTCTCGCTGGTCCACCCCGTGCTCTTCGAGCCGCTGCCGTTCCCGGAACCGGATCGCCTCGTCCGCATCCTGCACGTGGACGCCGCCGGCCGCGCCCGCGCCCGGGTGAGCGAAGCCCAGGCCCAGGCCGTGCTCCGCGACGCCGAGACGCTCCAGGTTTCGGCGGCGGAAAATACGGGCCTCGCCATCACCGACTCGGAGACACCGCTCAATCCGCTAATGCGGCGGGTTTCCGACGGCCACTTCGAGCTCCTCGGCGTCACGCCGCTGCTCGGACGCACCTTCACCCCCGAAGAGCACCGCGGCGACGCGGCCCGCGTCCTGGTCCTCCACGAGGCTTTCTGGCACAGCTACTTCGGCGGCGACGACGCCGTTTTGGGCCGGACCCTCGAGCTCGCCGACGAGCCCTACGAAATCGTCGGCGTCATCCCGGCGACCTTCAACAACCCGATCTTCCCCCAGCCGCCGGTCCTCTGGCTGCCCTACGGTGAGAAGGCCGAGTCGCCGACCCGAGCCAACGTCACGGTGATCGGCCGAACGGCCCCAGACGCCGGGCGTCGGGCCGTCGGCCAGGAGCTTCAGGCGATCGCCGACGACGTCGCGGCGGTCCACCCGGAGGCGCTGGCCGGCAGCACGCTCCGCGCCGAGCCGCTCCATCGCTCGCTGGTGGCGCCGATGCGCCCGGCCCTCCTGATGCTGCTCTTCGCCGTCGGCCTGGTGCTGCTGGTGGCGTGCGGCAATATCGCCAACCTGCTGCTCGCCCGCGCCATCAGCCGGCGTCAGGAGATCGCCGTGCGCCTCGCCCTCGGCGCCGGGCGCTGGCAGCTCGCCCGCCAGCTCCTCATCGAAGGGCTGGTGCTGGCGCTGATCTCGGGCGCCCTCGGCCTGCTGCTGGCATCGTGGACCCTGGGTCCATTGCTCGCCCTGGCGCCCGCCAACACCCCTTTGCCGATGCTCGAGCGCATCTCGATCGACGGCGAAATCGTGCTCTTCACCCTCGGACTGGCGCTCGCCGTGTCGCTGATTTTCGGCCTACTGCCGCTCACCCAGCTGCGCCGGGACGTCGCCGACCGCCTCTCCGCCGGCGCCACCCGAGCCGTCGGCGGCGGCGGACGCATCCGCCGCGGACTGGTGATCGCCGAGATCGCCCTGTCGACCCTGCTGCTGGTGGCCGCCGGCCTGACGCTACGCTCCCTCGAACACTGGCGCAGCTTGAGCCCCGGCTTCGACCCCGACGGCCTGGTGACCGGCCGCGTCGGCGCCCGCGGCCCGGGTTTTGAGACGCCGGACAGCTTCGAGCCATTCCACCGGCGGTCGATGGACGAGCTGGCGGCCCTGCCCGGCGTCGAGCGGGTCGCTGCCTGCCAGTTTCTGCCGCAATTCGCCGGCACCTTCGGCAACACCACCGCCGTCACCCGGGAGCCTGAGGCGGCCCTTGAGAAGTGGCCGAGGGCGGTGGTGATGGCGTCGACGCCGGGATTCTTCGAGACCTTCGGCCAGCCGCTGCTCGCCGGCCGCGGCCTCAACGACCTAGACCGTTCCGACACGCCTGATGTGGCCGTGATCAGCCGCAACGTCGAGGCCCGACTGTGGGGCGAGCTCGGCGCCTCGATCGGCGAAGAGCTCTGGCTCGCCGACGGTGACCCACCGAAGCCGGTCCGTATCGTCGGCGTGGCGGGTGACCTGCGGGGACTGATCACGTCCCCCGAGCCACCGGCGATCCTCTATCGCCCCCTCGCCCAGCACCCCGTCCCGAACCTGACCTACCTCTTTCGGACCCGCTCGACGATCGAGCAGCTCAAGCCGGCGGTGGAGGCGACGGTCTGGTCGCAGCTGACCCGCGACGCGCCGGTCTACAGCTTTAGGGACGTCGGACAGCTGATGCGCGATATCGAGTGGCAGCCTCGGTTCATGGTCCAGCTACTCTCGGTCTTCGCCACCCTCGCCCTGGTCATGGCGGCGGCGGGCCTCTACGGCGTGCTGGCCTACACGGTGGCAGAACGACGGCGCGAAATCGGACTTCGCATGGCGGTCGGCGCCAATCGCCGGCAGATCGTCCGCCGCATCCAGGGCGACGCGGCGCGCCTCGGCGCCGTCGGCCTGGGCCTCGGGCTCGCCGCCTCGTTCGCGGCCGGGCTTGGCTTCGAGCAGATCCTCCTCGGCGTCGCGGCCTTCGACGCCGCCACCTACGGCGGGGTGCTCCTGGTCTTGACCTCGGTGATCGGCGTCGCCAGCTGGCTGCCGGCTTGGCGCGCCAGCCAGGTCGACCCGGTGGAGGCGCTGCGTACCGACTAATCAAAAAAGTTCATGGGGGCTTGACGGGTCTCGGCTCCGGACGTCGTTACCGGAAGTGCGACGGCGAATAGGCGCCGCCGCACTTCATCACGGAGAACACCCATGAGTCACCCCGCCCCCGCCTTCTCGAACCTTGTCCGCCGCTTCCCCCGCAGCTTCGCCACCGCCACGTTCACCCTCGCCGCCGGCCTCCTGGCCGCACCGTCCTGGGCCTCTGAGGTCGGCTACGACGCCACCCTCGGCGATATCCACACCCAAGTCACCTACAGCTACAACATCACGTGGGATGAAAGCTACGGCGGCTTCCCCGGTCAGCCGTCCCAGCTCGTGATGCACGGCCAGGAGGTGATCGACCAGCTCGACCCGTCGGCCTTTGTCGACGAGGAGTGGCAGTACCTCCAAGCGCTGCTCAACACCGACGGCTCCAGGGCGGTCATGATCGAAGATCCGTGGGAAGTGAACGCCAAGATCTACGTGCCCATGCCGAGCCATAGCGAGCCCTCCCTCGCCATACCCGAGCACTGGCAGCACCGCAAAGGCATCTGGGTTCGCACGGGCTTCCCGGAGCCCCAATGCGGCTGGATCTTCAACTCCCGCGGTGAGCAGGGCACGAGCACAGGCTGCTACTGCATCGGCTTCTACGAGCAGTGCTGTGACGGCGAGTGTCACTTTCGTTCGTTCTGCCAGACCTGCTACACCACGGGCCAGGGACACCTCGAAGGGCTCTACGGCCCGTCGCCGCGCTGGCAGAACCCGCGCCCGTTCGCCGAGATCGAGCCCGGCCAGCGCCTCGAGATCGAGGCGGATCTCCTGGACTGAAGCCGCCCGCATGTCCCTTATTGGGCCCCGGGATCCACTTCCGAGGAGGTTTACGCCTATGCTCGTGAGTGAATTTTCGGGACTCTTCTCCAGTAAAGGGACGTGCTATGACTTCAGGGACTGCATCTCAACACCGCCACCGGACCCCGCGCTCCGCCGTCGGGGTCCGCTTGTGGATCCGCCTCGTGGCGCTGCTTGCGCTCGCCGCGGCGCCCGTCTTCGCAGGCCACGGATTCTTCTCCCCGGCGCCGAGCCAAGGCGGCTCGATCCTCACCGATCTGGTGCCGGGTCCTAACGGCGCGCCGTGGGCCCTCGCCGGCGGCGCGCTCTACCGAGCCAGGGAGGACGGCCGCTCTTTTCGGTTCGTCCATCCGTGGACCGACGGCTTCTACCTTTATCCCGATCCGTCGGATCCGGCGACGCTGGTGACCGAGGACATCCGGGACCGGAAGCTCTCGATCTCGCGCGACGCCGGCGAGACCTGGCAAGAGCTGCCGCTCCCCGGGGCCCTGCCGCGGGTCACCGGCTTCGCCGCCACCCGCAACGCCTGGTACGCCGTCGCTATCGACTCCCTGGACCCCGAACCCGGCTCGCGGCCGTACCGCAGCGTCGACCAGGGTCGCACGTGGGAGCTGATGACGTCGTCCGACTTCGTCGGCACCAGCATCGACGCCCTACCCGGCGGCGAGCTGGTGGTGATGTGGGACTTCCGGGGGATCTTCATCACCTCCGACGGCAGTCCGGACGTCGTCGAGGGCCCGGTGTTCATCGATTCTCCAATCCACGTCGAAATCTCCCCCGCCGCCCCCAACCGCATCCTGGTCTTCGAAGGCGAAACGCTCCTGCGTAGCGTTGACCGGGGCCGCACCTTCGACCGCATTTCCCTCTTCGACACGATCTTTAGCCGCCTCGGCCGCGTCGAGACGCTCACCGACCCGCAGAACCCCAACCGCATCGTGGCGGCCGGCGTGACCACGGGCCGTGACGTGCTGCTGACCAGCGACGACGGCGGCGCCACCTGGGCCCTGCGCAATTCGGCGGCCCTCGAAGGTCGATCGTTCCCCACCCTGCTCCAGGACCCGTGCTCTAGTCAGGTCATCTACGCGGCGTTCCGCAATAGCAGCGGGTTTCTCCGCTCCACCGACTTCGGCCGCACGTGGATCGAGCCCCCGCCCCCGACGCCGGGACTAGGCGAGTTCTCCTTCACCGGACCGATCGGCCGCGGCGAAGGCTGCCGAATCTATGCGTCGACGTCCCTGGGGCTGCTCACCAGCCTCGACCGCGGAGACACGTGGGAATCCGCGGACCGCGGCTTCCGCGGGATTGAAAGCTCGGCGATCGCCTTCGACCGCGCCAACCCCCTCGGCGCCTGGGCCGGTGGCCTCGGCTTGCACCGCAGCCGCGACGGCGGACGCACCTGGACCCGGCTCGACAACGCCTTCGCCGGCCTATCGGTCCGCGACGTGCTCACCCACCCCGACGGCAGCCTGCTGGTGCTCGTCGGCAACGATCGCCAGGATACGGACGTCCTGTGGCGCAGCGTCGACGGCGGGGAGACTTTCACGACGTCGACCGTGGTGGCGGAAAACGACTTCAGCTCGGTGGTCGCCGTCGACCCCAGGGACCCGTCCCGCGTCGTCGCCGTCGGTCGCCAGGTCGGAGTCCAGCAGAGCCTCGACTTCGGACGGACCTGGACCCTCATCACCGAGGACGACGGGCTCACCGACTTCCCGAACCGCAGCCTGGCCATCGACCCGACCGCAGAGTCGACCCTGTGGGGCGCGGAGTTCTCCGGCCCCGTCCGATCGCTGGACGGCGGCGTCACCTGGGAGGAGACCGGGCCCGACGATTCCATTTATCGGGTCGTCGTCCACCCCCAAACCGGCCACGTCTGGGCCCTCGGGAGTCTGCTCTGGCGCTCGGTCGACGGCGGCGAGACTTTCCAATCGATTCCCGACCTCTTCGGACGGTTCCAGGACCTCGCCGTCGACAGGAACGATCCCCAAACGCTCTACTTGAGCCGCGACTGCACGCCCGATCTGCCCACGCTCTATCGCTCCACCGACGGCGGCGACACGTGGTCCGACGCCGAGCCGGCCTGGGCCGGCGGCGATATCGGGCGCTTGGCCCAGAATCCCGGGGCCCCCGAGGAGTGGATCGCCGCGGCGAGCCAAGGTCTGCACTGGCGCTCGAACGCCGCCGACCCGGGCTGCGCCAGCGCCAGCGCTGGCGTCGGAGGCCTGTGCTTGCGCCAAGGGCGCTTCGCCGTACGCGCCGCCTGGTCCGACTTCACGGGCCGCAGCGGCCAGGCGGAGATGGTGCCATTCCAAACCGACGAGTCGGGGGTCTTCACTTTCTTCTCGCCGGATAATTGGGAGCTGATGGTGAAAGTCCTCGACGGCTGCGGCTTCAACGGCCACCGCTGGGTCTTCGCCGCCGGCGTCACCAACGTCGACTTTACGATCCAAGTCACCGACCGCTCGACCGGCGAGCTCCGCCAGTATTTCAACGTGCTCGGCGAAGCCGCGCCGGCGGTCACCGATACGGAGGCTTTCCGCTGCGCAGACTCCGGAGACGCCCTCCCATCGAAGCCAGCCGCATCAAACGCGCTGGCTTCAGGGATCACGATGACGGCCCAGTCCGCGCTGACGGCCCTGTCCTCTCTCCGTCAGGCGAACGAACTCAAGATGACGGGCTGCGGCACCGAGGACGACCCCGCCCTCTGCCTCGGACCCGACGGTCGATTCCGGGTCAGCGCCCGCTGGCGCGATTTCAGCGACCGGCGGGGCGCGGCGGAGCCGGTCTCGTTCTCCACAGACGACTCCGGCCTCTTCACCTTCTTCTCGCCGGGCAATTGGGAGCTGATGGTCAAGGTCCTCGACGGCTGCGGCTTCAACAACCGCGTCTGGATTTTCGGCGCCGGCACCACCAACGTTGAGTTCGATTTGACGATCACCGACCAAGAAACCGGCGTCACCCGCAGCTACCGCAATCCCCTCGGCGAGCCCTCCGCCGCCATCATCGACACCTCCGCCTTCGACGCCTGCCCAAGCGGCTAACGCTAGACGCCGGTGGTAAGAGTCAGCGAAATATCGCTCGCAGCGCGGCTGGACCGTGACCACGTACAGCTAATCTAGGAGCTGATATGGAAATTTTGGTGATCGGCGCCATCGCCGCCGGCTTCTTGGTGCTCCAGCGTCACCTCGGAAAAAAAGCGTGGGAAGAGCTCGCGGCCGAGCTCGGCCTGGAGTTCTCCATGACCTTCGGGGGCGAAAAATCGCTCCACGGCAGCCTGCGGGGCTTCGGCGTCTCGATCCACGGGGGCAGTCAAAATAAGAACAACACCCAGAAGCCGATGATCGTCGTCCGCGGCGTCGACCCGGGTTTCACGCTGGCGCGCGAAGGCGCGATCTCGCGCCTGGTCGGCCGGGACATCAGCACCGGAGACCCGGAATTTGACAGTCAGCTCAAGATCCTGGGCGACGAGGTGCGGGCGCGGGCGGTCCTCGGTGATGAAGCCCGCCGACTCGCCTTCTTCGTGATCTCCACCAAGGGCGGGGAGCTCCAGAACAGTCGGCTGACCGTCAACTTCAAAGGGCTGCCGGACGTGCGCTCGACGCTCGAGTCGATGCTGCAGCTGGCCGAGCGTTTGCGCTGGCCACAGCCGAACGAGATACCGGTGCTGCTCGCCGAACGCGCCCTCAATGACGACTCCTTCGGCGTCCGCCTGGAGGCGTTCCGGCAGCTCACCACCTCATTCCCGCGCAGTGACCGGACCCTCTTCACCGCCGAGCAGCTGCTTCGGGCCCACTCCGCGGACCTGCGCCTCGAAGCGAGTCTCGTCTTGCTGAGGACCTCGTCGAAGCACAGCGAACGGGCCGCCGAAACGCTCGTCGAGCTCGTCAAGCGGCGTCACGTGGCGGCCGCGTCCCGCCGGGCCGGCCTGGCGGCGCTGGCGTCGTCACGCCATCGAGAGACGACCATCCCGCTCATGGCCGACATCCTGCGCGGAGCCGACCAGGACCCGTCGATCCGGAGCGCGGCGCTCGAAGGCCTCTTCCAGGCCAAGGCCCACGACGAGCTGCTCAAGGTCAGGCCGGTGGGCGCTGAGGAATGTGAACGCCTCGCCCAGATGCTGCGACGCGTCGGCGTCGCCGCCGAGCCGCAGCTGCTCGAGCTGCTCCACCACCCGGAAGACTCGGTGCGCCTGGCGACCATCAAGTCGCTGGAACACGTCGGGGGCCGGACCGCCCTTGCGCCGCTCCATGAAGTCTCAGAATCCGGCACCTTCTTCGACGGAAAGGTCGCCCGCGCCGCCCGTGGAGCCCTCGAGACCATCCAGCGGCGAATCGGCGGACCCCAAGGCGGCGAGATCTCCATCGCGGCCGTCTCGCCCCTCGACGGCGCCCTCAGCCCAACGAAGGCCTCTAAAGGCGGCGAAGTCTCCTTCGCCGAGGATGCGCGAAGTCGGACCCCAGAGAGCGACTAGCGGCCGATTGTTCCAAATCCACCCGGAGCCTCTCTTCCATGCCAAGACTCCTGCTCGTCCTGCTCGGCACCTTCGCAGCCCTCACCGCGCCGACCCTGACCGCATCCGCGGAAGCCGCCGGAGATCCCGCGGAAGTCGAGGCCGTCCGCACCGCCGTCGTCGACTATGTGGAGGCCTTCTACCAGGCCGATCCCGAGCGCCTGAAACGCAGCGTCGAACCGCGCCTCACCAAGATCGGCTGGACCCGCGCCAAAGATGGAGAGGACGGGGCCTTCCGCGAGCACCCCCGCACTTTCGACCAGCTCCTCGAAGGCGCCCGACGCTACAACCGAACCGGCTGGCTACCCAACGACGCGCCGAAAGAAATCACCGTCTACGACGTGCTCGACAAAGTCGCGAGCGCCAAGCTCGTCGCCCACTGGGGCATCGACTATCTCCACCTCGCGAAGATCGACGGCCGCTGGATGATCATCCACGTTGTGTGGCAGGACCTTCCGCCCGCGGAATGACCGCCCGAGGCCGATCGCGATTCCGGCGATCAGCGCCGAGCCTCAGCTCCAGAGGAAGATGTAGAGCAAGTAGAAACCGATCATCGCCCCGGACCAGCGGGTGATGCCGCCGGCCGTCCAGCTGCGTCCGAACATGCCGCCGGGGCCGGTCCAGCGGTAGAGCGTGCCGAGGGAGCCGCGCAGCAGGCCGGCGCCGAGGCCGAGCGTTCCGGTCCATAGCGGGCCGAGGCCGCGCCTCCAGCCGGCGCGGGCGATCGCCGGAGCGAAGCGCCGGTAGAGCACGTCGGAGTCGAGGAATATCTTGCGCTCTTCTTTCGGGTAGAGGCCGCGCTTCTTGAGCAGCACGTAGGCCAGGGCCGCGAAGAAGAGCAGCTGCAGCTGGCCGACGACGTGGGGCGCGGTGTAGGCCTCGTAATCCGTGGGCGTCGGCAGGATGGCGTAGAGCGGCGCCGGGTAAAGACCCAGGCCGATGCACATCGCCGCCGTCAGCCCCATGGCGACGCGCATATTGAGCGGCGCTTCGCCGTCGATGTCTTGGCTGGTGATCTTCTTGCCCTCTTCTTTGGAGAAGAAGCCGCTGTAGGGGATCTTGATCCCCGAGTGCTCGACCACGCCCGCCGAGGCGACCAGCAGCAGCAGCGCCACCCAGGTGAGGTGGGCTTCGCCCGCCGCCGACATGGTCAAGCTCTTGGTGGTGAAGCCGGAGAAGAGCGGCATCGCCGAAATCGACAGGGAGCCGACGATGCACAGCGCCGCCGTCCACGGCATCTTGCGGTAAAGCCCGCCGATCTCGGTGGCCTTGCAGGTGCCGGCCTTGTAGAGGACCGCGCCCATGGCCATGAAGAGCAGGCTCTTGTAGAGGATGTGGGCGAAGGCGTGGGCCGCGGCGCCGTTGATCGACAGGGCGGTGCCGATGCCGACGCCGACGCACATGAAGCCGAGCTGGTTATTGAGGCTATACGCCAGGACCCGACGCAGGTCGTTCTCGAGCACCGCGAAGGGGATCGGGAAAAGCGTCATGAAAACGCCCAGGGCGATCAGCTCGTCGGTGCCGGCGAAGCCGCGGGCGAGGGCGTAAATCGCCATCTTGGTGGTGAACGCCGAGAGCACCACGGTGCCGGTATGGGTGCCTTTCGGATAGGCGTCTTGGAGCCAGTTGTGCAGCAGCGGGAAGGCCGCCTTGATGCCGAAGGCGAGGAAAACCAACTGGGCGCCGAGCTCAGCGTCGAAAATTGAACCGCTGTGCAGGTGACCGAAGCGCAGGGCCTCCGGATCCCAGTCCCGCGCCGACAGCCAGGCCAAGGCACCGGCGAGCAGAATAACGCCGGAGCTAACCTGGATGACCAAATAGCGCATACCGGTGCGAAGGCACTCCGCCGGATCCCGGTCGAGATTCTTATCGGCCGGCGACCAGATCAGGAAGACCGACGTGATCGCCGTCAGCTCCCAATAGACGAAGAGCGTGATGAAGTCGCCCGCCATCACCGCGCCGATCGCCGAGCCGGCGTAAGACAGGGCCGCCAGCTGCTCGACGCCGCGCTCGGCGACGTGCAGGCTGTAGATCGACGCCAGGATCGCGACGATGTGGAAGATGTGCCCCCACACCATCGCCAAGCCGTCGATGCGCACCGGCTCGAGCACCAGGCCGTCCATGATCTCGACCTGGAATGCGATGCCCTCCGGCAGCGAGAGCAGCTGGGCGTAGCTGAGGATCGGCAGGGCCACCATCGCCACCCGGCGCAGCGTCACCGGCAGCAGCGGCAAGACCAAAGCGCCGAGCACCAGCACCAAACCCGGAAGGCGGTGCAGCTCGCTGAGCAGCTCAAGCATCGTCGCCCTCCCCGTCGTCGACACGGTAGTAGTCTTCGTCGCGGCGGGTCAAGGCGCCGAGGGCGTGGGCGCTCGCCACCAAGAGGCCGAAGGCGATAAAGCCCCAGCCGGCGTGCACGCCGAAGATCTCCTCGTAGCCGAAGTGCATATGGTCGTAGCTATGGCCGACGAAGCGGAAGATCACTTCGCCGACCAGCGACAGGCCGCAGCCCACGTAGAGAAGCATCAACACCCGGCCCTTCAGCGCGTCGAGCAAGCCCTTCACGGCAGCACCCCCTCGAGCAGCGCCACCATCGGGTCGATGCCGAAGAAAATCACCAGGCAGCCGACGGCGGTGACCACGGGCGGCAGCACGCACATCCACGGCTCGCTCACCGGGTCGTCCTCGAAGGTCGACGGGTCGGGCCGCGTCGCGAAGGCGCGCGCAACCACCGGCATCAGATAGCCGACGGCGAGCAGCGAGCTGACCATATAGAGCCCCAGGATCGGCACGTTCTCCGCCTCGAGCGCGCCGCCGGCCAGCCACCACTTGCTCCACGCCCCGGCGAAGGGCGGGATGCCGATGATCGACAGGGAGCCGATCAAGAACGCGCCGAAAGTAAACGGCATGCGCCAGCCCAAGCCATCGAGCTGGGAGACGTACTTCCGGTGGGCGCCGACCATCACAGCGCCGGCGCAGAAGAAGAGCGTGATCTTGCCGAAGGCGTGGGTGACGATGTGCAGGCCGGCGCCGAGCACGGCGCGGTCGCTGACCAGCGCGGCGCCCAAGACGATGTAGGCCAGCTGGCTGATCGTCGAGTAGGCGAGTCGACGCTTCAGATTGTCCTGGAAGAGCGCCACCACCGACGCCGAGAGCAGCGTGAAGGCCGCCACCGCCACCAGCCACTGGGAAGCGCCGGTGGTGCGCAGCGTTTCGAGGCCGAAGACGTAGACCACGACCTTGGTGATCGTGAACACACCGGCCTTCACCACCGCCACGGCGTGCAGCAGGGCCGACACCGGCGTCGGCGCCACCATCGCCGCCGGCAGCCAGCGGTGGAACGGCATCAAGGCCGCCTTCGCCGTGCCGAAAGCAAAGAGCGCGAGCAGCAGCGGCACGTGGTGTTCCGGCAGGTCGCCGAGGATGCCGCCGGGCGTGAAATCGGTGGTGCCGGCGGCGAGCTGCGTCCACACGACGGCGAAGAGCAGGAAGCAGATCGACGTGCCCATCAGGATACCGAGGTAGGTACGCCCGGAGCGCATCGACGCCTCGTCGCCCTTGTGGGTGACCAGCGGGAAAGTCGAGAGCGTGATCGCCTCGTAGAACACGAAGAGCGTGAACACGTTGCCGGCGAATGCGACGCCCAAAGCGCCGCTGATCGCGAGCGCAAAACAGATGAAGAAGCGCGTCTGGTTGATCTCGCCGTGGCCCCGCAGGTAGCCCGCGGCGTAGAGCGACGTGATCGGCCACAGGCTCGTCGCCACCAGGGCGAAGACCAGGCCCAGCGGCTCGAGGGTGAAGCTGAGCTCGAGGCCCGCCATCACCTCGACGAGCAGCCGGTGCGGCCGGTCGCCGGCGACCACCGCCGGGTAGAGCACGCCGGCGACCACGGCGAAGACGCCGGTGGAGGTCACCAAGGTGGCGGCTTCCCGCAGGTTCGGCCAACGCCCCAGGAGCGCCACCAAGACGGCGGTGACCAGCGGACCGAAGGCGGCGACGAGGAGGGCCGTTTCCGGACTCACGGCGCGGCCTCCATCAGGGACTGGGCGGCGAGCGTCGCCAGGCCGGTGGTGGGCTCGGCGAAGATGCCGAAATACACGGCGCCGGCGAGCAGCAGCCAGGTCGGGATCAAGAGCGACAACGGCGCTTCCCGGGCTTCAAAATCTGGGTGCGGCTCTTTGAAATACCCAACTTCGACTACCTTCCAGATGTAGATCACCGCCAGGATCGAGCTGCCGAGGATGACCGCCGCCACCGGCCACAGCTCCTGCTCGAGGGCCCCCTTGACCAGGAACCACTTGCTGATGAATCCGACCGTGAGCGGAACACCGATCAAGGAAAGGCCGCCGACCACAAACGCCGCCATCGTGAACGGCATGCGGCGGCCGAGGCCGTGGAACGCTTCGATCCGCGACGAGCCGGTGCGCAACACCACGCAGGCGACCACCATGAAAAGGCCGCTCTTCATCAGCGCGTGGTTGAAGAGGTGCACGAGGCCCCCGGCGAGGCCGGTGACCGACACCAGGGAAAGCCCGAGCGTCATATAGCCGATCTGGGACAGGCTCGAGTAGGCCAAGAGGCGCTTGACGTCTTTCTCGAAGACCGCGAGCACGGCGCCGAGCACCATCGAAGCGAGGGCGAGCGGCAAAAGCACGGCGTCGAGGTGGAAGGTCTCGAAGGCGATGGCCGGTGAAAAGACGCGGTAGATAAATCGCGCCAGGACGTAGAACGCGACCTTGGTGGCCGTCGCGGCGAGGAAAGCCGTGACCGTCGACGGCGCGAAGGTATAGGCGTTCGGCAGCCACGCGCCGAGCGGCAGCAGCGCCAGCTTGAGCGTCGAGCCGACGACGATCGCCGCCATCGCCACCATGACCGTGCGCGTCGGTCCGACGTCCTGCAGGCGCTGCCCGAGGTCCACCAGATTCAGCGTGCCGGTGGACATGTAGAGCAGGCCGACGCCGAAAAGAATCGACGTGCCGCCGAGGGTGCCGAGGATCAAGTACCGGAATGAAGACGTCAACGCGCGCCGATGTCGGCCCAAGGCGATCAGGCTGTAGGACGACAGTGACGAGATCTCGAGGAAAACAAAGACGTTGAACGCGTCGCCGGCGCTCGCCATGCCCAGCAGGCCGGTGATGCAGAGCAGAAACGCCGCGTGGAAGAGGTAGTGGCGACCGGCGGGGACCTCGGAGTCGAGGCTCCGCGGACAGGCGGTGATCACCACCGCCGCGATCCCCGAGACGATGAGCAGCACCAGCGCGTTCACCGGCTCAATGCGCAACTCGATGCCCCACGGCGCCGGCCAGTCGCCGACGGCGTAGGACAGGAAACCGTCCCGCAGCACAATCTGCAGCAGCGCCCACGAGATCGCGCAATTCACCCACGCGACGGCCGTCGCCAGCGCCCAAGAAGCCCGGCCGCTGCGCAGCAGAACGCACACCGGCGCCGCCATCAGCGGCAAGATCACCTGCAAGATCGGCAGGTTCTCGATCACCACTTCGGTGAAACCCATCGAAGGTTCGCTCACCCGTGGCCCTCCGCCGCTTGGATCTCATCTTCCTCGAGGGTGCCAAACTCTTCGTGGATGCGCACCACCAAGGCGAGCGCCAAAGCCACCGTCGCGACGCCGACCACAATCGCCGTCAGCATCAAGACGTGGGGGACCGGGTTGGAGTAAATCGCGTCCTCGGAGCCTTCGACGTAGATCGGCGCCGTGCCCCCCGTCACCTTGCCCATGGTGATGTAGAGCATGATGACCGAGACCTGGAAGATATTGAGGCCGATCACCTTCTTGACCAGGTTGCGCTCCGCCATCAAGACGTAGAGGCCGAGCATCATCAAGACCACGACCATCCAATAGTTGTAGAGCCCCGGTCCCTGTTCGAGCAGCTCGATCACGGCGTCCCCTCCACGGCCCCGGCTCCCTCGAAGCTCTCTTCCAGGGTGGCGTCTTCTTCCGGCTCCACGCGTTCCCGGGTGGCGGGCCGCAGGCCGCGACCGGCGAAGAGGAAGAAAAGCGCGGTGATCACGCCCGCCACCGTGATGCCGACGCCCAGCTCGATCAGCAAGATGCCGTAGTGCTGGCCGTGGAGCGGGTCGTGGGCCAGGCGGTCGTAGCCGAGGAAGTGGCCGCCGAGCATCATCGTGACAAAGCCCACCGAGCCGTAGAGCAAGACGCCCACGGCCACCGTAATCTCGAGGGCGCGCAGCGAGATCGCCCGGCGCGCCCGGCGAAGGCCGAAAACCAGGGTGTAGAGCACGATGGCGGCGGCGAAGATGACACCGGCCTGGAAACCGCCGCCGGGGCCGTAGTCTCCGTGGAACTGCACGTAGAGCCCGAACATCATGATCAGCGGCACCAGCGACTTCACCGGCACCCGCAAAATGCGATTGTGCTTCACGCCGCGCCTCCGTTATCGCCCGCGGCGTCATCGCCCGCGGCGGACGGGTCGACCACAGCTTGTCGCCGCTCCGCCTGGCGGCGCTTCACGGCCCGCAGGTCCACCCCCATGGTGATATCCATCGTCGAGCTCGGGCGCAGGCGCAGGCGACCGCCGAGCAGCAGCAAGACGCCCACGAGTGCCGTGAAGACCACGGTGGTCTCGCCGAAGGTGTCGTAGCCGCGATACGAAGCCAGCACCGACGTGACGATATTGGGGGGGCCGACTTCCGCCTTCGATTTTTCGATGAAGCGCGGCGCCATATAGGTGTGCACCGGCGCCTCCGGGTCGCCGTAGGCCGGCATGTCGAGCGTGCCGTAGATCAGCAGGCTGCCGATGGCGAAACACAGCAGCAGCGGCAGCGGTTCCACCCGCCGGCGATCGCCCCGCTCTTCACGCTTGGTGATGGCCAAGGTGGCGAGCATCAGCACGGTCGAAATGCCGGCGCCGACCGCGGCTTCGGTGAACGCCACGTCCACGGCGTCCATCACCATGAACAGGCAGGCTGAAAGCAGACTGAAGAGACCGCTCATCATCACCGCCGCGAACAGGTCGCGCATGCGGATGATGCCGAAGGCGGTGATCACCAAGAAGAGGAAGAGCAGGACATCCATCAACTCGGTCATCGTTGCTCCTTCCGTTCCCGCTCTTGCTGCTCTTGGCTTTGGATGCGCTTGAACTGCCCCGGCATCACCAGGTTGGTGATCGCCGCCTTGGCCAAAGCGTGGGACGCCACCGGCCCGGTCAGCAGGAGGAAGACCAAGACCAGCAGGAGCTTCAAGAGCACTTCGAAGCCGTTGGCGTAGTCGCCGGTCTGCAGGGCCAAACCGATCAGAATCAGCGCCGGGCCGAGGGTCTCGTTGACGCTGGCCGCGTGGAGCCGGGTATAAAACGTCGGCATGCGCAGGATCAAGAAGCCGGTCAGCACCAGCACCACCGCGCCGCCGCTGAGCAGCAGCCAGCTGAGCACGTCCAGAATCATGGCCAGTTGGGGTCGGTGTGGTGTTCGGCTTCGAGCACCCGGTCGAAGGCCGACAGGTCGCCGTAGCGGGTAAAGCGGAGCACGGCGATCGTGCCGATGAAATTCATCAGCGCGTAGACCAGCGCCAGGTCTAGGAAATCGGGCCGCCCGGTCATGAAGCCCAAGACGGCAATCAGCAGCACGGTCTTGGTGCCGAAGCTATTGATCGCCAGAATGCGGTCGAAAACCGTCGGACCGGTGAAGGCACGGGCGATCAGCAGCGCCATGCAGATCAAAATCGCCAACATCGCCACCGCGAACATCAAGAAGACGCCTCCTGCGGAGCTGAAGTCTCGTCCCCTTCCACCCGACTCACCCGGCGGTCCATCTCGCCGGCGATGAGGTCATCGGCGCCGTCCTTGGACAAGGCGTGGACTTTGATCTTGTGGGCGCTGGCGTCGGAGTCGATCGAAACCGTCCCGGGCGTCAGCGTGATCGAGTGGGCGTAGACCACGAGTCCGATGTCCGATTTCTGACTCCCCTCCACGGTCAGCACCGTCGGGGAGATGTCGAGCTCACGTGACAGGCCCCGCCGCAGCACGTCGATGCACGACAGCAGGATCTGCCACAGCAGCCAGGGCGCGTAGAAAAGGCCGCGCGGAATCAGCTGGAGCGGCATCGTCTCTTCGTCGAGCAGCCCCATCCGCCAGCACAGGGCGGTGACGAGCGTCGCCGAGAGGACCCCGAAGGCCAGGAGCAGCGGGTGGCTGAACGACAGGTGCCCGGACCACAGGAACCACAGCCCGAGCACCGACAGGAAAACAAAGGCCGCCGCCCGAGTTCGCAAGCGTTCCGCCATACCTATCGGCCCCACCCGGCTGGACACGGCAACTCGACCGGGCTCACGGCTTCGGTCGAGGTCGCGGGAACCGGGCTTAAAGGCCCAATCGCCGACGCTCTAGGGGGCATCGAGTCTCCTTTGATTCGGTGTGTCGGCCGATTGTATCGAGATCCCCCCGCCTGACGCGAGGGGTTCTCTAGACCGCAGAGACTCGAAGCCGAAAAACGCTACTGGGCCGCGTCTTTAACGGCGCAGCGCGGTCCTTCTTTATAGGACTCGAAGAGCAAGGTCGCCGGCAGGGTCGTCTTCTTCGAGGTCAGGCGGCACGTGACCCGGGTCTTGCCCTGGATGACCGTGCCCGGGCGGCGCGTCTTGTAGGAGAAACGCACCTCTTTCCAATCGCCTTCGAGCTCGATCGTTCCTTCCTTGAGCTCGCCGACGCCCTCGCGGGTCACTTTCTCGGTCTTCTTGCCGTCGTTGTACTTGACGGTAATGTCCAGGGTATCGATTCGGCGACTCGCCGGGTTAAGCGCCGGGTAGCCCGTCAAGTCGAGGCGCATGCCGGTTTCGGTCGCAACAACGCCGATGCCGAAGGTCGGACCCCAGACGGCGCCCTCCTCCGTATCGATGAAACCGGTCTGGGCGCCCGCCGACGACGCCAGCAGCGCGAGGCCCGCCCCGAGGAGGGCGACCACAATCCAACGTGGGGACAGTTTTTTCACAGGAATTCTCCTCCGTTATTCAGCTCTTCTGTGATTCAACGCTTCTCTACGCTGAGAGAGCGCAATTATTCTCTCTATACGGGAGAAGCCTGTCAGATGTTGGGGGCAATCGCCTCCAAAAAGACGCCAATGAAGGCCTGAACCTGGCGTTCCAGTCGAAATTCGGCCTCCACACGGCGCCGACCGCCGGCGCTGAGGCGTCGGCGTAAGTCATCATCCGTGAGTAACCGCTCGACGGCCTGCGCCAGCGCATCCGGCGACTGCAGGGGCACGAGCAGACCGCTTTCGCCGTCAACGATGGCCTCCTCCATGCCGCCGCAGCGGGTCGACACCACGGGGACTCCGCACGCCATCGCCTCGAGGGCGGCATTGGAGATGCCTTCGCTCAGGCTCGACAAAATAAACACGCGGCTTCGGCGAAGCCGGTCCGCAATCTCTTCCGGCGGCACCTGACCCGGCATGCGGACGACGTCGTCGAGGCCGAGGTCGTGGACGGCGAATCGCAAACGCTGGCGATCCGGTCCGTCCCCGAGCAGGTCGAGCTCGACGTCGTGGCCGCGGTCCCGGAGGCGTCGCACCGCCAGGAGCACGTCTTCGAAGCCTTTGAGCCAGCTCAGGCCGCCCACCGCCACCAGGCGCCACGGCGGCCCCGGAGACCCCGCACCTGGAGACCCCGCCCCCGGAGTATCCGCGCCGGCGGGGCGGAAAGCGTCGACGTCGACCGCCGGTCGGATCACCCGCGCCTTCGACGGGTCGAGCCCCAAACGCACCGAGGCCTCGAGCGTCGCGTCGGACACGCAGTGCACCAGGGTCGCCGACTTGAAGCTCGCCGCCAGTCCCGCGGTCTGGGCCGACCGCTCCGGCTGGTGGGGCGCCACCTGCACCTGCGAACCGCGGCAGCTGATCACCGACGGCAGCCCCAGCTTCAGGAGCGGCGCGTGGTCGACGGCGCTGGAGTTGAAGGGAAAGTAGATCACGTCGACCGACCGGCGGAGGTAGGGCAGCCGCCGCCAGCCGTCAATCTCGAGGAGTCGCCGCCCCGCCGGGGTGCCGAGGGCCGGTAAGCCCGCAGCCGCCGTCGCGGCGATCCGCACCGGACGCGGCCAGCGCTCGCGGGGCAGGCCCAGGCGCGCGATCGTCGGGTCGCTGAAGCGTGTCCGGGAGGCGACGAGGACCTCAAAACGCTCCGACAATCCGGCGAAGAGGCGTCGCAGAAAAGTCTGCGGCGGCCACGGACAGCCAGCGACCAGCAGGCGCGGACGAGGACCGCCGCGGACGCTCACGCCCGCTCCAGGAAGACGGCAAAGGTCAAGAGCATCGACACCACGTAGCCTAGGCCGGCGTCGGGGCGGGCGAAGAAGTCGTCAAGCAGGGCGCGGACCGCCGTCGGCGCCACCAGGTCGTGGAGGCGGAGACCCGGCGCCAGCAGGCGCTCATCGAGCAGCCGGCGTCCGGAAGGGGAGAGCAGCTGCACTTCCCAATTGCGCTCGAGCACCGGCCGGCGCCGCGCGGTTCGCCACGCCTTCGCCACGGCGCGCCGCGGCAGGCCGAGCCAGTACGCCGCCCTCCGGGACCGATGCAGCCCGGCGCCGGTCTCCTGCCACGGCACCCGCGCGAGCTCCGGGGCGAAGCGGAGCAAGTAGTCCAGCTCGAGCCGCCGGTCGACGAGCTGCGCCGTCGGCACGGTGGCGAAGAAATCCGTCAGGCGCGGATCGTAGAACGGCAGGACCGGCCACGCCGCCGCTTGGTAGGCGCGCACGCTGCCGAGCGTCCAGCGGCTTGACCAGTGGTCGGTCTTGAAGGCTTTGAGGCGGAAATCGGCGTCGCCGATCTCGCCGTAGGGCCGCAGCTCTTCTCCGACGCGGGCCTCGAGCTGCGCCTCCGGATCCGCGCCGAGGGCCGGCGCGCAGAGGTGCTCCAGCAGCCACCGACGGCCGCGCTTGCGCAGCTTGCGGAGGGTGTGGGCGAGCACTTGAGACTCATCGGCCCGCGGATCCAGGCCCATATCGTCGAGCCACACGTCACCCCAGTGCCCTCCGAGCACGCGCCCGGCGCGCTGAGCGAGGGTCGAGGCGATCGCCAGCTGCCGAGTCTGGGTCACGTCTTGGAAGCCCTCCAGCAGCTCGAGGGCCGTCTCGACCCGGTCGGCGAGGTAAGGCTCGATGACGAAGCTCCCGAAAGCCAGGCCTCGGACCTCGGCGAGCCGCCGCGCGATGCGGATCTCCACGGAGTCCGGCCGGTATCCGTAGCCGAAGCTCCAGCGCAGATCCGACGCCGGCGCGGCGGCACAAAGCGCCCGAGAATCGAGGCCGCCGGAGAGCGGCAGCGCCACCCCGCCGGCGGACGCGTCGGTGACCACCCGTGCGAAGACGTCGGCGAATTCCTCGACGGTCTCCGTCGGCCCGCGGCGGGTCTCCGGCCCGTGTCGCCACCGCCAGTGGCGCTCGCCGGACCGAGCCGAGCCCAGCCGGTACCGCCGGGCGGGCTCGAAACAGCGCACATCGTCCCAGAACGTGCCGCCGGCGAGGAAGAAGCCGCAGGCGAAAAAGGTCGTCAAGGCGAGCCAATCCAGTCGCCGCTGTGATGTCGCCGACACGGCGAAGAACGAGCTGCCCACGGCGCGGTCGTCATCCCCAAGGGAGTAGGCGTGGAGCGTATTGAAACGATCCGTGACCACCTCGAAAGCCCCATCGACCCAGGCCAACAGCAGAAAACGCCCGCCCAGCGCCGAGAAGTCGCCGTCCTCAAAGGCCCTGTCGATAGCCGGCCCGTCGACTTTGACATCGCCGAAGACCCAGGCGCGGTCGCCGTCGACGAGGGCCACGTCGCGGAGCGGCGAACCGACCCACCCCGGCGAGCGAGGCGGCGCCAGGTAGAGGGTGCGCCCACCCCCGGAGAAGACGGCCCGCCAAGCCCCGGAGCGGCGCGGGGCCGGAGGCGTCGCGAGCCCGTCGACGAGCAGCAGCCAGTCGCCGCAGCGCCCGTTTCCGGCGGGGTCGTGCGCGACGCATTCTCCGCTCATCGTCCGCCGACCTCGGCGTAGATCGCTTCGTGGTCCGCGACCTCCCGCTCGATCGCGAAATGAGCTTCGACCCGCCGCCGCGCCCCTCGGCCCAACCGCCGGCGAAGAGCGGCGCCTTCCAGGCGCTCGAGCGCCCCGGCGAGGGTCGACGCGTCTTCCGGCGGCACGAGAAGGCCGCTCCGGTCGTTCTCCACCAGGTCCCGGCTGCCCGGGATATCCGTCGCCACCGACGGCAAGCCGCTCGCCATGGCCTCGAGCAGGGCCACCGGGCAACCTTCCATGCGCCAGCGCGCCCAGGTCGGCAGCACGAACGCGTCGAGGGAGTGCAAGAACCCCGGCACGTCGTCGACGCCGCCCCGGAAGCGCACCCGTTCGCCGATCCCCAGGCGCTCGACCTGCGCGCCGAGGGCGTCGCGGTACTCCGCGTCGTGGGCGCGGCCCGCGATGTGCAGGCGCCAGCGGGGCCGACGGGCCACGGCGTCGAGCAGGGTCGGATGGCCCTTCACCGGCACCAGGTGGGCGACGACGCCCACCTCGAGCCGACGGTCCGGGTCCGCCGATTCCGACGACGGCGCCGAGTCCGGACGCGGCGCGAAGCGCTCCGTATCGACACCGCGGGGCACGTAACGGGCGCGGCGTCGCCAGCATCCGCCGAAAAAGTCGCGCATCATGTCGCGGTTCTGGACCAGCACCCTCTTGGCGCCCCAGGTCCGCAGCTGCCACGAGCGGCCGCTCCACGACATATTCTTTTTCGTGTAGAGCCACGCGCGGGCGCCGCAACACCGGGCGACGACGGCTTCGGAATAGTCGTCGAGGTAGTGGAAGGAATGCCAGATCGCCCCCCGCGGCGCGACGCCCTCGAGCGCCTGGGCGGCGCGCCACGCGCGGCCGGGGAAGCTCGTCCGCGGCATCCCCGGAACCGTCACCGCCCCCTCCACCCCCGGGATGTCGGCGTCGAGGAAAGCGCGCTCGAGCGCCCCGCCGCGCGACGCCAGGCACAGGTGCGGCGCAAAACGCGTGCGGTCGAGGCGGCGGGCGATCTCGAAGAGCGCCCGGCCCGATCCGGCGGTCACCAGGTTCGGCAAAGTGTAGAAGATCGGCAGCGGACGGGACGTCACGCGTCGCCCCCGGAGCGGCGCCCCACCGCTCGAGCGACACCGCGTCCGAGCAGCTCGCCGAGGGAGCGCCACGTCTCGCCACGCCCCGGGTCGTGCGCCAAAGCGCTCACGTGCCGACGAACGCCCACGGGCCCGCCCAAATATCGACCCTCAAGCAGCTCCTGGGTGGCCAAAGCCCGTCGGTAGAGGCGACGGTTGATGGGCGAGTCGGGATCACCGCCGTAGTCCCGGAGCAGCGTCTCCAAGCAGCGCCGCGCTTCGCTGAACTGGAGGTCTTTCTGCGCCGTCAGCGACGCGCGCCCCGCGTCCCGCTCGACCTTCACGACCACCTCCGGGAGCCCCCGGAACCGGCCGGTATGGGCCAGGCGGACGAAGAACTGCCAGTCCACCGACATGCGCGCCCCGGCGTCGAAAAACACGCCTTCGCCGTCGACCGCTTCGCGGCGGAACATGGCGCCGGCGTTGACCACTTTGCACTGCTCGAGCATCAGGTAGCGCACCATATCCCGCGGCCGCTGCGGATACTGGCCGCCGCTCGCCAGCCGGTCCGGGAAGAGCCGCAGGCTCCGGCCGCCGAAGTCGACCCATTCCGCCACGCCGGACACCAGCACCACGTCGGGCTCGGCGTCGAGCACCGCCGCTTCGCGCTCGAGCCGATCCGGAACGGAGACGTCGTCTTGCTCCTGGATCGCGACATAGCGCCCGCGGACAAGGCCCAGGAGCGTCGCCATCGCCGCCCCGAGTCCGCGGTTCTCGGCGTGGCGCTCGGCGCGGATCCGCGGGTCCGACTCGGCCAGCGCCCGGCAGCGCTGCCACGAGCCGTCACCGCTGCCGTCGTCGAGCAGGATCAGCTCCCAGTCGTCCTCGCTTTGACCGCGAATCGAATCGACGGCCCGGTCGAGGGTCTGGGCGCCGCGGTAAACTGGCAGCACGACGCTGATCTTCGGCGCCCTGGTCTGTCCGCGCGCTTGCCCTACGCCCACGGTCGGCTCACATCCGGAGGATGCCGATGCCCTTATTGCCGTCGGGGTCGGCGATCAGCTCTTCGTGCTCGTAGCGATCTTTGATCTCGAGCCAGAACCGATGGACGTCGTGGCCGGGCTCGCGGGTAATGATGTCGTGGAACGCCACCAAGCCCCCGGATCGTACGAGCGGCGCGTACTGCTCAAAATCGCTGCGCACGCCCTCGAGCCGGTGGTCGCCGTCGATGTAGAGGAAGTCGATGGGGTCGTCACCGAGGGACCGGCGGAGCGCATCAAGGGTTTCAGGGGCGTGGGAATCGGCGCGCAGGCAGGTCAGCTTCGCGCCGGGTCGACGGTGCAGAAACTCGCGGAAAAGCCGCTCGCGCCGCGAGTCGTAGCCGCCGCCGAAGTCTCCGCCCGGCAGGTCGATGGACACCGCGTGCTCGAGCCCCATGGCCGCCCGGCAGAAGATGAAAAGCGTACCGCCCTTATAGCTGCCGATCTCGACGATGCGCTTGGCGTCGAGGGCGCGCACCCGCTCCGCCAGTCCGAGGATTTCGGAGCGGTGCTGGATGGCGTGGATGCGGGCGTAGAAGCCGCGTCCCTGGTAGGCCTCGGTGGCGTCGACCACGGCGTCGAGCTCATCGGTGGCCATCAGCGCGTGCAGCTCACGCTTCGACAGGGCAAAGGCGAGCGGGTCGGCCAGGGTCTTGCGCAGGCGAAAAAAAGCGTCGATCACTTCGGGGCAGTCTCCGGGGCGCTCACGCGCCGAGGGCGCGGCGCAATTTGAGGCCCAGCACCCGACTAAAGAAAAGCGAGGCCCGCCACGGCGCCGCGTCGTAAGGCGCAATCGTCATGGCGCGGGCCACCAGCGCCAGGCCGCGCCGACCGTACCAATAGCGCGCCTCCCGCACCAGCTGGCGGGCGAAGGCGCGGCGGTGGAGCCACTTGAACTGGCGGATGCCCCGCCGACGCAGCCGACGCCGCAGCATGCGCAGGGCCTTGCGCTGACAGCGGAAAGCCAGCTCCTTATTGCTCATTTGGCTCGTGTGATGCTCATCCCGCAGGCTGCGCACCAGCGCCTCCGGCACCGACGCCAGCGGCAGGCCGTGGGCCGTGAGCTCGAGGAAAAGCAGCCAGTCTTCGGCGATCCGCAGCTCCGGCGCATAGGGGTGATCGAGCATCACCTGGCGCCGCGCAAGCAGCGTGCCGTTCGGCAGCCGGTTGCCGTGCAGGTAAAGCAGGCGGAAAAGCGACGTCGGCGAGCGCGGCAGCTCGTCCCGCAGGATCGGACCCGGCGACAAGCGCAGGGTCTGATCCTCGGCGTCGACCCAGCGGATGCCCGAGAAGACGGCGGCGACCTGCGGGTGGGCGTCCATGAACTCGACCTGGCGCTCGAGTCGGCCGACCTCGGCGCGCTCGTCGTCGTCGAGCACGGCGACATATTCGCCGCGCGCGTGCTGGATGCCCAGGTTGCGCGCCCCCCCCGGGCCAAGATTCTGCTCGGCGCGCAGCGGCCGGATCCGCGGGTCAGACGCCGCCAGCTGCCCGAGCACTTCGGACGTGCCGTCGGTCGAGGCGTCGTCCACGGGCACGATCTCGAAGTCCTGGAGCGACTGGGCGAGGATCGACTCGATCGCCACCGGCAGCAGCTCGGCCCGGTTGTGGGTCGCTATGATGACCGACACCCGCGGCGCGCCCCCCTCGCTCGGCGCCGTCATCGCTGTCCTCGCCGTGCGCGCTTCTCCGCCAGGAGGTGCCAGGTGGTGGTGGTCGGCAGGGGCTCTTCGAGCGGACCGAGACCGGTGCGGTGGTGGAGGCGTGAAATCTCGTAGCCATGGCCGCGGAGGCGCTCGACGAGCTGGTCTTGGCTGCCCCCCAGGTCGACGATTTGCCGCGGGTGAATCTCAATCACCAGACTCGGCGCGTCGGGGGCGTCGAGCAGGTCGCCCAGGCCGTCGACCGCCAGCCATTCCGCGCCTTCGATATCGATTTTGATCAAGGTTGGCGGACCGTCCAGGCGCCCGGCGATGAAGCGATCCAAGCGCACGACGGGCACCTCGGCGGTCTCGAGCTCGCCGTCCGGCAGGCGGCCGGCGGTGGTGCGGCCCGAGTCCGCGGAGAGGTGGAGCGTCAAGACGCCGTCCTCCGCGCCGACCGCCCGCTCCTCCACCGTCGCCCACTCCGCGCCGGCGGCGCCGAGGCTGCGGCGGACCGACGCCGCGAGCGTGGCCTGGGGCTCAAAAGCCACCAGCCGGCCCGTCGGACCGATCTTCCGGGCGAGCAGCACGGCGTAGAAGCCGGCGTGGGCACCGACGTCGAGCACACAGGCGCCTTCGAGGTCGAGGTCGACGAGGTAGTCGGTGACCTCATCTTCGTAGTGGCGGCCGTTGGCGTAGAGCGTCGCCTGCAGCACATCCTCGCCCCATTCGAGCCACAGCCAGCCGACGTCGGTGGGAATCGGCCGCGGGCCCTGGCCCCGTGCGCCGCCCAGCACCAGGCGCTTGAAGAAGTAGCGACCGCGCCCACCCGGCCACGGAAAGCCGCGCCACAGGCGCAACGCCGCCAAGTGAAGGCGGTGGCCAAAGCCCAGGCTGGGCGGCAAGGTTCCGGTGGCGGTGCGGTCCATCGTGCCACTATCTTGCCCTTTCCTGCGTGCTACTGTCTCCCCCATCGCGATGTTCACGCCGCCGGAGATCCCCACTTTGGCCCAGCAGCTCGGCGAGCTCGGGTCCTGGAAACGCCGCCTCAGCTTCCTCGCCGGCCGCCATACACCCCACTGGTGTCGGGTCGTCATGGACCGCTCGACGGCGGCCTGGGTCAACGCCCTCGGGCCGCAGAATCTCGACGTGCTCGAAGTCAGCGGCGGCCGCTGGGGGGCGAAAAACTTCCGCAGCTACCGACGGCTCGACTTCCCGGAGTATGACCTGTGCGCCGGCCCGCTCGACGGCGCCGACTTCGATTTGGTGATCGTCGAGCAAGTCCTCGAGCACGTCGTTGAACCCGCCAAGGCCGTGGCCCACGCCCGCGCCATGCTGCGCCCCGGCGGCCACCTGCTGGTCTCGACGCCTTTTTTGATCCGCTACCACGGCGCCCCCGACGACTACTCGCGCTGGACCGCCCTCGGCCTCGGCCAGCTTCTCGAAGGCGCCGGCTTCGCGGCGGCCGCCATCAAGACCAGCAGCTGGGGCAACCGCGCCTGCGTCATTGCGACCCTCGACCGCTGGGCCAAATACCGTCCGCTCCGCCACTCGCTCCGCGACGACCCGCGCTTCCCGGTCGTCGTGTGGGCGCTGGCGCAGCGGTAGCGGCGCCCACGACTTTACGGAAAAGCCGCGCTCCACGCCGACGTGTCGGCGGATTCAAAGCCGTCGTTGAAGATCGCGCCGCCGACGCCGGCGCCGGTCTGCTGGGCCATAACAGCGGCATTCATCTGGAGCGTCTGGCCGCCCATCTGCTGGCTGATATTCGTCGGCAGGTCGTTGGTTCGGTGATAGCCCGGATAGGAGTCCCAGTCGTTCTCGATCGTCAGGAGAGCCGGCATATCGCGATTCAGGTAGGGCACGTGGTCGGAGCCGAAGGCATTCAGGCTCGTCACCGCCCGCAGCGTCGTGAACTCCGCCGCGGCGTCGGCGTAGGGGGCGAGCACCGATTCGAACTCCGGCTCGGTCTCGAGCAGGATGTCGAGGTCGGGGTCACCGGAGTAACCGATCATGTCCATGGTGAGCACGCCCTTGACTTTAGAAAAGTCGCCCGCCGACACGATGCCGCCGGCGTGGTCATTGCTGCCGAAGAGGCCCTGCTCTTCGCCGGAATAGCACAAGAAAATGACCGTCGCTTCCGGCTGGCGCGGCACCAGGACGCGCGCCAGCTCAACCACGCCGGCGCAGCCGCTCGCGTTGTCTTCCGCCCCCGGCGCGGCGTTAAAGGGATCTTGCGAGATCGAGTCGTAGTGGGCGCCGATCAAATACCAGTCGTCCGGCCGGGACGTGCCAGTCCAGGTGGCGATGACGTTATTCGCCGTCGTCGAGCCGACCTGAAAGGTGGGGGTCTCCACGGGCAGGCCGAGGCCCTGGAATTGGCCCACAAGCCAGGCGCTGGCGGCGGCGATTTCGGTGCCGCGGGTGTAGCGATTCCAGCCGGCCAAGGTCTCGACATCGCCGAACCACCGTCCAAAGTCGACGGCCGCGGCGGCGTCGGCCGCCCCCGGCCCGAAGACCGTGCCGCCCCGCTGGGCGTTCGCCGCCTGGCGCGCCAGCACCCGCGGACCGTCGAACGGCCGCACCCACGGGCGGTGGCAGCCGTCGCCGTCAACGTGCGGGTCCAGCCAGTGTCCGGCGAGCATCGCGCGTCGGGCATCCTCGGTCAGCGCCTCGACTAGGGCGTACGGACCGCCGCGCTCGAGCACCCTTAGGCCGGCGAGTTTTTCACCGCCGGGGTGGGCGGCGCGTACGATGAAGAGGAACTCGCGCGGCAGGTCGGCTCGCCGGCGCAGCGGCGACCTGGCCACGGCCCCTTCAGCTGAAGACCAGACGCCGAGCGCCGACGCGTCGCCGCAGGTCACGAAGACGTCGTCCATCTCCAGCCACATCGGCGCCGCCCCGCGGTGGACCTCAACGACATCCGGGCCGACCCGGTCGATCGGGAAAGTCCAGCAGTCGAGTCCGCCGCCGGTCTCGGCGCTGGACGGTGTGGTCACAAGAGTGGCTAACGCCACGGTGATGGCGACAAAGGCCATGGATTTGTTAAAGATCATCGCTGACTTCTCCGGCCACTTAAGCGGCGCTTCCGGGCATAAAAAAGATAAAGCCGAACGGGTCCTTCGCCAGAACCGCATCCTTCTAAGGAGTCGATTTTCGTCGGCGAACTCCGCGACCGGCGGCCCGAAAAACGAGGGGACCTTGGGATGTCCTAGCCGGCTCCGGCCGCATCCGACTTGCGCATCTCGAGCTCTTCGAGCGTCTTCGGCCGGTCCTCCCGGAGCAGACGCGACAGCACCCAGTCGGCCAGCAGGCGGCCGTCGGTTTGGCAGGTCGGGCAGTAGTTGGCTTCGTTATCGGCGTCGAAGAGCCTGCGCGCACAAGAAAAGGACTCGCGACCCGGACCCTCCCGAGCACCTGGCCGGCGGCGGTGCGCCCCAGGGCTTCGACGTAGAGCGTGATGTCCGGAAGCTCGGGCACACTTGCGTTCTACGATCCGCGTTTCCCGCGGAATCTTGGACGCCAGACACGCGAAAGCGCCGCGGACCGGCGGGTCCGCGGCGCAGATCTGAGGCTGAGATCGGGGAGAGTTCGCCGGCCGATCAGGCGGCGGCGACCGCTACCACGGTCTCCCCCAGCACCGGCGCCGATTCTTGTTCGGCGAGGTAGCGCTCGGCGTCGAGCGCCGCCATGGCGCCGGTGCCGGCGGCGGTAATCGCCTGGCGGTAAATCGGATCCTGCACGTCGCCGCAGGCGAAGACGCCTTCCTTCGAGGTGCGGGTGCTGCCGGCCTCGGTGATCAGGTAGCCGGTCTCGTCTAGCTCGAGCTGGCCGCGCACCAAGTCCGTATTGGGCTTGTGGCCGATGGCGATGAAGACACCGCCGAGCTCGAGGGTCGACGTCGCGCCGCTGGTCGTGTCGATCAGCTCGACGCCTTCCACCTTGTCGTCACCGAGGATGTCGCCGACCTGGGAGTTCCAAATCACCTCGATCTTGGGATTCGCAAAGACCCGGTCCTGCATGATCTTGGAAGCGCGGAACTCGTCGCGCCGGTGGATGACGTAGACCTTGGTGGCGAATCGGGTCAAGAAGAGCGCTTCCTCCATCGCCGTATCGCCGCCGCCGACCACCGCCACTTCGACGTCCTTGAAGAAAGCGCCGTCGCAGGTGGCGCAGGCCGACACGCCGCTGCCGAGCAGGCGTTTTTCGTTGGCGAGGCCGAGGTAACGGGCGGAGGCGCCGGTGGAGAGCACGACGGCATCGGCTTCGATGCGGTGCTCGCCGTCGACCGTCAGCCGGTACGGGCGGGCACTCAGGTCCAGCTCGGTGACGTGGCCGTAGCGAAGCTCGGCGCCGAAGCGCTCGGCCTGGGCCTCCATCTTAGCCATCAGCTCAAAGCCGGAAAGGCTCTCCGGGAAGCCGGGGAAGTTCTCGATATCGGGCGTCGACGTCAGCTGGCCGCCGGGCTCGGCGCCGCGGAGCTGCAGAATGTCCAGGTTGGCTCTGGAAGCGTAAAGCGCCGCGGTGAATCCCGCCGGTCCGCTGCCGATGATGACCAGCTGGCGACGCTCGACGGCTTCGCTGTTCTCGACCTGCTCTTGTTGGTTGTCCATGGTGATTCTCGTCCTCAGGGGTACTCAGTGGAGCTTAAGCGTGAAGATAGTTCGGGCGCGGGCGAAGGGCGGGGCGGCGTCTTCCGCCCCACCCGACGCCGCCCCTTCAGCGGGCGACCAGCTGTCCGAGCTCGTGGAGCGACGGATTGCCGTAGAACCGGCCGCCGATGTCGAAGGTCGGCACGATGTGCTTGCCGTTGTTGTGGGCGGCCACGGTCTCGGCGGCTTCCGGCTGGGCCTCGATATCGACTTCGCGATACTCGACGCCCTTGGAGTTGAGGAAAGCCTTGGCGCGGTGGCAGTCCGGGCACCAGGTGGTTGAGTACACGGTGATGACGTCGGTGGCGGTGGCGGTTTGGCTCACGGTTTTATCTCCGGAAGCGGGTGGACCCGCGGGATCTCTGGGCCGGCTCAGCCGGCTTTGGTGATGACGATCGGTGTGTCTGTTGCTCTTGTCTGGGACTCGTGTGTCTTGTCAGTCTCGGCTTGCGCCGCATCGAACGTGAGCTGCGTTCCGTGTCAGCCGCGTTCTTACCTACCTACGGGTAGATAGAAAAATCGGATTGCACCGGTCAAGAACCGCGAAAAAAATCACAACCGAAGACGCGCAGCGCCGCGAAGGCCAAGGTACTGAGAACGCCGACGTTGCCCGGCGCCGGCCTACTGCGAGGATCTATTGATGCCCTGGTACACCACGACCCCACCGACTCGACCCGGGTCCCTTTTCACGCTGACAGCTGCCGCGGCCCTCGGCTGGATCAGCCTCACCGGCGCCGCCTGGGCCGAGTCCACTCCGAAAACCCTCCCCCCGGGCTGCTTCGCCGACTGCGCCGACGGCCTGAGCTCCGAAAATGACCGGGGCCCGGCGGCGGGCAGTCCGGCGCCCGCCTTCGAGGCCTGGCTGCTCGACGCCGACGGCCACGCCGAAAGTCGCTCCTTGGCCGACCTGCTCGACGGACGCCCTGTCATTCTCGCCTTCGGCAGCTATACGTGAATGGGCTTCCGCTCTCAGTTTGAGGGTCTCACCCAGCTCGCCGAGCGCTGGCGCTTCGCCGCTGACTTCTACATGGTCTATAGCCGCGAGGCTTTTCCGGCGGAGTCCCCGTGGCCGGCGCCGGTCCCCGACGCCCAGCCGGTCGAAAGTCCGGAGACGCTCGAAGAGCGCTTCCAGCTCGTCGAGCGCTTCAAAGAATCCTTCGGCTCCCCCCTGCCATTCCTCGTCGACGGACTCGACGACCGCATGGTCGCGGACTACGACGCCTATCCCTTTCGGCTCTACGCCCTCACCCCCGAAGGTCAAGTGGCCGTCACGTCCGACAAAGGTGCCGCCGGCTTCAAAGCGACCCTCGGCCGGGTCGACGCCTGGCTCGGCGGCCGATTCGACCGACCGGAGTCCTTAGACCGGTAGCTTTAAACCGGTAGCGCGCCCTATCCGTCGCTCCGAAAGGAAAGCGACAAAGCCTCCGACGAGCCCCGGTGCGTGATCCGCACCGGGGCTTTTTCGCGCCACCTCGACCGGGGATTCGCCCCATTGCGCCATTCTGCGCAAGGTATAACCTTTGCGAAAACGGGGAATCAGAGTAAAATCCTCGCGGAACGGCGAAGAATCCACCGCAATCCACCACAAGACACGCCCACCACAAGACACGCCCAGCACAAGACTTACGAAGACGCCGCTTTCATGTCCTATGGCCCGGCATCCGCTGCACGGCACTCGGAGAACTTCGATGAACCCATCCACCCCCCGCGCCGACATCCTCGGCTCCTTCACCGGCCACATTCGGCCCGTGAAGGTCAAGCCCACGTACCAGCTCGCGCTCGCCGCCGTGACCGTCGCCATGGTGCTGCTGCCGCTCCTCTACCTCGGCCTCATCGCCGCCACGGGTTGGGCTGTGGCGCGCTACGCCGTCGACGGCTTGAGCCTCTTCGACACCGTCAGCAACGCCAAGTCGGCGTTCTTCCTCTACTCGACGCCGCTCTTCGTCGGCGCCGTCGCCATCGTCTTCTTGATCAAACCCCTCTTCTCGCGCCGCCTCGACGACGCACCGAGCCATAGCCTCCGTCCCGAGGAGGAGCCGACGCTCTTCGCCTTCGTCGAGAAGCTGTGCCGCGAGGTCGGAGCGCCGACGCCGACGCGCATCGACGTCGACTGCCAGGTCAACGCGTCGGCGAGCTTCCGCCGCGGCGCTTTGAGTCTGTTGAGCAACGACCTGGTGCTGACCATCGGCATGCCGCTGGCCCGCGGCCTGTCGCTGCAGCAGCTCGCCGGCGTGCTCGCCCATGAATTCGGACACTTCGCCCAAGGCGCCGGCATGCGCCTGACCTACATCGTGCGCTCGGTCAACGCGTGGTTCGCCCGCGTGGTCTACGAACGGGACTCCTGGGACGCCAAGCTCGATACCGCGGCGAAGGAAGCCAGCGACGTCGGCCTGTTGATTTGGGTGGCGGTCCAGGCCGCCCGCGGCATGGTGTGGCTCACCCGACGCATCCTGTGGGCGCTCATGCACGTCGGACACGCCATCAGCTGTTTCCTCATGCGTCAGATGGAATTCGACGCCGACCGTTACGAAGCCCGACTCGTCGGCGCCCCGACTTTCGCCGCCACCGCCCGCGACCTGTCGCTGCTCGGCGCCGGCCAGCAGGTGGCGATGAACCGCCTCTCCGAGACCTTCCCCCTCGGCCACCTGGTGGACAACGTGCCGGAGCTGATCAGCGTGGTGCGCGGCCGATTCGAACCCGACGTGGTGACCGAAATCGACCGTCGACGTCTGGAGGAGCGGACCGGCACCTTCGACACCCACCCCGCCGACGTCGACCGCGAGCGCAGCGCCGGCCTCGAGACGGACCCGCCGGCATTTCGTTCCGAGCTGCCGGCGACGGCACTCTTCAGCGATTTCGAAGGTTTAGCCCAGGCCGTCTCCCATCGCTTCCTCGAAGCCCAGGTCGGCGATGTTCTGGCGAAAACGCGGCTCCTGCCGGCGAAAGAGCTGCTCGCCCTCACCGACCAAGCGGAGGGTGACCGCGAGACCCTCGAGCGCTTCACCGGCGGTGTCTTCGACGCCGACCGTCAGCTGCCGTGGCCGCCGGCGGTCGAGGCGGAGGCCCTCGCACGCGCCCGTGACGCCATGGCCGCCGGCCTTGACCGCTACCGGACGGCGCTGGGCGACTGGCAGGAGATCCAGCGGCAGCTCCTGCGCCTCGACGCCGCCGGAGAGGTGCTCGACGCCGGACATAGCTTCGAGCCGTCGGCCTTTGAAGTCGACGCCGCGACGCAGGACGGCATCGACGACCGCCGGCGGGAGCTCAGCGATCGCGCGGCGCCGATCGAAGCCGTGCTCGAAGACCATGAAGGCGCCCTCATCACCCGGCTACGGGCCGCAGTCGACGCCCTCGACGCCCCCGACGACGGGGAAGCCCGGGCCGAACGGGATCGCTTGCTACCGGCCCTCGAGGCCGTCAACGGCGGCTGGATGCGGCTGCGCGCCATCGACCACTGCCTCAGCGTCCTGCGCTTCGTCTTGCAGCAGCTCACCGAAGACCCGGCCCAGCCCGGCGACCGGGTCCTCGACCTGGTCGGCGAGTTGCGCCGGCACCTGGCGGAGCTGCGCTCGGCGTGGTCGTGCCCGTGCCCGTTCGACTTCCAGTCGGCCGACGGTACCCTCGGCGAATGGGCCGTGCCGCGGGACGAGCGCAGCCTCGACTGGCCCGGCCTCTTCGAGCTCGGCGAGCAAACCCTCGGCCGGGGCTACGAGACGCGCAAGCGGCTGCTGACGCGCCTCGCCGCCCTCGCGGATATTGCGGAGACCCGCGTGGGCTACGGCCCCATCACCGAGGCGGAGTCTGCGGGACCGGCCGCTGCGGTCGCGGCGGCCTAGCGCGTCGAAACGCCGGGCACCGGCAGCGGTTCGAAATCTGGGGTCGGGGGCTACAATCGGCGGACTTCGCAAGGGAGCCCCGACGTGAGCGACTCGACCCGTGTAGAGACCGAAACAGAGACTGCCCCGAAATCCAGCGAAGGCAAGGCCCCGGACGGCCCGACCTTCGTCGACCTGCTGCGCTCCCTCGGCAGCGGTCGCCTGCTGGCGATTCTTTTCCTCGGCTTCTCGAGCGGCCTGCCCTACATGCTCATGGCGTCGAGCCTGAAGATCTGGCTGCGGCGCGAAGGCATCGAGCTCTCCACCATCGGCTACATCTCGTGGGTGATGGTGCCCTACTCGCTCAACTTCCTGTGGGCGCCGCTGCTCGACCGCTTCACGCCGTCCGCCCTCGGTCGACGCCGGTCGTGGATCCTGATCGCCCAGGTCGGCCTGCTGCTCTCCCTGGCCGGTCTGGGCTTCACCGAACCGACCGCGTCGCTGCCGCTGGTGGTGGCTTTCGCGATCGCCGTCTCGTTTTTCTCCGCCACCCAAGACATCGGCATCGACGCCTTCCGACGTGAAAGCTTGCGGGACGAAGAGCAGGGCATCGGCGCCTCCTTCATCGTCTACGGCTACCGCGTCGGCATGCTGGTCTCCACCGGCCTCGGCCTGTGGCTCGTGGACCCGGACACCCTCGGCCTGAGCTTCAACCAAATGTGGTGGTTGATGGCGGCCTTCGTGCTGGTGGGCATCGTCACGGTTCTTTTGGTTAAAGAGCCGGAGGCTGAGTTCATGCCGCCCCAGAGTTTCAAAGACGCGGTGGTCGAGCCGTTCTTCGAATTCCTCCAGCGCCGCGGTTCCATCCTCGTCCTCTTCTTTGTGCTGCTCTTCAAGATCGGCGACGCCTTCGCCGGCTCGATGACCTCGCCCTATTACGTCGACATTGGCTTTAGCGATGCCGAAATCGCCGAAGCCGCCAAGGTCGTAGGCTTCTTTTCAACCATGGCCGGGCTCTTCCTCGGCGGCGTCTTGATCTACCGCCTGGGCATCCTGCGCGCCCTCTTCCTTTTCGCCTTTCTCCAGGCCTTCTCGACGGCGCTTTTCGCCCTGCTCACCGTCACCGGGCCCCAGTGGTGGGCGCTGGCCACGGTGGTCGGCGTTGAAGACGTGTCGAGCGGCATGGGCACGGCGGCCCTGGTGGCATTCATGTCGCTGCTCGCCAACAAGCGCTATACGGCGACCCAATACGCCTTGCTCTCGAGCCTCGCGTCCTTAGGCCGCACTTTCTTCGCCGGCTTTGCGGGCAAAACCGCCGCGGCCCTCGGCTACGTCAATTTCTTCCTCTTCGGCAGCGCGATGGCGATCCCGGGCATCATTTTGCTGGTGCTTCTGATGCGCTCTTTTGACCTTTCCGCGTCCGCCGACGGCTCCGCCGGAAGGTCCGGAGCGGCGGCCGCCCCCGAGTCCTCCTAGTTTCGAAGCCACGTCCCGACGGCGCAGAGACCCGCGTGACCGACCTCGCGGGTGTGGTGTCGATCCGCGGCGACTGCTACGATCCCGACCCGTTAATCGTCCGCACCGCCTCGCCGGATCGTCTCCGACGGGCCCTGCGCGCCACTCCGGGCCACTTCGAAGAAAGAACCACGATGTTCGACGCCGTAGATCCTTCCGTCGACCTCCCCGAGCTCGACCTAGAAATCCTCGAATTCTGGCGCCAGGCCGATATTGCGAAACGTTCGTTCGAAAAGGACGGTGGCGCCGGCCACTACACGTTTTACGAAGGCCCGCCCACGGCCAACGGCAAGCCGGGTCTTCACCACGCGAGCACCCGCTCGTTCAAGGACCTCGTGCTGCGCTACAAGACCATGCGCGGCTACAAGGTCGGGCGCCGCGGCGGCTGGGATACCCACGGTCTACCGGTGGAAGTCGAGATTGAAAAAGAGATCGGTTCGACCGGCAAAAAAGATATCGAAGCCTACGGCATCGCCAAGTTCAACGAGCGCTGCCGCGACTCGGTCTTCCGGTACATCAAGGACTGGAACGACCTGACGGAGCGCATCGGATTCTGGCTCGACCTCGAGAACGCCTACATCACCTACGAGAACGGCTTCATCGAGAGCTGCTGGTGGATCCTCAAGGAGCTCTGGGACCGCGACCTGCTCTTCGAGGACTACAAAATCACCATGCACTGCCCGCGGTGCAACACCTCACTGGCGGACCACGAAGCGGCCCAGGGCATGAAGCCCGACGCGGTCGACCCGTCGGTGTGGGTCAAATTCCCGGCCCACCGCGACGTCCTCGTCGAGCGCGGCTGGCTGCCGGCGGACGACGCGCGCACCGCCAGCCTGATGATCTGGACCACCACGCCCTGGACGCTGCCCGCCAACTCCGGCATCGCGATCAAGCCCGAAGGGACCTACGCCTTGGTGGAAGGCGCCCCGGCCCACGGCCGCGAAGGTGACCCCGAGCTCTATATCGTCGGCGAGAAGCTGCTCGACGCGGTCTTCGAAGAAGGCAACTACCGGGTGCTGGCCTCCATCCCGGGCACCGAGCTCGTGGGACTCGGCTACGACCCGATCATCCAAGGCCGCGTGCCCGCGGGCACCGACCTCACAAACGCCCACCGCGTGGTGCCGGAAGCGTCGGTGGAGCTCGAAGAGGGCACCGGCCTGGTGCACATCGCGCCGGCCTACGGCGACCTCGAGATCGGGCGCAAGAACGACGTGCCGACGCTCTTCTCCGTCGACCTCGACGGCACGATCTTCCCCGAGGTCGAGCTGCCGGGCGAAGGCGCGCCGTCGATCGTCGGCGAGTTCTTCAAGGACGCCGACAAGCCGATCATGAAAGCCCTCGACCGGGCCGGCTAGCTTTTCCGTCGCTCGACCATCGTGCACGCCTACCCCTTCTGCTGGCGCGACGGGGCGCCGCTGCTCTATTACGCCAAGCGCAGCTGGTATATCCGCACCACCGCCATCAAGGACCAGCTGCTGTCGAATAACCAAGACATCAACTGGGTGCCGGACCACATCAAGACCGGACGCTTCGGAAATTGGCTCGAGAACAATATCGACTGGGCCATCTCCCGCGAGCGCTACTGGGGCACCCCGCTGCCGATCTGGGAGAACGAGGACGGCTCGAAGCGGCACTGCATCGGCAGCGTCGAGGAGCTCTCGAAGCTCACCGGCCGCGACCTTTCCGAGCTGGACCTGCACCGGCCGTATATCGACGAGATCACCTTCGAGATCGACGGCGAGAGCTACAAGCGCGTGCCTTATACGATCGACGTGTGGTTCGAGTCGGGCGCCATGCCCTACGCCCAGTGGCACTACCCCTTCGAGAATAAGGAGGAGTTCGAGAACTCCTTCC